>JANXAQ010000177.1 GCA_025062105.1 Thermoguttaceae bacterium
ATGTAGACAGTCTTCCATTTCAACGGCCAGTGAATGCTCTAGGTAGCTAAGGTGCCCAAATCCTCGGCTGTAACCCCTCCTGGTGGGGGAAACAACTTGGCTACCGAGTGTGCCAAAAAACTCTTTTCAGACAGGCTCTAAAGGACTTAAGGAGCCGAAGCAGCTAGCTGCTCCAACCAGTATAATAGCAAAAGAGGGCCAAATACCAAGATGGAGGGCAAAGGCGGATGGGCCGAATCGGCATTGTCAGTTTTGCGGCCAGTTATGGGGCAGCGTTGGTGTTGGAAGTATGGCGTTGGTGGTTTCGCAGTCGGCTGCGTGCAGTCTGGTTAGTGGTACTGGGGACAGCCGGATTGATAGCTCATAGTGTGTTTTTGGGTTACCGAGCGGCTACGGTAACTGGCTCGCCGCTTTCCAGTGAGATGGACTGGTGTTTGTTGGCAGCTTGGTTGCTGGTAGCGATTTATCTGGTGCTGGTCTTTTCCTATCCTCGCACGCCGTTTGGGCTGGTACTTTTGCCATTGGCCTTGGGGCTGATTGGGCTGGCTAGTGGCTGGGCAAGCCGACAACCCTACTCCCAACCAGCCGCTTCCAAAGTATGGGGGTTGATCCATGCTGGGGCAATCCTCCTAGCGACGGTAGCGGTCCTAGTAGCGTTTACTGCCGGCCTGTTGTATCTGGTGCAAGCCTATCGGCTCAAACACCGGCGTGCGCCGCTAGATCAACTTTGGTTACCTAGTTTGGAATGGTTAGAGCGGATGAATTTGCGGGCAATGACTGTGGCGGTGGGTGCCTTGGGGGTTGGGTTTTTCGGCGGGATAGTGCTCAACTGGATCAACTACCAGCAACAGGTGCCTCCTCTGCCATGGAGTGATCCTCTAGTGATGACCACCTTGGCCATGTTCTGGTGGTTGCTAGTGGCTTTAGCCATCACCATTTGGTATCGTCCTGCCGATGAAGTCCGCAAAGTGGCTTTTGTGACGATGGTTAGCTTTGTGTTTCTTATAATGGCCTTAGTGGCTTTGCTGATGATGGATACTTCCCACGGACGAACCCGGAATCCTTGGATAGACGAAAATGGGAGGGCTCCAGTTTCCTGGGCCGAAGCTGATTCTTCCCTCGGTCGGAGCTATCCTGAACTGGGAGGCTCTAGGGCATCTGTTGGCCAATGGCCTTGGGGGCCGCAGGGTGTATCGGTCCCGGAATGACGCTTTCGGCTATGAATCTGTTGTTGGTCGGTTGCAGTCATCATCGAACGCCGTTGGCGGTGCGGGAACGGTTGGCTTTTGATCGGCAGCAAACCGTTTCGGCCCTTATGGCGCTGCGGGGTCGGTGGCCAGAGACTGAAGCTGTACTTTTATCCACATGTAACCGAGTAGAACTCTACCTGGGCGGCGAAAAACCCTTGATGCCATCAGCTGAACAGGCCGGCCAATTCCTTGCGCACTTCCACGGCCTAGACCCAACTCTGATCCAGCCTTATCTTTATGCCTATGAAGACGAAGAAGCAGCCCGGCACCTATTCGCCGTAGCCAGCAGTTTGGATAGCATGGTGCTGGGCGAAGCGCAGATCCTAGGGCAAGTAAAAGAAGCCTACCAACTGGCCACCCAACATGGGACCGTCGGCCCTATCCTCCATGCGGCCTTCCAGACGGCAGTCAAAGTGGCTCGGCGAGTGGCTAGCGAAACCAGCCTGCATCAGCGTCGGGTGAGCATTCCCAGTGTGGCCGTGGCCGATTTTGCCCAGCAGGTCTTCGATCGGTTTGATGATAAGCAGGTGTTGGTCATTGGTGCTGGGCAGATGGCAGAAGAGACGCTCAAATATCTCCAGCAGGAGGGTGCCCGGCACATTACGGTGGTCAACCGGAGCCTGGAACGGGCCGAGCAATTGGCCTGCCTTTGGCATGGCCGAGCACTGCCCTGGGATCAGCTGGCCACGGCGGCAGCCGGCGCCGACGTCATCATCTGTACAACCGGCGCCCAAGAGCCGATCCTCACCTTAGAAACCTTCCAGCAGGTGGCTGCGGTTCGGCGTCGTTGGCCTGTGTTCATCCTGGATTTGGCGGTTCCTCGCGATGTGGATCCAGCCATTGGCAACCTTCCGGGAGTATATCTATTCTCGATTGACGATCTAAAAGCCACCTGTGAGGCCAACCGCCGACAACGCGACGCTGAACTGCCGGCCGCCTGGCGCATTATCGAAGAAGAAACAGGCCGATTCATGGCCGACCTCCACCACAAAGCCAGCGCCCCGCTTATCCTGCAACTTCGCCAAGATTGGCAACGCTGGAAAGAGCAAGAACTCCAACGCCTCCTCAATAAACTGCCCCAGTTGGACGAACAAGCCCGTTCCGAGATCCGCCAAGCGTTCGACCGTCTAGTGAATAAAATGCTCCATCTGCCGCTGGATACCCTCCGGGATCAGGCCCGCCATGGAGTCCCCTACAGCCTCATGGATGCCCTGGCCAAACTGTTCCGGCTGAAAGATTAATAACCCACTGAGTCCGAAAGCAGAAAGGGAAAACTACCCGAGCAGAGGGGGCTGAAGAGCAAACAGCCGTCTCAGCCACCACCATCACGAATCGCTCATTGCAGTGGCCAGTTGGAACTAAGCAGTTGGACCATAGCAGTCGATGGAACCAGCAGGGAGCATGGACGGGCAACTCTCCCGGATGTTTCCAAAGGCTCCGGGACAAAAACGAGAAAGTAGAAATCGGCTTTTTGATAGCAGGGGCTTGCACCAGTGCCCCTCGAGACTTTCTCAAGGCACAGGAGTCAGCTGCGTAGCAGAATCCTCCGGCAGGGGGAGAAGATAGGGTTTAATTTGCTCTAGCTTTTTCGGCCCAATGCCTCGGACTTTTTGCAATTGATCCAGCGAACGGAATGGCCCATGGGTAGCACGATGTTCCACGATGCGGCGGGCCAAGCTAGGGCCAACGCCGGGCAATTGGGCTAATTCCGGCCAAGAGGCCTGATTGATATCCACGCGGAAATCGACTTTTAAAGGCGAAGCTTGATCAATATCGACCAAATGTCCCTCCGGACCTGCTTGGCGGATGGCCCACAAAAGCATTGCCAGGGCTGCTAGCAGCAGTCCAACGGCCACTACGGCTTGATCGGTTCGCCGAAGGACCCAGGCGGGTGGCACTAGACGTTGCCGGCCCCCTAACTGCGGGGGGCCTCCCGACACCCAAGCAGACATCCGATTGCTTTTGACCCCCGCCTTGCCTGAACCAAACGGATTTCCTCCCCCAGCTCCCCCAGCCCTGGCCCTAGACTCCGTCGCTTCCGAACAATTGGGTTCGGCTGCCAAAGGGGGATTGGGTTCGGTTGCCAAAGGGTGCCTGTGCTTATTGGCTCTCTGCACCCTGAGGCCGATCTTTTTAAAAAACCATTCCCAGTCCATAGATATAGAAGTGCGATGCCATGGATTGTCCGATGGACGCCGACAGAACAGCTACTGTCGATAGGACTGCTACTCTAGTCTCTGCTGGCCTCCAAGTGTAGGGCAGAGTATGTTTATAGGGAACAACGCAGCCAAGCGGAGACGCATGTCTGTTTTTGGCCAAAAGCTACCCTTGATTGTCCCGATCCGCAACCGGAAATCCAATGTTGTAACAGTTTAGCCGAATGGAGTAGGCTTATCTTCCTCCTCTGCCTGCCGTGGCCAAAGAGGCGGGGATGAGGGGGAAATGAGGCGGTCAACCGGCCTTTTGGCCGCGCAGCCAAGTCCGCCTTCAGCACAGACGGTCTCCTGCCCCGGACGGCAGCGCCGCTTACTTTCTAGGGTAAAATGTTACCAATAGGGATTTTTCCGGCTAAACAAAAATGCACCGGGAACTGGCCCAGCGGACGAACCAAAGCCCGTACCAAAATTTTTCCCCTGGCACTGGGATGTTTCAACTCCTGGCAGTGGAAGAAGGAATTGGCGAATATGGAGCGAGATTTTACGCAGATTGGCTGGGATGCGCAAACGGAGGGGCAGTGGCGTCGGGTGGTGCGGGAGGCACTGGCGGAGGATCTGGGCAGCGTTGGGGATTTAACCAGCCAAGCCCTGGTGGAGGAGCATCGCTGGGGCCAAGCTGAGGTCGTCTGCCGACAGGCAGGGATCTTAGCCGGCCTGCCCGGAGTACCTGTACTTTTGGCTGAGGTAGAAGCTTGGTTGCAAGAGGGAACTGTGCTGGGCTGTGGACCGACGGGGGTAGGCGTGGAGGAGCCCGGCCGGTTAGCAAGCCACTGTGAGCATCCGGCCGTTGCCGGGCCATGGCTGGGTGCACAGGGGGAACCCACAGCCGCCCGGCTTCGATGGATCCCCTTAGCCGAGGAGGCTCAGCCACTGCGACCTGGACAAACAGTGGGCCAGCTGCAAGGCCCGTCACGACTCATCTTGGCCTGTGAGCGAATCCTGCTTAATTTGCTGGGCAGACTCTCTGGCATTGCCACATTGACCCGCCAATATGTGGAAGCAGTTTCTGGAACCGGAGCGGCCATCTACGACACGCGGAAAACAACACCCGGGTGGCGACTTTTGGAAAAATATGCTGTCCGCTGCGGCGGCGGTCGGAACCATCGTACCGGACTGTTCGACGCCATCCTGATCAAAGATAATCATCTGGCCCTCTGCCAAGCTCAGTTCGGCCCTGCTCAGGCTGTCCAACAGGCCCGAAAATATCTCCACCACATCGGGAAGCCGCATCTGCCGGTAGAAATCGAAGTGGATCGTCTTGAACAGTTGGACGAAGTCCTGCTAGCCGGGCCAGATCTCATCCTGCTGGACAATATGTCACCCCAGCAGCTTCGGCAAGCCGTCCAACGACGGAATGCATTGAATCCTCAGGTACTGTTGGAAGCATCGGGCGGCATTCGGCTTGAAACGGTCCGACAAATCGCCCAAACCGGTGTGGATCGAATCAGTGTGGGCGCACTGACCCACTCGGCGCCAAGTCTGGACCTGGGCCTGGATTGGCTCAGCTAGCAGAGGCAACTTTTCCCGTCAAACAGTTGCTCCTTCCGGGTGCGACTGATTTTTTGTGGTCAGGTTAGGGGATTTGGGGAACATAGATAATCCCCAGGCCCATCGAACCGGTCTTCCCACTGGCATCGGCAGGAACAAAAAGCTCCATATTCCAGATTCCATGGGCTATAACGCTCTG
>JANXAQ010000181.1 GCA_025062105.1 Thermoguttaceae bacterium
CCGGCCCTTCCACTGGCATCTCCAAAGGCAAAAAGCTCTGCGGATTCCAGATTCCAGGGGCTATGAGTCTCTGGAAGGAGTTTAGGTGTGTATATCTGGAAGTGGGTAGGTTCTGTGCAAAGTTGGCTTTCTGGGGGGTTAGGCTTATTTTGCCTATATTGTCTATCTTGCCCAATTCCCCCACAGAATTTCAGCCGCACCCGTAACAGACCTGCCTAATGGGGTAAGCTAAAGGAGTCAGCACTTCGTCTAGTAGAAATAATCAAAGTCTAGGGAACGGGCAATTTATCTGTAACTACTTGGCTCTGTTGAACCCCTTTCTGCTCGGAGGCCTAAACCCACCAAAACGGAAGCAAAACCGACCAGTATGGGCAAGACCTCCTCAGACTGCGGGCAACTTTTCAACAGAGCCTAACTACTTCATATACAAGCACTTAGAGAGAAGCTATTTCTTCTACCTAAAAGGCTTCCAGAGATGTTTCAGATCGGTTTTTGCTATGGCCTCCCAGGACAACCCCAAGGGGACAGGGTTACGAAAGGTCTTAAATTAAGAAACCTATCCAAAATCCTGAACATATAGTGAACTTTATGGACTTTGGATTCTATAGCGGTTTGGTTCTTCTACCCGAACACTTACTATCTATTGGGTGCTAGCAATGTTGCAGATCTATATGTTGTGTTAGAGGAAGGATATCCAAAATGGTATAAAAATATCCGCATTGAATTATGCAAAGGCTCCTTAACTCGAGTTTTGCCAATTTTAGCTTTCTCCCGGAGGGGAAAAGTTCTAACTTCTTGTAAATATTGGACTTAGGAAAATCGGTGAACAAAAGGATGTTTCGGCGTAACTCTTGGAAGCAAAAGCAGTTAGGAAAAATGGCAAAAGTCGAGCTTAACTCTTTCGAGGTATCCCAAAGAGCTCTTAACCCGGAAAATGAACCTAACTGATGATCGTGCATATGTTAGTACAAAGTGTTCCCGTCCCCTCTATGGCCCGAACCAAACCGCTGTACTGGCCCCTAGCGCGGAGGCTAGCCTACCCAACTAGAACAGTTAAGCCGTTTTTGGTCCTCTCCGTCCAAATAGGGAGAAAAAGAAGCCCCAGACTTCTCGTAAAATAAAAGGTTAGAAGGAACCTCTGCAAAATACTAAACACATAGTGAACTTACGGAACCCCTAAGCTCGACTTTTGCCATTTTTGACCATGTAGCGAATGGGCCACACTCTAACTCTTTGTCGGCATTAGGGTTAGGAAATTGCATGTACAAATGAAAGGTGCTCCATAACTTTCGATGCCAAAATAAGTCTGTGAAAATGGAAAAAGTCGAGCTAAGGGGCTGTCTGGAAATCAAGACTTGGGCGTTTCCCGATAGATTTTAGGAACCTCTGCATAATTCAAAGGAGATATTTTGATACCATTTTGGCTGTTTCCTTCTAACACAGCATATAGAGTTGTTAGCATTGCAACCACCCAAAAGTTAGTAGCTGTCCAGGTAGGGTAATCGAACGGCTAGAGAATTAAATGTTGACAAAGTTCACTAGATGTTCAGGATTTTGCAGAGGCTTCTTTAGAGTAACCGGATTGCCTAGCAAAAGACAGGAAAAATAGGCATATTCGGAATGTTAGGTAATCCAACTACTGAGCTGATTTGTGCTGGAAAAACGCATTTCTAGACGGCCTCTAACCTCGACTTTTGCGTATTTTTTTAACTTTTTTGTTTCCAGCAGTTACAACGAAGCCACCGTTTGTTCACTCAATTGCCTAAGTCCAATAATTTCAAGGAGTTAGGACATTCCCCTTCCAGGGGGGGAAGCCAAAAATGGCAAAAGTCGAGCTAAGAGGCGGTTTCCAATGGGTTTTGGCCTACCGGGCCCTTTACCATCCACACTCCTTAAAAACAGGGATTCTTGAGATTCTGCGGCATTTAAGCAGGAAACCTCCTCCTCGTAGAAAATATTTTTCAGAACAGCCTCTAAGTCAGTAGGGAGTGCCCAGCCCCTTCAAAGAGCTACTATCTGCAGGTTGCTAACAGTGCCAGCAGTCTTATATATTGTGGGAGTAGAGTGGAGAGGTCAAAACGGTGTAAAAATATCTTCTTTAAATTATGCAAAGTTTCCCAAAATACCTCCTTGACCAATGCGGAGGTCCCAAACATCTTTCTAGATCCCGCTAGACCAATGGTTAAAGGATTTTCATCAACAGAGTCTTTTGGGATTCCTTAGGTACGATTCAGCTACCATGGCGATGTTACCTCCTTCCAGGTATTTTCCTCCGGCCGAATACGCCACGGAGGAGGGACTGGTGGCCATCGGAGGATGCCTGGAACCTGATTGGCTGTTAGATGCCTACCAACATGGTATCTTCCCATGGCCATGTGGGGACGATCGTTGGCCAATTCCTTGGTTTTCGCCGGACCCACGAGCGGTGCTGGAGTTTGATCGCCTTCATATTTCCCGAAGTCTGCGCCGGACCTTACGCAAAGGAATCTTTCAGGTTACCTGCGATCAGGCATTTGCGGAGGTAATCCGAGGTTGTGCTGAAGCACCCGGCCGTCGCGGTGCCACCTGGATTACTCCGGCGATGATCCGTGCTTATTGCCGGTTGCATCAGCTAGGCTATACCCATTCTGTAGAAGTTTGGCAGGACGAGAAATTGGTCGGCGGTGTGTATGGAGTAGCCGTGGGAGGGGCCTTTTCGGCAGAATCCATGTTCCATTTGGTCTCCGACGCCTCCAAAGTGGCCCTAGTTCACCTGGTCCGTCGTCTGCAGGCCCAAGGCTATCAACTGGTAGATGTTCAGGAAATGTCGCCCCATCTAGCACGTCTGGGCGCCCGCACCATTCCTCGGCAAGAATTTCTGCGACGGTTGGCCGAGGCTTTGACCCTGCCGGTGCAATTCGGTCCCCCAGGCATATTACACTTCCATTGGCCGTAACTTCCGAGAATACCACTTGCATAGAATCCGGACTTGCCCATTCAGAGCAAGGGAACCTCTGCAAAAACCGGAACATATAATGGACTTTAGGAACCTTTGATTTGGCAGAGAGAGACCTGCCCCTTCAAAGTCCTCCTATCTGTAAGTTGTTAAGCGCTATATATTGGATTAGAGGGGGAGGGTTCCAAAATGGCGTAAATATCTTCGGAACCTCTGCATAATTCAAGGGTAATATTTTTATACCATTTTGGCTGTCCTTCCTCTAACACCACATATAGAGCTCCGGCATTGCTAGCATCCAATAGATAGTAGGTGTTCGGATAGAAGAACCCCACGGCTATAGAATCAAAAGTCCATAAACTTCACTACATGTTCAGGATTTTGCAGAGGTTCCCTTCTTTAAAATTATGAAGGTTATGAAGGGGCTCCAATAATATTCGGCTACACAAGGCTAACCCTGGAAATATAGCCTTACCCAAAACCTATTCATGTTACTTCCGGATATGCAGACCTAAACTTCTCCCAGCCAGTCATAGCCTCTGGATCGGGAATACTGAGACGGTATTTCCTGTTTCCTGCAGATGCCAGACAAAGACCCTGGGATGGAACTGGGCACTAGCTATCTTCGCCATTCCTCCTAAACGGACTACGAAAAATCAGCTCCACTGAAGTGCCGCCAAAATATGGAAGCTGAATATTACCTTTTGGGCTTCGTCCGGGGGAAAGCTCTAACTCCTTTAGCTATTGAAGGTAGGCAATGGAGTGAACGAAAGTTTGGTTTGTCGTAACTCGCGGAGAAAAACCACGTTGGGAAAACGGCAAAAGTCAAGCTAAAAGGGTGGCTGAAAAGGGATTGGGCCACTTTTCCCTATCCCCCAGGCCGGTGAAGACTTTGGCTAACCAAGCTATCCAAATCCCGGACTGTAGCCCTGCTTGTGGGGGAAACAACTTGGTTAAGGAAATTTTCGGTTCCGAAAGGGCGATGAGTATGTTTCGTGTTGTGCGAGAGTTTCAGTTCTGTTATGGACACCGATTGCTTGAATATGAAGGTAAATGCCGTTTTTTACATGGGCATAATGCCAAAGCATTGGTGGTGCTGGAAGCAGCTCAGTTGGATTCCAAGGGAATGGTGTTAGATTTTGGGGAAGTGAAGCGTCGGCTAGGCCAATGGATTGAGGAGAACCTGGACCATCGGATGATCCTGCATCGGCTGGATCCGGTCGTCCCGATCCTACTGGAAGCGGGCGAAACACTATTTCTTTTGGACGTCAATCCCACGGCCGAGCACATTGCTCAGTTGCTTTGGGAACAGGCCCAGCGGTTGGGCCTTCCGGTAGTGGAGGTGGCCTTTTGGGAAACCCCACATTGTCAGGCTGTTTTTGCAACTTCTGGGGGGGCTATTGCCCCCAATGTGCATCAAGCTAGGCCGATTCATGGCCAACTGATTCCGCCTCGCAACCCTGGCCCAGTCATGCCCCAACCAGCTTCTCAGCCCCCCGCAGATTCTCTTTCAGCAGTTGTCTGACAAGGAGGTAGCCAATTCTTCATTTTCCAACGTTCGGTGAGGGCTCTGAATAGCCAAAGTGTCCAAATCTTGAGCTGTAGCTCCTCTTGATGGGGGAAATACCTTGGCAGCCAAGTGAACTAAAATGGCTTTTCAGACAGTCTGGCTGTGTTGGAAGTTTGTTCGCAGCCGGAGAGGTTTGCTCATATTGGTCGGTTTTGCTTCAGTTTTGGTGGGTTTAAGCCTCCGACCGGAAAGCGTTTCAACACAGCCAGACACTCCCTAAATTCCACTTTTGCCATGTCCGATCCCGCCATGGGAAAAGCATGTTCTACCTCCTAGCAACGATTGCACTTAGAACTTCTAAAAATGGAATTGCGCGAAAGCCAAGAAGGCATCTACCGCTCATAAACAGAGACAGAGGAAGAAAACCACATGTTGTTAGTGGCACTTAGTTCGATTTTTGCCATTCTTAGAAGGTAATCCGAAAAAGCATTTTCTATGATGAAAGGCGGTTTCCTTCCTAAATGCCCCAGAATCCCCAAACTCCCTGTTTTTGAGAAGTGTCGAGGGTAAGAGCCGGTCGGCCAAAACCCATCAGAAACCGCCCAAATCCCAATTGCAGGACAGCCTCTTAGCTCGACTTTTGCCATTTTTAGCTTCCTCCCGGAGGGGAAAAGTTCTAACTTCTTAATATTGGAGTTAGGAAATTGGGCGAACAAAAGGAGGTTTCGTTGTAACTCCTGGAAACAAAAGCAGTTAGGAAAAATGCCAAAAGTCGCGCTTCGAGTGCTGCCTAAAGGGGAGAGCTCTAACTGTCTGAAGTTATTGGACTGAGGAAATTATGTGGCCGAAAACAGAGCTTGTCGTAACTTCTGGGGAACATTAGGGAAAATGGGAAAAGTGGCGCTTAGAAGCTGTCCTGAAATGGGATTTTTAGTGCTTTAGGTGGGTTTTTGGGACTGAGCATTCCATCTAGAAAAACTGGGTAAAATAGAGGCTGGGAACTTCTCCATAATCCTGAACATAGCGTGAACTATATGAACTTTTGATTTGGTAGGCTTTCTCCTTCCTCATCCAAACACCTACTCTGTCGGGCGCTAGCAGTCCTAGCAACCCAATATGTTGTGTCTATCCCGGAAGGAATCAAAGGGGATTCTCTCTCGAATGATGCAGAGATTCCGTTCCAAGGAGTTTGGAGCCCTCCGGAGAACTCTATTTACCAGACGAGAAAAGCTTTTCGGGACAACTTCGTAGGAATTCATATGAACGAAGGGAGGTATCGCCCTAAGTTCTGGAAGTAAAGGCAGTTAGAAAAAAATGGCAAAAAGTCCCGAGAATGTTATCCCGCCTTTAAAGATGCTGTTGTCTCCGGCTAGGGCCGATTGGTCTAGCGGTGCGATCCCGATTTCAAAAGTTCGCTTGACGCGGATGACTGGATTCCCTACAGTTCGGCCTGTTCCGGAGAGGAAAACTCACGGAGTCAGTAAAGCCGATTTTATTGTATTGGTCTGCCGAGTACTTAATTGGTTGATTTGCATAGCCATGGTGCCGACGAATCTTTCCCAGGGTTTTCAAGTTCCCCAAATCTCTCAAAATATCCAATCTGCCCATCCTATCCCGCTTCTGGACCTGGGGCGCCAACATCGCCCCATCCGCCAGCAAGTCCTGGAGGCACTGGCCCGGGTGTATGATAGCGGTGCGTTCGTCCTGGGGCCAGAGGTCCAAAAGCTGGAGGCCGCCTTTGCCCAGTATTGCCAGGTGCGGCATGCCATTGGCTGTGCTTCAGGAAGCGATGCGCTGTTACTTGCCCTGATGGCTTTGGACGTTGGCCCAGGCGATGAGGTGATCCTGCCGAGCTTTACCTTTTTCTCCACGGCTTCAGCGGTTACCCGGCTTGGAGCACGTCCGGTCTTTGCCGATATCGATCCCCACAGCTTTACGATCGATCCGCAGCATGTAGCTCAGCTAATTACCCCGCGGACAAAGGTGCTTTTGCCGGTACATCTATTTGGCCAGTGTGCCGACATGGAGGCTTTGGGGCGGTTAGCCGCCCACTACGGACTAGCCATTGTCGAAGACTGCGCCCAATCCATCGGAGCCTGGTGGGATGGCAAACCGTGCGGTTCGTTGGGGGATATTGGCTGTTTTAGCTTCTACCCAACCAAGAATCTGGGTGGAGCCGGCGACGGCGGTATGTTGACTACCGTCCGGGACGACTTGGCTCACAAGCTCCGCCTTTTGCGTGTCCACGGCATGGAACCCCGCTATTATCATAAGCTCATTGGGATCAACAGCCGACTGGATTCCTTCCAGGCTGCCGTATTGAACGTCAAGTTCCCTTATCTGGAGCAGTGGACGGCTTGTCGGCAGACCAATGCCGCCCGCTATCAGGAGCTTTTTACCCAGGCCGGATTAGACAAAATTTTAGGTCTTCCTCAGGTTCAGCCCCGCTGTCGGCATGTCTGGAACCAGTATGTCATTCGGGTACCGAACAAGCAACGAGATCGACTCCGACAGTTCCTTGCCGAAGCCAAAATCGGAACCGAAATCTACTATCCCCTGGGACTGCATCAGCAGGAATGTTTCGGGTTTTTAGGTTATCGGCCTGGCGATTTACCCTATACAGAACGTGCTGCCCAGGAGGTCCTGGCCCTACCGATCTTTCCGGAGCTCACCGCCAACGAACAAGAGCGTATCGTCTCTGCCATCGCCGCCTTTTTCGAAAAAGGCTAGCAGTTCAGCCCAGGGGGCTTAGCTCGACTTTTGCCTATTGGCCTAACTCCTCTTGGCTCTGAGCGTTACGGCGCTATCAGCCTTTGGTTCCCCAATTTCCTAACTGCAATAGCTGCAAGCAGTTAGAGCATTTTTCTTCCCAGCCGAGTGCCACAATGCCAAAAGTCGAGCTTAGAGGCTCTTAATTTTTCTTTCTTCTGCCCCTGTAGCCAGCCGGCTGGGGCGATGCGAAAGCTGCTCCACCTGCCTTTTTGCCCCCGCAGTCGGCTTCTGCTTCGGATCCGAGCTTTTTTCCACCCTTCGGCCACGGCGATCACTTCAGCCGGGTGAGGTATTCCCAACATTTGCTGAACACAGAATCATCAAAATCTAACTCTTTGAACTAAACGAAGGCACAAAAAGGATCCCTGTGGCGTTGGGAACCTCCGCCAAATACTGAACATATAGTGAGCTTGATGTACTTTCGATTCGATAGGGATTGCACGCTTCATTCAAAGCTTACGCTATGGAGTTGGCTAGTAGTGTTGCCATCCTATCCATTCGGGTAGAAGAGGGAGAAGAATCAAATGGTGTAAAAATAGCTAGGAACCTGTGCATAATTTGAGGAATATATTTTTATGCCATTTTGGTTCCCTTTACGTCTGACCTCCTATGTAGGGTTGTTAGCACTGCTAGCAACCTACATTGAGTAAGTGTTGGAATCTCGGGGCCAAGCCTTACCAAATCAAAAGTTCATATAGTTTATGTGTTCAAGATTTTGCAGAGGTTTCCAAGGTACTTCAAACGGTTGAAGAGGGGCGGTGGGGTTTTGCTGGGGTCCACTGGCTGATCCAGGCAAGAAGCAAGCCTAGCACCATGATCCCTAGCGCCCATAGGGCATAGGCACTTAACTGACTGATGGCATAGCTAATGCTGGAATAAAGCATAAATAGGCAGGAAAGGCAAAAGACCACCGGAATGATCGGATACAAAGGAACCCTAAATAGGTCTGTCTGAGATCCCCCCGAAGCCCCTGCCTCCACCCCGGCCAGTGCCCGCAGCGCAAAAAGCGACAAGCCCACCAATAGGAAGAAAAACCAAAAGATCGGCGCAGAAAAGGCCAACAAGTTGTCGAAAGCCTTTTCGCCGTGAAATCGTTGTTGTTCGGTTTCCACTGGTGCTTGTTGACTGTTTGGCTTAGTTTGTGGTGAGGGGTTGGCAACTTGTTGTTTGGGGTTAGCGGCCTCCGGTTGGGCAGCCGGGGCGTCGAGAGCCGGAGCTACTACAGCGGCAGTTTGCTCCGGTTTTTCCTCAGCAGCCGGTAGGCTCGCTTGCCAACCGAACCCTATGACCATGAGCAGCGTAACCACTCCTTGGGCGATAAGCGACACGATCGGTACGCCGCGCTGAGGATCCCAACTGCCTAGCCAGCGATACATTCGATGATCGGTTCCCATGGCGTAGTAGATGCGTGCGCCGGTAAAAATCATGCCGTTGATCGCCCCGAATGTGGAAATGCAGATAAGGATGCTAATGATTTTGCCACCCCAAGGCCGAACCACTAAATCCAGCACGTCAGCAGCCACCGCTTGGGAGGATCTGAAGTTTACTACTCCCAAAGCCCGGATAAAGGCTAGATTCACCAGGGCATAAATGGCCGCTACAGCCACCGTACCCAGCACCAGAGCACGAAGGATGTTTTTTCGGGGATTTCGGACTTCGGCAGCCACATAAGCCATTTCGTTCCAGCCGCCATAGGTGTAAAAGACTAAGATCATGGCCAGGCCTAGGTTGCACCACGGACCAACCGGTTCTTCTGGTAGTGCATTGGAAGGGCTGGCCCACAAACCCACCACGACAATCGCTACCAACCCGATCACTTTGAGGACCGTTAGCACATTCTGAGTCCACTTGCCCATCATCACGCCAAGCATATTGATCAGCGTCAGCACCAGGATGGCACCGGCCGCGTAGATCATGAAAGGATTCCACTGTTCTGGCAGGGGACAAATCCGATTGGCATATCGGGCGAAGATATAAGCGTACATGCCGATCGAAGCGGGCCGAACTACCCACAATTGTGCCCAAGCGAACAGGAACCCCATTTCTCGGCCAAACCCTTTGGTGATATAGACGTAGTCGCCGCCGGATTTGGGGTAGGCGTTAGCCAGTTCCGCATAACATAACGCCCCGATCAGCGACAGCAATCCGCCCAGCAACCAGACGCCGATGATCAAACTGGCATCACAGATCAGCCAAGCCGCCCAGCCCTGTTCGGCCACCAATCGGCCTAGCCAAGGCCAAAATTCCTGAAGCTGCTGAGCAATCCCAGAAGCAGCCGCCGCAATTTTGGGACTAGTTTCATAAATACCTGAACCAATAATCACTCCTACGATAATACACGTTGAATCAAACAGACTTAGCTCCGGTTTCGGTACCGCCTCAGTACGCTTCGCAGACCCAACCGACATACAATCTCTCCTAAAAACAGTCTCATAAAAGCCAAACCCATCCAAACATATCGATTATGCACTATAACATCCTTTTTCCGAAAAACCAAGCTTTATCAGTTTTACTGATTTTACGGCTCCCCTTAACCTTTTCCATTTTGGGCTTTGCCCAAGAAGCTGTTTCCAATACTGGCGTTAGTAAATTGGGAGAACAAGAGAAGAGATATTGCCCTCATTTTAGCAAGCAAAAGCAGTTAGGCGAAATGGCAAAAGGCAAGCTCTACTAAGGTACGGGTTAGCTGGGCTGTTGAACTCTACGGGAGGAAAGGAATCCAGAGACCTTATTGTCCTTATTCTCCTTTCTAAGCAGCCGGCTGGGTATGCCGGAAGAAAGCAACACGTTTGTTATTCGGCGGATAGTTACGAATATTTTACTTAAATCGTTCTACCGATTTAACAGGACCAGACTTCCATAAGTTCCAGATTTGCAAGAAGTTGTTTTTTTATGGATAGGTACCAACCGCACCCGATGGAAAAAAAAGCGAGAACGCAAAAGAAATGCTCTGCCTCACAAAGCACGACTTTTCCATTTTTAGTAACTTTTTTATTTCAGGCGATGAAGTTTTAAGAGTTTATTGTATAGCCGATTTTGTAAGGTTAACATCTTCAGGGGTTAGAACATCCAAAAGAGGAAACTCGTGGAACTTGGCAAAATTTGACCTAAGAAGCCGGTTTAAAGATGTACCGGGGGGAGCCGAAGAGATGGGGGCTCTCTGACCTCTGCTTCCAAGCAATTCTGCCAAAAGGGGTTCCAGGCTTGATCTCCCAAACGGTTCCCTCCCTAATCTGGGAAAGGGATTTTCCGGTCAACATCCCCCAGAGGGGGTGTAAGTTCTTTTCTTTGCTTAGAAAGGAGTCGGGCGATGGATCGCAAACGGGTGATTGGGGTGTGGATGCTGCTAGGAGGTCTTGGGACTTTTCCCGTCGTAGGCCAAGAATGGGATCCATGGCCCAGCCCTGAGGTTGTTCGGTCTTCTCAAGCCGTGCAGGCGGTTTATGAAGAACCTGTGGAGCCGGAGCTGTTGCCTCCGACGGAAGTTCCTTCGGGTACTGCACCGAGACACGAACTACAGATTCTTCCGGAGCGGCCGATGGGAGGAGAGGTCCGACTCAATGAGGCGGCCCAAGGAGTCCCTTCGGTAGAAAGTTTTGTAGGACCAATCGCTTGGGCGCAACCTCCGGCACCGCCAGAAGCTCCTCAGGGTGTTCAACCTCCGGAGGCTAGCAAACCAGCTGCCGCTGCCAAGCCGGAAGCCAAAGAAGAATTTTTTACTCTAGACGAACTTAAAGAAGAAATGAAAAAATTGGCTTGGACCAAGGGCGATTTGAAGATCGTCCCCTATGGCAGCCTTTGGGGCGATCTGCTCTATAACAGCAATCGGACCAGTCCGGGTCCTTATACTTTGTATGTGAATTCTTTTTCTACAGATAATGAGCATGAATTCATCATTGACGCTCGCCGTACCCGTTTAGGTCTAGATCTGAGTGGGCCGAGTATTCCCTGGTTTGGCGGCGCCAGCACCGGGGGTAAACTGGAAATCGACTTCTTCGGCCCCAATGCACCCAATCCCAACCAAGGGATCCCGTTTCTCCGGCATGCTTATCTGGAGGTTAAAAACGACGAATTTCGGTTTCTATTCGGGCAAACCTGGGATTTGGCCTCTCCGTTATTTCCAGGGGTGCTGGATTATTCGGTGGGTTGGTGTGGCGGAAACATAGGGTATCGACGCGCCCAGCTTCGGCTGGAACGGTACCTGAACTTCTCCGAGGTCTTCCGCTTAGAGTTGCAAGGGGCCTTGGCTCAGAATGTCATGCCTGATTTCGCTGGGAACAATGCTATTGACCGGGAATCTGCCGATTGGCCCCAGGTGCAAGGCCGAATTGGTTGGGTAATCGGACCCCGGGGCAAGGGATGTAATCCGATTAGTATGGGTGTGTCTGCCCATATTGGAGAAGTAGAATACGATTTTAAATCAAGCGGCCCGGCTCCACTGAATCTCCCACCGGAAGACGATCGTCGGTTCCGCACCTGGTCTTTGAACGCCGATTTCCGAGCGCCGATTACCGATCGTCTGGGCATTCAAGGCGAGTTCTTCATGGGTGAAAACCTTAGCTCCTTTCTGGGCGGCATCGGACAGGGTGTCGATCTTTATACCCGAAATACGATCCGCTCCTACGGTGGCTGGATCGACCTGTGGTATGACTGGACGGATCGGCTTCATATGCATGTCGGCTGGGGCTTGGACGATCCGCTTAACGAAGATTTCCTGGTCGGACGAACTTACAACCAATTTATTTTCGTCAACTTCTTGTATGATATTACTAAACAGTTTAATACCGGCATCCAGGTTACCTCCTGGAGGACATTCTACCAGGATCGCCGCGCTGGCCTGGTGCCCTCCAGCCAACTTGGCCCTCAGCGCCCGGGCGAAGCCATTGTCGTCGAATGGATGTTCCGTTATTCTTTCTAACGGCCTGTCCGTCCCCGGCTCGCTGTTATCCACTAGTTGCCGTTGAAGTACTTGGATATCACCTTAGGCAAATGCCGAAAGCTCAATTGAAGAATACAGAATGGATGAAATAGGCAATATAGCCAAAACGGTTTCTGAAACCATGCACCTCCTAATCTTCCACATGATAAAGTATGCAATTTTTCCAAAGTAGCAATTAACTTCTTTCGAAAGACGCGGTTTCCCCTATTTGGGGTAATCACTTGCTGCCCTTGGGATGGTAAATCCCTCCCAAAGATATGAATCCCAGCGAGCCGCTGCCGTAGAGAGCTAACTACTCTAAGCTCGACTTTTGCCATTTTTTCCTAACTTATTTTTGCTCAGGAGTTACGGGGACCTTTCTTTTGTTCACATAATTTAATTTTCTGCCCCAGTAATTCAATGCAGTTAGAGCTCTCTTGTTTCGACAAGAGGCCGAAAATGGCACTTCCGGAGAAATAAGGGAAGAGGGTAGGGAAAGAGAAATAACGAGGGTAGGAAAAGGTTTGTATATCTCTCAAGTGGTAAAAACACAAGAGACTTAGGCAGCCTTTTTCTCTTGCTGGGTCAATCGGCTGGGCGGCTGCCGCCATCGCCGGTGCAGCCACCAGTATTGCTCCGGCCATTGACGGATAAACTCCTCCAGCCGACTGGTGTACCATTGGGTGAGTGCTTTTACGGAGGCCAGCTCCGGGCCGGCCTGTTGAGGGTCGGCCACCGCATGAACACGCATTTCCAAATGCAAAGGCCGACCCCGTCGTCGGCAATATCCGACCACCATAGGAGCGTTATACGTCATCGCCAAAAGGGCAATCGCTTTGTGTGCCGAGGCAGGCCGACCGAAAAACTCCACCCAGCAACCTTTCGAGCCGGCATGTTGGTCGGCCAAGAAGCTCATCGTTCCGCCAGCGCTCATCACCTGGACAATCTGATCATAGCCGCCTTTTTTGGGGATGATGAACTGCCCGCTTAGGCCTCGAAATCGATTCACAAACCGGTCCAAGTAGGGGTTATCCAGCGTCCGGGCCACGGTATAAGTCGGAAATCCCAGAAGCCCAAGCATGACTCCAGCCAGCTCAAAATTGCCGAAATGCCCGGTAACAATAATCACCGGACGATCCGAAAGCAAAAGCCGAACTAGCACATCTTTTCCACCCAACTGGATATAATCTCGCCAATTGGTCTGATGGATTTTTCGTGGAGCATGGGCAACTTCAACGACTAACAGAAACAAATGTTCCCACATCCGGCGTATCAGTCTCTCCCGCTCCGCCGGCCCTAAATGCGGAAACGCACAGCAGAGATTCTCCTCGATCACATGCCGCCGAATCCGAAATACCCGATGCGCAAGCCAAGCCAACGTCCGGGCAATCTGCTCAGCCGTCTCCATCCGAAGGGCCTGCACCACACAAATAAAGATCCGGACCACTAGATACACTGCCAAATCCATGGCCCGCCGCATCCGTTCGGCTCCTCCTATCAAAAAGGTTTTCGCTCTGCAGTTCCACCGCTTTCCAACCGGCATTCGCCTCCCCGTCGTTCCTCCCCAACCAGGAATCCAGGCTCTCCTGGCTCTGCTTCTTTGGCATTTTCCCCGGAAGCGACAATCCTGCCTTACTGCGTTCTGAAAAGAGAAGCGAATCTCCCCTGTGGGCAACGACCGGATAAGATTTTCTCAAAAAAGCCCGTCTAAGCCAAGAGCGGTTTACGGGCAATTCAGCAATTTCCAAGGAAGGATTCTTATTTCGGAGAAGAAGCGAGAGATTCTTCATACTTCAGCCGAACGGAGTAGTCTAGGAACCTCAGTCAATTTCTGAACATATAGTGAACTACATGAACTTTTAATTCTGTGGCCGGTCGGCTCTCTTATCCGAATACCTACTTGCTATTGGGTGCTAGCAATACTAAGACCCCTATATATTGGGGGAAGGAGAGAGGAGACCCAAATGGTATAAAAATATTCCCTTTAAATTATGGAGAGGTTCCTCTAGTATTTCTCCCTTCTATCCCCTTGCGGGAGCGAGTTAGACTGACGGACAATGATACGTATGGGTGGCCTTTTGGTCCCCCCACTCGGCCTATAGTAGGAGGCCGGCCTCGGTCTCCTCAGGAAAGGGCAACTGCGCAACTCGGCTGAAATGTTACGAACTTCTTACAGGCCCAGCGGTTCGCCGTAGGTAATGATGGTAATTTTGGCCCGGTGCGAGAGGCCCTCAGGGCCTTGGCAGGTAAAACGGAGACGGTTTTCGCCGCTTCGTAAGATGGGTGTTTGACCTTCCGGCTTTACCTTTTGAACCACCGCCCCCCGCTGGTCAAACACCACCGCCTCATCCTGCCCGTAAAACTCTAAATACCAACCGCTTTGCAGGTTCACAGGAAATACCAGTCGCTGGCCGTTCAGTTCGATTGTCGGGTTGGTCAGTTTCACGGCAACGGTCGGCAACACCTTAATCGGGCTTAGCAGGCAAGTAGTGCTGCCTTTGGCCGGTACTTCGTTAATGTAAAGGTGCAGGGCACTTACATGCGAACGGATAAGCGGCGAGCGATACACCGCATAGAAATCTCCATACGGCCAGACGTATTTATGGTACTCCTCGGCGTCCCGTTCCCGCAGCGGCATTTCAAAGTATCGCCAGCCGGTAAAATCCAGTTTGATATAATGTTCATCATGGGTCGGCCAGAATTGGGGCAGGTTCGTCAGTTGCAGGTTCACCAGCGCTCCTTGGCCGTCGCCGTGGACCCAGACGCCCAAAGCGTCGCACGAGCCGAAGTTAAGCGGCGGATCGAACTGGCGGGTGAGTCGGGCCCACGCCCCCCGGGCGCTACTACCCTGGTTTTTGGCCGTCAACTGACCGCTTTGCGCCCCCACTTTTACTTGCTCTTTAGTCAGTTTCAGTTCCGCCGACACACCCGGTGCAGCGGCCGGTTGGCCAAACTCCCCCTCGGCGGCAAATGGGGCCAAAACAATCGCCTTTGGGCTGTCATAGGCTTCCACGGAATAAAGGGCTTGAATCCGCAACCGAATCGGCTGCTGGGCGTATCGGTTCTGCACTATCCAGGCGGCTGTTTCCGGAATAGCGGTGGTTACTTTATGGCTCAGATAATCGGCAGGACGGAACTGCCAGGAGCCGTCCGACTTCGTTTCCAGATGGAAGTCTTGGCCCTCTTGTTTTAGGCGATCCCGAATGGCCGGAGGCACCTGACCCGAAAGCCGAAGCCGCTCGTACCGCCCCAGCATCTGCAAGTATTCTTCTTGCCGAGCACACCACGGCTTCTGCCCTGGCGAAATACCTTGAAAGGACATCGGCATATCGAAGGCTAATGCCTTAGCGCACAGATATTCAAACTCATCGGGCAGTTCGGCGTCATGGTCCTGGCTTGGCCCTAGAATGGCCCACCAACCCAATTGCACCGGTAAGAGTGTATTCTTCCGGTACTCTAAGTTGGACCGGCAATGCAGATCAACAAACGGCTTCAGGCCCCAGTTGGGATGGTCCCATGCCCCAAGCCGAGAATGAAACGCCCAGGAGTGATAATCCCAGCAACTGGCTTCCACTAGGACGGGCCGTTGAATGCGTTTGTAGATGGCCTCCCGCATTCGGCTAATGCCGTACCAATCGCCGGGCATTCCCTCGGCTCCGTCCATGTAGATCATGTCGAAGCCGCAGGTATTGAAGACTCGGCCCACCGCCTCGGCAATTTCCTCGACCAAGCTAGAGTGTTCATCGGGCAGAAAACATCCGTACCTCACAAACAGATGCTCTACTGGTTGGCCTTTTTGGTGGGCTTGGGGTTTAGTGCCGAAGGCCCCCCGCCGACAGCCGGTAAATCCATACGGCGGCTCCTGAGCTAGCCCGCTGTATTGAATCAGTTCCTGGCCGATCCGAAGCACATTGCCCCGGCTGGCGTAAGCCCAGATAATATCCAGATTTTCAGGCCTCTCGGCAGTAACGATCCGGTCTTGCTTTTCATCCAGCGGCTCTGCCAGAGTGAACCGGACATCCACGGCCAACCGAGGGTCCGGCGTAGGCGTTACCCAGGGATCGTTCGGCGAAATGCAGCCGGTCAGGATGTGCATCCCGGCCTTTAGCCCGGCCGCATGGATTTTGTCGATTACTCGTTTTAGCCCATCGATTCCATTGGGGAAAAGGTCCGGCCGAGGTTCATAGTGGCCAAGGCTTTTTTCCCAACTGATCAGATGAATCTGGGCCAGGCCGGCTTGTTTGGCCAGTTTGATCCAGTCGTCCACGTCCGCTTCAGAAACCGTGGCAAAGACATAGGAACCGCGGGTTTCCGGAGCGTCCAACGCCCATGGGCCGCCCAGCCGAGAACGGACCGCATTTTCCTTCTCGAACATCTCCTGGAGCAGTTTACGGATTTCGGTTGTCGGGCAGGCCACCAGACCCAGTTTTGCCCCGCTCAAACCATACTTCTGATACGCAGTGGCCCCTAGGGTGGCAATTCGGGCAGGTAGTTTCTCCTCCCAGACGCCGGTAGCTCCTGCCGGCTTTTCGCCGGACAGGCCGGCCAGCACACTGCTGGGCTGAGCGCCTACATGGCCCATCACCTTCAGGTTCAATGCCCGAACAACTACGGCAAACTGCTCGTCCATGGCCAGACCGGCAATGCCGCTGGTCTCCGCTCCGGGTCGAAGCCAAAGATTCAATAACCGGACTTCTTCCACCCCCTCACTGGCGGATTCGATCTCAAAGACCAAATACGTGGGTTGCACCCGTACACTGAGCACGACTTGGGCCTGAGCCTGTTCAAACTGGGCGGTCACTTTCCCGTTGGCTTGCAGGTTTGGGTTCCGGTCGGCTTGGCTGGTCGGTTTCCCTTCGCTCCACAGACACCGGGTCGTCGTATAATCTCGGCCTGCTTTCCGAATGGTTATTAGCCAACTGGGCCGCTGGAGGATCAATTGCTCTTTACCAGCCTTTTTATCGAAAAAACTTTGGTTTCGGCCTGCCGGATCCACCACATACCGGAGGTACTCATTTTCCCATATGATCGGCGCCGGAGTAGATTTTTCAGCTTCAGCCTGGACCGAAACACCTTTTTCGGCAGGGACTGATGCGCCCGACTGCTCCGCCGGCGAAGAAATCATAGCCGCATTTGCACCCAGGGCCGATGTCAGTGATTCGGCCGAGTCGGCACCCAGCCACCCCAAAAGCCCGCCACCTACCGCTAACAACCATCCAACCATGGAAGAGTTCTTCACAAGGGGCATCATTTGGCTCCTTCAGTACTGAGAAACATCCGGGATTCGAAAAGAAAGACTATATCCCAGGTTCGTATCCCGGTCAATAAACTCGTGAAAAACGGGTGTGGCTGAAATTTTGTGAGTTAACTGGGCAACATAGGGAATATAGGCAAACCAGGCTTCGGCCCACGGCAAACCAGCTTTGCACAGCACCTACCTATTATAAAACACCCTTTTGCTCCCCTTTTTCCTTCCGAGACATAAGCACCTGAACTCCTTCGACTGACTCCTAGCCCCTCCAGTACGGAGCCTATTGTCCTGTGGGGGAACTGCCAGGGAGGAAGGCTTCCATGGGGCAGGGAACGATCTATCTTCTACCACTCCCCTAAACTTAACCACAAAAAATCAGCCGCACCCTGAAAAACAACCCCTCATGATAAAAAGGGGAAGTATCTGCGAGGGGGGTATCGAGACTGGCCTTTTGGTGCCGTATATCAGAAAAGTTTTTTCCCCCTCGCTGTGTTCGGTCTGAATAACATCTGAATAACAAAGGTAACACTTTAGCCGTGGGCCGAAACTGCCTCACTCCCCACACCCAAGAACCCTGCATTGCCGAAGGTAACGCCCCGACCGGGAGCAAAAAGGCTTGAAAAGCATAACATCACCCCCTGGAATCCCCAAGCCTGCCCACATATCCGCCAGCCCCGAGAGGCCACCCTCCATAAACACTTCAGTAGCCGATTCGTCCGAAACAAAAAAACCTTTGACTCCCCCACGGTATATTCACCCTGCTCCTGTCCTACCAGGGGAGACGGAAGAAAAATAAAAGCACCCCATTCGGCTGAAGTGTTACCAAAAGTATTTTCAGAAAACCAAAGTTTTCGATAACAGCCTGTCTTCTCGGCAGTGCAGGCAATTGGAAGCAATTTGGCGAAGTTGCCTCCGGATGTATGGGCGAAAGCTGACTCACCTAGCTTCAGCGGTTAAGCAACTGGCATCGTCCCCGAGCCTTACTGAGCCGGCTTAAATCCTATCGCCGATGGCGATCCTGTGCCACGGCCAGCGGTGGTTAACCCGACGGGATGAGCCGTTTTTCTCTCCGAGGCAGTAGGTAACGGATATAAGGGTTATTCGAGGGGTGCCTTAAATAACGATTTGGCCGATTGCAGTCCCCAGGCAGGCCTCATGGGCTGGCGCGGCGAAATTGCTTCTGGCTAGGGCTGTTGGCCGATTCTTTGTCCAGGAGCCTTTCGGAGAGGCGTATGGAGAGACTGCGCGGTGGTTTAGGCCGAGATCTGGCAGCATTGGGACTGCTGGTGGTAGTGATTTTTTTGGGGGCGGCCTTAGTGAGTTATGATCCGGCCGATCCCCCCGGAACCGCTGTTTTTCCGCAGCGAATCATCCCAGCAAATTGGTGCGGACGGGCGGGTGCCTGGGTCAGTTGGGCATTACTGGAAACTCTGGGCATTGGGGCTTATTACTTACTGCTGAGCTTAGCTTGTGTGGCAGGGGGGCTGCTGGCTCGTCGGACGATTTCCGAGCCGGTGCTGCGCTTTGCCGGCTGGCTGGCCTCGTTGGCGGGGCTGACCACGTTGGCGGCCATAGCCTGGCCAGGCTGGGGCTCCGGCCCCATGATTGGACCGGGTGGATACGCAGGGGCGACGTTTCAGAACCTGTTGGTGGGGCAGTTTGGAAAGGTAGGCGCTACGATTGTGGCCGTCAGTTTACTTATCGGCGGCCTGCTTTTGGCTACGGAAAAGTTCATGCTTTGGGTGCTCCGCTGGACGGTGGTGGCCGTAGCCAAAGGGCTTTGGCAGGGTGCTATCCGAGTGGCCAAGGCCTATGCGGATCGACTAGCTGGCCGATCCTCCGACAAACACCCTGCGAAAAGTAGTCCCCGCCCCTCCCCTACGGAACCATCTTCTGCTCAAATCAAACGCCCCTCTCGGGCAGAAGTGCGGGTATTTTCGGAAACTTCCCCTCTGGCAGGGCCAGAAGCGCCGCAGCCAAATAGCCAAGTTCCTTTGGATCAGGCCTCCAGTGGCGAACCCCGAATCCGTAAACCCCAGAAACCTTCCCGAGAACAATGGCTTCAGGAGATCGAGGCAGCAAGCCGAGCCAGCGAAACCGCCGCCCCCTACGAACTGCCCAGCCTGGATCTGTTGCTAGAAAGCGAACCGATCCAATTTGAACTCCAGGAAAAGGAGGTTCGTCAGCGGGCGCAGATTTTGGAGAAGACCTTTGCCGACTTCGGCTACAATGTCCGTGTGGTGGAAATCCAGACCGGCCCGGTGCTGGCACAGTATGAGGTGGCCTTGGAGGCGGGACTCCGTTTATCGAAGATAGCCAGTTTGGCCGACGATCTAGCCATTGCCCTGCGTGTGCCCAGCGTGCGGATTGTGGCCCCGATTCCAGGCAAAAATACCGTAGGCATCGAAGTGCCTAATTCAGAACGCCAGATTGTCCGCCTTCGAGAAGTGATGGAAGAAACCCTCCCAGTGGCCCAAAAGATGCGAATTCCCATTTTTTTGGGAAAAGACGTCGCGGGCAATCCGATGGTGGTGGATCTGACCACATTGCCGCATCTGCTGATTGCTGGCCGAACCGGCACCGGCAAAAGCGTCTGCTTAAACTCCATCATCATGTCCATCGTAATGACTCGGCGTCCGGATGAAGTCCGGATGTTGCTGATCGATCCGAAAATGGTGGAGCTGACGCCCTACCAACGGCTTCCACATCTGATGCACCCGGTGGTTACCGATATGCGGAAAGCCGAGGCTATCCTGGGCTGGGCGGTGGAAAAGATGGAAGAGCGGTACCACCTGCTGGCCCGTGCAGGGGTACGCCATATCAGTGTATATAACCAACTCGGCCTGGAAGAAATTTTAGAACGGGTCCAGCCGGCCACCGAGCAGGAACGGGCCCAAATCCCCGCCCATTTGCCCTATATCGTCATCATTGCCGATGAAATGGCCGACCTGATGATGACCGCAGCCAAAGAGGTGGAAGCCCATATCATTCGACTTGCCCAAAAAAGCCGAGCCGTCGGAATCCACCTGGTGCTGGCCACGCAAAAACCTACCGTAGATGTGATCACCGGCCTGATCAAATCCAACCTTCCGGCCCGTATCTCCTTCCAAGTGGCCAGCCGAACCGATAGCCGGGTCATCCTGGATGAAATGGGCGCCGAACGCCTCTTGGGCAACGGCGATATGCTGTTCCTGTGGCCGGGTACCAGCACCCTCATCCGCGGTCAAGGCACCTATGTCAGCGACGAGGAAATCGCCCGGGTCCTTCAGGCCGTGGCCACCGATCAGCCGGATTATGTCCATGAACTGGTGGAACTCAAACCGGCTGAACCCGGCCAGGCAGGCCAAAGCAGTCTGCGGGCCAGAGATGAACTGTATGAAGCAGCCGTAGACATTGTGGTCCGGGAAGGCCGAGGCAGTGTTTCGCTTTTGCAGCGGGCCTTGGGCATCGGGTATGGCCGAGCTGCCCGACTGATCGACTATATGGCTGAGGATGGGATCGTCGGCCCCTACAACGGTTCCCAGGCCCGGGAGGTGCTCATCAGCCTGGAGGAATGGGAGCGGATGTGCGGCCGGGTCCCCTTGCCAACCGGAGCAGCAGCTTCGGAAACCAACCGACCCCGTCGAAGTCATCGGATTTATCTAGGGCCCAGTCCTCCCCGAGAGTTAACTCCCGATTCTTATTATGAAGAATCCCACCATAGTCGCAGTATCCCCAACCCAGAAGCACAAAAGGTTTCTAATATTCAGCAGCTTCCACCAGCTTCTCCCTCTCAGGAGGTATGTAACCACACTTTAGTGGACAATGAATCCCCCTCTTCAGAGGAACAAAACGGAAGGCACCTTACTTTGCCCCTTTCTGGGGGGACGTTGTCGCAGCCTGCATCTCCTTCAGAGATCACACCTAAAATTTCCCAAACCAAATCTGAAAAGATTGACGATGATAAAATATAGGAAGTTTGAACAGAATGGATAAAATAAAAAAATTGGGGTAAATCAGCAATCCTTTCTCCAATTGGTTTCACCTCTCCCGAGCACCACAAAACCACCCCCTAACAAACCCCTTGACCATAACCAGGAAAGAAAATAGAGTATAAGTTTAGGGAGTTAGATTTTTCCGAAAGGGTAGTTCTGGTGGTTGCTGGGTTGGTGGCTCCTAGGTTTGCCGTTGGTATAGTCGATCCGCTGGTAGTATGCCGGCAGATCGACATTATTATTGGGATTATTATCGGCACCTAGGGGCCGAAAGGGCACCACTGGATCCCCCAACAGAGAGATTTCGAACGCCCTGAGGCCCCAGAAGCAAGGGCCAAAGGGCGTTTTTTATTCCTTAGTTCTTTTGAGGTTGCCCTCTTTATTTCGAGATTAACCCCTCCACCAGTCGGCCCCCTAACCGAAGGACTATCCCATGCGCCGCATCCAACTGTATGACACCACGTTGCGGGATGGTGCGCAGGGCGAAGGCATTAGCTTCTCCCTGTATGATAAGCTGCTCTTGACTCAACGGCTGGACGAACTGGGATTTGATTACATCGAAGGCGGGTATCCAGCTTCCAACGACAAAGACTGTCAATATTTTAAAGAAGTTCGGAAATTGCCGCTCAAGCAGATTCAGGTGGCGGCTTTTGGCATGACTCGTCGCCGGGGCGTCAAGGTGGAAGAGGATTTGGGCCTTCAATCGCTGCTGGAGTCCCAAGCTCGACTGATCACCCTGGTGGGTAAAGCCTCTGCCTTTCAAGTAACCGAGGTGCTTCGGTGCAGTTTGGAGGAAAACCTGGCTATGATTGCCGAAAGCATCCGGTTTCTTCGCTCTCATGGCCGGGAGGTGATTTTCGATGCGGAGCATTTTTTTGACGGTTGGAAGGCAGACCCGGGCTATGCGTTGCGGGCAGTTCAGACTGCGGCCGAAGCCGGCGCTAAAATGGTAGTGCTCTGCGATACCAACGGCGGGAGTATGCCGGAGGAGATCAGCCAGATGACTCAGGCGGCCGTAGCGGCTTTGCAGGTACCGGTGGGCATCCATTGTCATAATGATTGCGACTTGGCGGTTGCCAATACGTTGGCGGCCGTGGACGCTGGAGCAGTGCAGGTGCAGGGGACCATTAACGGATTGGGTGAGCGGTGCGGCAATGCCGATCTGATCTCGGTTATTGCCAACTTAGCTTTCAAGAAAAAAGGCTATCAGGTGCTCCGGCCGGAGTCGCTACGACGGCTAACAGAGTTATCCCGCTATGTCTATGAGATGGTCAACATGAATTATCGGCCCAACCAGCCATTTGTCGGCCGAAGCGCCTTTGCCCACAAGGGGGGCATTCATGTGAGCGGAGTTTTGCGAACTCCGGCCAGCTATGAGCATATCCAGCCGGAGCTTGTGGGCAATGAGCGGCGGATTCTGATCAGCGAGCTTTCGGGCCGATCGAACATCCTTGCTCGGGCGGCCAAACACAATATCCAACATGATCCGAAACTTATGGAAAAAATTTTGGCCAAGGTCGTCAGCATGGAACATGCTGGCTATCAGTTTGAGGCAGCGGAGGGGTCGTTCGATCTTTTAGTCAAGAAATGTACTGGTCAATTTCGGCCTCACTTCGAGCGGATCAATTATCATGTTACCATCGAGACCGATGCGGAGGGCCGGTCGGTTACGGAAGCAACAGTGAAAATTCGTATCGGCAACCAGATCCGCCATGAAGTGGCCGAGGGCGACGGCCCAGTCAATGCCCTGGACGCCGCCATGCGAAAGGCGCTGAATGGCACCTATCCGAACCTGGCCCAGATGCGGCTGGTGGATTATAAAGTGCGGGTCATCAACTCCGAGGCTGGTACGGCAGCCGGTGTCCGTGTGGTGATCGAAAGTGCCGACGAAACGGACACCTGGGGCACCGTCGGCGTCAGTGAAAATATTATCGAGGCCAGTTGGCTTGCACTGGTTGACAGCTATGAATATAAACTTTGTAAAGACGAAGAACGCGAGGCCTCAGCTACACGAACCGGTCCAGCTCTGATCCAGGGCAGATAAGAAAGGACCGACGCCAGACTCTTTGAGAATCCATAAATCTGGCAAGGAGGATAACCGATGCAGCGGCCTGGCATGAAGGAAGAACTTCCGAAGCAATATGATCATTCAACTACGGAAAAGCGGTGGTACCAGTTTTGGCTTCAGAAGGGGTATTTTCATAGTCAGCCCAATCCTCAGCGGAAGCCGTACTGTATTGTGATTCCGCCGCCGAACGTTACCGGCGCATTACACCTGGGCCATGCCTTGAACAATACGCTCCAGGATATTCTCATCCGGCAGAAACGCATGCAGGGCTTTGAGACGCTTTGGATGCCGGGCACCGATCATGCAGGCATTGCCACTCAGGCTGTTGTGGAACGTCGGCTTTGGCAGGAGGAACGGAAAACCCGGCATGATCTTGGCCGAGCGGCTCTGGTAGAGCGGATCTGGAAGTGGAAAGATGAATATGAAGCCAGGATTCTCGATCAACTCAAGCGCATGGGCTGCTCCTGCGATTGGCAACGGACCCGGTTTACCCTAGACCCGATCTGCGCCCGGGCGGTCCGGCATAGCTTCTTTCGACTGTTTCGAGACGGACTGATCTACCGGGGTAAACGCCTAGTGAATTGGGACACCACCCTGCAGACGGTCATCAGCGACGACGAGGTGTTCCACGAGCAGGTGCCTGGGCATTTCTGGTATTTCCGATATCCGGTCCTAGATCCTCAGCCTGGGGACCCCCCCTATGTTACAGTTGCTACAACCCGGCCGGAGACTATGCTGGGTGATACGGCTGTAGCGGTGCATCCGGAACCGGCCGCTGCCTTGGATAAGGCCGAAAGAGAGCTGGCAAATCGGCTTGCCACCGCACCGGCCAAAGAACGCCCTCAATTGGAGGCCGAATTGGCCGAACTGCGCCAGCGTCGCAGCAGCCTCTTGCCGCTTTTGGAGCGGCTGCGGGATATGGCCCGGCAAGGTCGAAAGGTGCTGTTGCCGCTTCTGAATCGGCCTATTCCGCTAATTTGCGATGAGTGGGCCAAGCCGGAAATGGGCACCGGCTGCGTCAAAATCACCCCGGCCCACGATCCCAACGACTACGAAGTCGGCCTCCGCCATGGGCTGCCGATGATCAACATCTTGAACCTAGATGGCACACTGAACGCGAATGCTGGTCCGTTCCAAGGGCAGAGCATTGAGCAAGCTCGTCGCAATGTGGTCGCTGCCATGGAGCAGCAGGGGCTTCTGGAAAAAGTAGAAGACCGCCTGATCGACCTAGCTCATTCCGACCGCTCGAAAACGCCCATCGAACCGATGCTGACCGATCAATGGTTCATCCGGATGGAACGGCTGGCCCAAATGGCCATGGAGGCGGTACAAGACGGCCGGATCAAGATCATCCCGGCCCGATATGCTAAAGGCTACTTAGATTGGCTGGCCGAAAAACGCGATTGGCCGATTAGCCGACAACTCTGGTGGGGGCATCAGATTCCTATCTGGTACTGCCAGACCGCCTCCGACGTAGAGCTGCAGCGTGCTTTTGCCGGCCGGCAGGATATCTGCTGGCGACAGGACCAGGATAGTGGCCAATGGCTCATCTGTGCCCTGGAAGAAGATCTGCCCGAAGATGCAATCCCAGGCCATCGGCTCCGACGGGAAGAAGATGTGCTGGACACTTGGTTTAGCTCCGCCCTTTGGCCGCACTCGACCCTAGGCTGGCCCGATCAAACAGAAGAACTCCTCTATTACTATCCGACCAGCGTGCTAGTTACCAGCCGAGATATTCTGACCCTTTGGGTAGCCAGGATGGTACTAATGAGCCTCTATAATCTGGGCCAGATTCCGTTTTACGAAGTCTATATCCATCCGAAGATCCTCGACGCCTACGGAGAAACCATGTCCAAAAGCAAAGGCAACGGGGTGGATCCGGTGGATGTGATGGAAAAGTTTGGAGCCGATAGTCTTCGGTTTGGTCTGGCCTACCTAACCACCGAAACCCAAGACATTCGGATGCGGGTGGATTTTGAGTGCCCGCATTGTGGGAAGTTATTGGAGCAGACACTGGACAATCGTACGCTGCCTCGGATCACCTGCCCGCATTGTGGAAAACCCTTTGCCACCCAATGGGCCGAAAAGCCGGAAGATAAAGCCCTGCCCCGGGGCCCGGTCGTAAGCGAACGCTTCGAATTAGCCCGCAACTTCTGCAACAAACTCTGGAACGCCTCCCGGTTTGCCCTACTGAATCTTTCCGGATACTGCCCCGCCCCGGTTCCGGATGCGGAGCTTCGGATCGAAGACCGATGGATTCTCAGCCGATTGGCTACCGTTACCCAGCAAGTTACCGACGCCTTGGCGGAGTATCGGTTCTCCGAAGCTGCCCGAACGCTCTACGAATTTGCTTGGGATGAGTTTTGCAGTTTTTATGTGGAGATGCTAAAAAGTCGGCTGCAGGAGCAGGGCAGCCGAGCCGTAGCCCAACGTCTGTTGGCCCACACCTTGGATGTGCTGCTTCGGTTGTTGCATCCGATGGTGCCATTTGTGACCGAAGAGGTATGGCAGCGGCTGGCCGACTTTGCGCCGGAACGGGGTATCGATCGGCCAGAGCGGGCGGCCGAAAGCATCATGATCGCCCCTTGGCCCACAGCGGATGCCCGCCGAATTGATCCTCAGATCGAAGCACAATTTGCCCGTTTTCAACAGGTGCTTCGCGCAGTCCGGGATGTACGAGCCCGGCAAAATGTACCGCCCAAACGCAAGATCCGTTTCTTGGTTCGCTGCGATGTTCCTACGGCCCTACTGCTGGAGCCAATGGCCGAATATTTCGGACCCTTAGCCCAGGCAGAACCCACGGGCTGGGGGCCGGATGTCCAGCCTCCCCCCCTGGTCGCTACTGTGGCTACTGCAGGTATGGAAATCTTTGTCGATCTAGCCGGTCTAATTGATCTGGAGGCCGAAATCGCCCGGAAAAAACAAGAACTGGCCAAATTGCAATCGCTTATGGAGGCCAAACAGCGAAAACTGGCCGATCCGGCCTTCCTCCAAAAAGCTCCTGCCGCCGTCGTGCAGCAACATCGCCAAAGCCTCCAGAGTCTTCAAGAACAATACGACGCCCTCCAGCGCTGGCTAACCCAACACGCCCAGATGCCCTCCTAACCCGGTATAGGGGAAACATACAAAGGTAGAAAAGAAAAATGTTAAATTTATACTAATTTGCCTTCCCCTCTCTCGAACACATTTATAAGGTTGCTAACAATACTAAGGGTCCGGCTAATTTTTTGTGGTCAAGTTAGAGGATTTGGCGAAGATAGATCGCTCCCCGCCCTATCGAACCATCCCTCCTCCTGGTAGCTCCCACAGGCTAAGAGGCTTGGTACTGTAGGGGCCAGGAGTCGGGCGAAGGAGTTTAGGGACCTTTATGTTGGAAGAAAAAGGGAAGTAAAAGGAGTTGTCCTATGGGTAGCTGCTGTGCAAAGCAGGTTTGCAGGGCGATGAAGCCTATTTCGTCTATATCCCTATGTTGCTTAGTTAACCCACAAAATTTCAGCCGGACCTAATGCTAGCACCCTAGATATTGGGCAAAAGGGAGGATCTCAACTTTTGCCATTTTAGACCATTTCCCGGAAGGGGGGAAACTCTAAGTCCTTGTCACTGTTGGACTTAGGACATTGTGTGAACAAAAGGGAGTTTCATCGTAACTACTGGAAACAAAAGGCCTTAGGGAAAATGGCAAAAGTCGAGGAGGATAAGCCATGGTATAAAAAATATTCTCCTTAAATTATGCAGAGGTTCCTTATCTATTTTCCCCAATTGGCCTCATAGGAATTTCAGCCCCATCCACCACCGGACAAAAATTGGATTGCCCCATGCGATGCCGTCATAATAGCGGCTACCTTTTGAAACAAAATAAATGCCATTTTCCCCTCGTGTGAAATGTTACCCAAAAAGAAACGGGCTGTTTGTATCACATCTGGTAAAAGGTAAATTCCTGCGGGCAACCCACTAATCGTTCCCTAAAATAGATGGAGGTCGGAATTCTTAGCCCGGGGCTGTGCAAGAACCGCAGGCCAAGAGCTCCGACCTCCAGGCGGATAATGGGGCATATTTATAAAAATGTTCCCCTATAGGCCTTACGAAACCTCTTCCTTCTGTTCCGGTCGGTTTTCTCGCGCTATGGTGAATGGGCGAAGGGTTTTGGGCACTTACCGGCGAGCAGCAGGAGGTTGTTGGGCCGCTTGTTTCAGAGCGGCTGCTTCTCGCGCCAGCCGGAATTCAGAACCCGGTGCAAAATATTGCACGTCATCCTGCATGTAGTACGCACTGGGTAATGTCTGGCCGCCCACATCCACTTGGCATCCACCCAGGCCCCCCAGCGCTAACAGTCCCAAACCCAGCACGGCACCCCCTAGGAGGCGTTTTGCTTTTGCACCGTAAATCATTCGCCTACCTCCACACGGAAGGACTTAACCCAGCTCTAGGGCCTCTAACCACTCCGTCCCAAAAAGAGCAAAGACGGTCTCTGTTGCTGTGGGATGATACTGGACACCCATCCCTACCAGCCCGCACTCCATATAACCGGTACGACCGTTATCGACTGACGTTGCAAGAAAACTTTAAGTAGTTTTCCAGAACCTACCCGAAAAGGGGGGCAATCCCATCGAAACCTCCCCTACCGTATCATAGAAATAATAGAAATAGAAGAAGGTAAGAATGTCGGAGCTTTGCAAATCCCCTAGCTCCATTTTTTGCCGTTTGTGGCTCCTACCAAAGGGAGAAAAGCTCTAACTCTTTGGAATTATTGGAGTTAAGAATAAAAGAATGGTTCGCCGTAACTTTTGGAGACCCACCACGTCAAGTTTCTCGAGGGATCTTGGTTCTCGACTTTTACCTTTTAGAGCCTCCCCCCATGGAAGACCAATGTTCTAACTGCCCGGAACTAATGGGAGTTAGGAAATCAGGGGACCCCAAAGAAGTTTCGTTGTAACTCCTGGATACAAAGGCAGTTACGAAAAATGGCAAAAGTTGAGGTTGTCGAACAGTTCTTCGATCGACGGACATGTAAAATAGGACGTTTGGGTATTCTGGGGAATTATCTGGAGATACACTGCCTAGTGGAAAGGCCGTTTCAGGACAGCCTATTTGTGGCTCGCTGTTACACATAAGTTGGCTGGAAGCGTTCGAACTTCACTTTAGGCCAATTCCAAAAGCTCGTCGAAGTACGCAGAATGGATAAAATACGCGATCTAGATAAGACAGCCTTGGAAACCAAGCACTTTTTGCTCTTGGAACAGATCTTTCCTAAATGCTGCAATTTCTCCAAAGGAACGAGTAGCTTCTTTTAACTTCTTTAGAAAGGTTCGTTATTCTCCTGTTGGGGGTAATAATTTGCTGCCAATTAGAATGGGAAAAACCTCCCAAAAATGTGTATAACAGCCCGTTATTAGTGGGGGGATCTGGAAATCGCCACGAACCTGAGATGAAGATTCGGGATTGGAGTGCACCTTGAGTGGTCCGTGGAGGCCATAGCCGCAAGTGAGCCATCTACGCTCCTCTTGAAGAGTGTTTGACAGCGTTCGCCAATGGGAGAACCTTATGCAAGCCCCCATCAAATATGGGCCAGCTGATCACCCAAAGGAGGTATCTTATGAACTTCCAATGTAGGATCTTGCACAGGGTGCAAGGGATACCCAAGGCGATTTGGGTTGGGGTGGTGTTGGGGTTTTGGAATGGAATAGCACTGGGAAGTAATGCACCTCCCGGAGAGAAGATTTATCCTTCCACAACCTATTATGGGGTATTTCGACCCTTTTATGAGGGGGAATACCAGGATGCCCTTCGGGGGTTCCAGGAAGAGATTCGTTCGGCTTTTAAAACGGTGGAAACCCGGTGGATAGATTCGATTTGTTATTACACGATGGCCGGGGAATGTTACTACCATATGGGGGACTTAGGCCAGGCCTTGGAGCATTATACGGCCGCTTTGAAGCTATATGCAGCGTATCCGGATTGGATGATCTATGTGCAATTTCCGGCGCATTTGGCACCGGCGGGGGTGGGGGCGTATGTACGGGTGCCCTGGGGGGTAAGCAAGCGAAATGTGCGGTTAGCTCAAATTCCTAACCGGATGTTAATCGCTCTAGGGCAATTGGACCAACAGCGGGTCATTCGAGAGGGGGGAGTGGTGCGCCCCCCGATGTTGCTGCCGATTCAGCCGGCCGAGATTGTGCGAACGACTTGTTTGGCTCTGCGTCGCTATGCAGAACTCACCGGTCCCTGCTCGGCCCAGGACCCATTGATTCAAGAGATCGCCACCAAGTTAGGGCGTCGGCCGGGACCACCGAATCACTGGTCGGAATGTTGGATAGATGTTCAAGCGGGGTTGGCGATGCTGGCGGCCGGCAAACCGGAACAGGGGTTGCCCCTGTTGCAACGGTCGTTATTGGCTGCGGGAGAATACGAACATCCGCTCAGCTGTGTAGCCCTTTTGGAGCTGGGCAAGCAGATGGCCCTGAAAGGACAACATCAGGAGGCGGCTCGATATTTTGAAGAGGCCACCTATGCCGCAGCCAATGCAGGAGATCTGGGTGTACTGGAGGAGGCCTTTCGTTATGGTGCGATCAATCACTTGGTTTCCAATGCCAAGGGGATTTATCCGCCGCTGGAGGCAGCTATTGCATGGGCCAAATTGAAGGATTATCGACAACTGCGGGCCTCGCTGTTGCTTTTAGCCGCCGAACAGCAGACACTCCGAGGAGCGACGCCGTTAGCTGCTACTTTGTTGGAGGAATGTAAGCTGACCATAGGCCGACGCCGCATGGCTGACGGCTGGATTGGCGCCCGCTATCGGTATCTGATGGCCTTAGTGCTCCTGAACCAGCAAAAACTCCCCGCAGCGCAGGAAGCTTTGGCCAGCGCTCTGGCCTACATGCAAAAGGGTTCTCATCGGCTTTTCCATATTGGGTTGGTGGATCGGCTGTTTGTGTCGGGGCGGTTGAGCTCCCGGACCGCCATGGATTTATTTGGGCTGGTTCTGCGCGATCCTCAGCCGGCCGATTGGGCCTTTGATCCGCTAGAATCCCTCGCTGTTTTGGTCAGCCCGCATCCTGCAGCGTATGAACATTGGTTTGAGGTGGCATTAGACCGGAAGGATTTCGAGACGGCTTTGGAAATTGCCGACCGATTGCGCCGGCACCGATTTTTGACTACTTTAAGCTTAGGAGGCCGTGTAGATTCCTTGCGATGGATTTTGGAGTCGCCGGTTGAGGCACTATCGGCTAATGCTCGGTTGCAACGGCAAAACCTTTTAGCTGCTTATCCGGCCTATGTCGAGTTGAGCCGACAAGCCCAGCAGATCCGGGAGGCGTTGGCAGCCGGACCACTGGTGCCCGAAGATCAAGCTGCCCAGCAGGCCCAAGCCAAGGCCCTGGAACAACTCGGCCAAATCAGCCTAGCACAAGAGGCCTTGGTCTATCAGATGGCGCTGCGTCGGGAACCAACGGATTTGATCTTCCCGCCGATCAAAACCACCAAGGAGATTTTGGCCAGTTTGCCCAAAGGCGGAGCACTTTTAGTGTTTTTCAATACCTCCCGTGCCATATACGGCTTTTTCCTGGCCGATGGTCGGTATAGTTATTGGCAGTTGAAATCCTCTGCTGGAGCGGCCAAGCTATGCCAAAGTCTTTTGCGAGAATTGGGTCACTATGAAGGCAACCGGGAACTTACTATAAAAGAACTGGCCGATCCGAAATGGCGATCTACGGCTCAAAAGCTGCTTCAGATGCTTTTAGAGGGTTCCAGGGCGGATCTGAACCAGGTAACGGAATTAGTGGTGGTGCCGGATGGTTGGCTCTGGTATGTGCCGTTTGAGGCACTCCTGCTTAAGGACGCCGGGGGCAATCAGGGTGGCCAACCGCTACTATGGCGGATGAAGATTCGGTATCTACCGTTGGCTTCGCTAGTAGTACCAGATGGGCGGGGGCGTCGGCCTTCGGCGAAAACGGCCGTTGTGGTGGGACGCCTCTTTCCGCGGGATGAAGAGCAGGTAGCTCAAGCGGCCTATGAGAAACTAGCCCAGGTGGTGCGAGGCACAACCCTGCTACGTAGGGCACCGCCGGGGCCAAGCAGTCTGTATGGCGTGCTGTTTGATCAGCTGATTGTTTTGGATGATCTGGGCCCCCTCCAGCAAGGACCATATCGGTGGGCGCCGATTCCGTTGGAACGCTCCAGGCCGGGCAATCAGTTGGAAGATTGGTTTGCCCTGCCATTTGGCGGTCCGGATGTGATTGTGCTGCCGGGGTATCATACGGCTGCGGAAACGGCGCTGAAGCAGCCGCCGCCTCTGGGCCCTGGCATGGACATCTTCCTGCCGTTATGTGGGCTAATGAACAATGGCGCTCGCACCATCCTCCTGAGCCGATGGCGACCGGCCGGCAAAACCGCCTTCGACTTGGTCCGGGAGTTTGCACAAGAAATCCCCTACACCACCGCCGCCGAAGCCTGGCAACGCGCCGTGCTGCTGGCAGCCAACCAAACCCTAGACCCAGAAGCAGAACCCCGTCTGAAAAAACCCGCTCCGGACGAAGAACCTCCCAAGACGGATCATCCGTTCTTCTGGGCCGGATACTTGCTGGTAGATACCGGAGTGCCGCCGCAGGCCGCTGACAAACCGGCGGGAGATCTCGGTCAACAACCAAAACCGCTTCCTTTCCCGCCACTGCCCAAGATGCCCGATGCCACGGAACCGCCTAAATCTCCCAAAGCTTCTCCCGATGCTAAGTTGCCAGGGGCTACTTTACCCTAACAGAGCATATCCTCAAATTGAGGGTTGAGGTTTTTCTCATGGGATTTCGGTTGATCGCTCCTTCTATCCACGGTCCTTCAAACTCGGAGGTTTGGGGATTCTGGAGAATTCAGAAGAGTAAACTGCTTTTCTTGTCGAAATCCCATTTCAGGACAACCTTTAACTTCGAGTTTGTTTTTGGCCCTTTTGCTGAAGGGAGAAAGGTTTCTCTGTTTGAAATGATTGGGGAACCTCTCGAAAATTCTGAACATATAGCCTTATGAACTTTTGATTTTATAGCCGTTCGGTGCTCCTATTAGAACATCTGTTCTCTATTGGGTGCTACCAATGCTAGCAACCCTACAGATTGGGTTAGGAGGAGAGTAAGCCAACATCCTCTAGAAATATCCCCCTTGAATTATGTAAAGGTGCCGGGGTTAGGAAATTATGTGCCCAAAAGGAGCTGGCTTCGTAACTTCTGGAATAAGAACAAGTTAGGAAAATGGCAAAAGGCGAGCTAACGGCCGATTCGAAGATTTTTTCCGACCGACTTTTGCCATTTTGGACCTTGCCCTGGAAGTGCACTGTTTTAACCCCTTGTGGCTCTGTTGGAACCCTTTCCGGTCGGAGGCATAAACCCAACCAAAACTGAAGCAAAGCCGACCAGTATGGGCAAAATCTCCCCAGCCTGCTGACAACCTCTCAGCAGAACCACTCCTTGTACCAATTGGCGTTAGGAAATTGGGAGTACAAAAAGAAATTCCACCGTAACTACTGGAAACAGAACAAGTTAAGGAAAATGGCAAAGTCCAGGTGCTCAGCTTCCTGGAAAGGGAGAACGATCCGTGGCATCAATACTTTCTGGTAAAGATTTTTTATCCTCTCCGCCTAAGGGAGTGCCGCCGATCTGTGTGGTCTTTGGCCAGGAGGTGTTTTTCAAACATCAGGTACTCCGTACGCTTCGAGAGCAACTAATTGGCCAGAGAGACCAAGAATTGTCATTCGACCGGTTTGAAGGACCGGAAGCCGATTGGTCGCAGGTGGCGCAGGCCTTATGGACGCTGCCGATGTTTGGCTTTGGGCCCCGCATGGTGCTAGTAGAAGAAGCTGATAGCTTTGTTAGTCGATGGCGGGAGCAGTTGGAACAGTATGTGGCCAAGCCTTGTGAAAAGAGTGTGTTGGTCTTAGAGGTTACCAATTGGCCCTCGAACACCCGGTTGGCCAAAGCAGCAGCCGCCCTCGGTTGGACCATAGATTGCAGCCCTCTGCGGCCGGCACAGATCCCGGGTTGGTTGGTGGCATGGGCTAGGCAGAACTATCAGATTCACTTGGATGGGGAGGCGGCGGAGTTGTTGGTCGATTGGGTCGGCGCCGAACTGGGCCTTTTGGATCAAGAGTTGCAAAAGTTGGCTTTAGCTGTCGGCACAAATGGCCGCGTCTTGCCAGAACATGTGCAACAATATAGTGGCTGCTGGCGGACGAAAACCGTCTGGGAGGTTTTGGATGCGGCCTTAGCAGGTCATTTGCCAGAGGCGCTGAGCTATTTGGATCGACTTCTTTTAGCAGGTGAAACACCGGTGGGGCTTTTTGCCCAGATGAGTGCGTCGCTGCGGCGGTTTGCAGCGGCTACTCACAAACTCCTAGCCGCCGAAGCGGCCGGCCAACGAATAAGCCTTCGGGAAGCTCTCCGCCAGGTTGGGATACTCCCCTATTTTTTGGACAAAGCCGAGGCACAACTCCGCCGCTTGGGCCGAGCCAGAGCTACTCAGTTGTATCAGTGGCTTTTGGAAACAGACCTAGCTCTCAAAGGGGCTAGCGCCCTGCCGCCCCGCTTAGTGCTGGAGACGCTCCTAATGCGACTGGCCGCCCCACCGGAAGCCCAACCCCTTCCTGCTTCTGGCCAGGCAGTGGCAAACAGACCTCCGCCCTAATATTTTAAAGCCCCACTTTTACCATGCTTAGCTTCATCCTGGCACAGGATGCTCTCAGCTCGAATTTTGCCAATTTTTTCTAACTTCCTTTATGTGAAGGAGTTAGGCTTTGAGGGTGCTTTGTTCAGCAATTTTCCCAATATTTTCAAAAGGTTAGGAGATCCAAAGGGTACTACCTTCCAAAAATTTGCAAAACTCAAACTCAGAGCCAGTCTGCAAAGCATCTTCTATGATGACAAGGCGTTGCCCAGCTAAATTCCCTAGAGTGTCCAAAATCTCGTTTAAAGAGTCCCGAAGGGAAGAGCTGGTCAGCCAAAACCTAGCAGAAACCCCAACATGCCAATTTTGGGAGAGCTTCTTACCTCGACTTTTGCCAATTTTGGCCTCGCCCTGGCAGAGGACTGTTCTAAGTCCTTGTAACTATTGGACTTTGGAAATTAGAAGAACAAAAGAGAGTTTCGCCGTAACTGCCAGCAGTAAAACCAGTTAGGGAAAATGGCTAAAGTCGAGCGTACTGTTTGAGGGCACTGGCGTTGGCAGCACAAAAAGAAATTTCGTTGTAATTACTGGAGGTAAAACAAGAGTAAAAATAGCAAAAGTCCCGCAGAGAGAATTTGCTGTTTTTCCGGTAATAGCAGCATCGATGAGCTTCCGATGACTGAAGCGCAGAAGCAGAATTATCATGTGCCGATGGAGTGTGCCGGGTGGACGTTGGCGGCGTTGCTGCGGCGGGTCCGGCCGGAGCTCAGCTGGTCGCAGGCCAAGCGGCTGATCCATCATCGGCATGTGCAGGTCAACGGCAATTTGTGTATGGACGACGCTCGGCGGCTGAAGCCAGGCGATGTGGTGGCGGTCTGGCAGGAGCCGCTGGCCCGCCCCATCCGCGAGGAAGATATTCAGATCGTCTATCAAGATCCCTACCTAGTCGTCGTCGATAAACCGGCTGGGATTACCACATTGCGACATCCGGAAGAACGGCACTGGCCACGACGACGCCGACAGCTTCAGCCGACACTGGATGAAATGGTTTTGGAGATTCTTCAGGGAGCATTGAGCGTTACCAACCCGACCGGCCGCTCCTCCCACCGGAAAACTCCTACCGCTCGAAAATCCCAAAAGAGTAATTCCGGCAGCCAAAAACACCGGCCATCGCACCGACTCCGTCGGCTGTATCCGGTGCATCGGTTGGATCGGGATACCAGCGGCCTAATCGTCTTTGCCCTAAGGCCAGAGGCATACCTAAAACTTGTTCAAATGTTTCGTAAACATCAAATCCATCGGGTTTATTTGGCCTTGGCCCTGGGTCGGGTGGAGGAGCAAACGTTCCGTTCGTATCTGGTCCGGGACCGAGGCGACGGTCTGCGGGGCAGCACACAGGAGCCCGGGAAAGGCCAATTGGCTGTTACCCATGTCCGACCGTTGGAGTACCTGCCCGGCTATACGCTGCTGGAATGCCGATTAGAAACTGGCCGAACGCATCAGATCCGGATTCATCTGTCGGAGGCAGGCCATAGGGTATGTGGCGAAAAAATTTATACCCATCCTCTGGGAGGTAAACCCATCCCAGATCCTTCTGGCGCAATGCGTCATATGCTCCATGCCGCACAGCTTGGCTTCCAGCACCCAATTACTGGAGAACCACTGCTGTTTGAGTCTCCGATGCCGACCGATATGCGTCGGCTAATCGAAAAACTCCGCCACCAGCCGGAAAGTCCTCCTCCCAACTAATCGCCGATTGCCTTCGGTGTCGGTGGAACCCCGTCAGCCCAATGGGGAGGTTTACTTTTTCTCCTCTCTTGATGAGCTCGATTTTTGCGATTTTTCCTAACTTGTTTTGCCGCCAGGGGTTACGACGAACACCTTGTGTTCACCCAATTTTGTAAGTCCAATAATTCCAAGCAGTTAGAACTTTCCCATTTCGGCAGATCACCAAAATTGGCAAAACTCCAGCCGAGGCAAAAAGAGAGTAAGGTGAGGAAAAAATGAAACGGTCGACTGGCGTTTTTGTACCTGCAGCCAGCTTCGCTTTCGGCCAACCGGCCTTTCCCAGGCTAGGCCTTGGGAGGTTTCTCCTTTCGTCTGAAATGTTCCCCAGCAGTTTGCCTCTGGACCTGCTGGCCTCTTGCCAGTATGCTTCCCAACGGAGTGCTCACTGACTACATTTTGGGAGATTTTGAGGCACCAATCTTGCCAAGAAATCTCTGCAAAACATGAACATTTAACGAACTATATGGATATGTGATTACTTCCATTCTGTTGTCCTAGCCGAACAGCCCCTAGCTATTTGGCCGCTAGGAATGCTAGCAACCCTTATATGTTGGGTAGAGGGCGAACAGTCAAAATGGCAAAAGATACTCGCACAGGCGTAACCAGCTTGACTGTTGCTCTTTTGCGGGGGTCCAGGCCGCTCTTGGCAGTCCTAACCTTTGGATAATATTGGACTTAGGCAATTTACCGAACAAAGAATCTTCAAGGCCTAACTTCGTGAAATAAAAGAAGTTACCAAAAATGCCATAAGCCAAGTATGCAGCACTTCCATGACTATCCAGGGAGAACCTAATGCACTTTATCCGCGTAGAATGAGCCTAATTTTTCTTCCTCTCTTCGAGCAGAGGAGTGTATGGAGAGAGAATTATATGTTCATCTATCTTTTTCCCTTCAGGCCTCCTGCCTGACGGCGGACCGGTCTGTTTGGTGGAGAGAAGAGAGCCCGGGTGCATTACTCGACTGCCATGGAAGGAAAAAGGCGACTTCCTTGATTCGCCTCGGCGGTTTCCTTATCTGCTTACTGAAGGAAGGAATGTCTCATGAAAGCACGGAGTTTTCAGGATCGGCTCAACGATCCGGTGCTTCGGTATGTGCATCAGGATTATCCTCGAATCCTTTGTACCGATACGGTGGCCGAGGCCCTGCACCGGGTGCAGCATAGTCAAATTACAAGCCGAATTGTGTATTTCTACGTCGTGGATGCTGAGGATCGACTCTGTGGGGTGTTACCGACTCGGCAGTTGCTTCTGCGTGCGCCGCATACTCCGGTGGCCGAGCTGATGATTCGCAAGGTCATCAGCCTGCCGCAGACAGCTACTTTGCTGGAAGCGTTGGAACTATTTATGTTTCATCGGTTATTGGCATTTCCGGTGGTAGATGAGAAGGGCCGAATCCTCGGAATTATTGATGTAGATTTATTTACCAAGGAACTCACCGATCTGGCCCAGGTGGAAGAAAGCGACGATATTTTCCAAATTCTTGGAGTGCACCTAAGGGAACTTCGAGAGGCCAACTTGCTGGGGGCTTTTATCGGACGATTGCCTTGGCTTTTGTGCAACATTGGCGGCGGCTTGGCCTGTGCCATGCTCGGAGCCTTATTTCAACAGACATTGGATCGGATGGTGGTGTTGGCTTTATTCATTCCGGTGGTCTTGGCACTGGCCGAAAGTGTCAGCATGCAATCGCTTAGTCTGACATTGCCGGTGCATGAACCTTGGAGGATGAGCTGGCCCAAATGGTTCGGCCTGCTTCGGCAGGAGGGGATGGTCGGGGCGATGTTGGGCACAACTTCTGGGGCCATCGTGGCAGCAGTGGCATGGGCCTGGCAATGGTCTGGCCGATTGGCCCTGACGTTACTGGCCAGCATTGGGCTTTCGGTGGCCTGGGCGGCCATGCTAGGACTGTCCATGCCGATTGCCTTACGCGCTTTGCAGCGAGATCCTAAAGTCGCTTCTGGACCGGTGAGCCTGGCCTTAGTGGATGTAACCACTCTTGTCCTCTATTTGGCCTTGGCCAGCTGGTTCTTTACCTGATTGTCCGACCCATACCTGCTGGAGGGATAATCCTGAGCCTGCCTCTTGCAGGCCCCAGGAGAAAATCTTAAAATGCTATTCTAAAAGATTTGTAAGCGATCTTGACAGAGCGGCCTACCGTGATGTTTCTTGTTGGGCGGACTGCTCCGTACCGTTGGGGGAAGCTTCTGGACTTGGCCGGTACACAAGCAAAGGCAGCCCTATGTCCAGCGAATGGATTGATCGACTAGGCGGTTATCCAAGCATTTGGCGACGCCGGCATCTTCTCGGCTTGGAAGAACTATCGGCTGAGGAAATCACTTGTATTTTAGACAAAGCGGCTATTTTTAAACAGCTGCTCAGCGAAGGCCATCGCCGAATCCCTCTTTTAGTGGGCAAAACGATTTGCAATCTGTTTTTTGAGAATTCTACCCGCACACGGACTAGTTTTGGGTTGGCGGCTCGGCGGCTGGGGGCCGATGTGGTGGATTTCTCCGCTGCTACCAGTAGTCTTTCCAAAGGCGAAACCGTCATTGACACTGCGCGCAATTTGGAGGCGATGGGCATCGAGGCGGTGGTAGTTCGGCATCGCACCCCTGGCATCCCCCATCTGTTGGCTCAAAACTTGCGCTGTTCGGTCATCAATGCAGGCGATGGCCCCCATGAACATCCTACCCAAGGTCTCTTGGACATTATGACCATTCGAGAACTTCGGGGCCGAATCGAAGGCTTGACTGTCGCCTTGGTGGGCGACATTGCTTACAGCCGAACTGCTCGCTCAAATATCTGGGGGTTGAAAAAGCTTGGTGCCCATGTAATTGTCTGTGGCCCTTCCACGTTGGTCTCTCCCCGCTGGCAGGAATTGGGCGTGGAAGTGTCCTACAATTTAGACGAAATTTTACCCCGCTGCGATGTGCTGAACCTTTTGCGGATCCAATTTGAGCGGCAGGCACGGCGCCCGTTTCCCTCGGTCCGGGAATATGTTCATTTATATGCTATGACCCGGCAACGCATGGCCCGTACCAAACCAAACATCCTCATCATGGCTCCAGGACCGATTAACCGAGGCGTAGAAATGACCGCTGAAGTGGCCGACGGCCCGCAGTCGGCCATCCTCCAACAGGTTACTAATGGAGTGGCTATCCGCATGGCAGTCCTGTGGCTCCTGACGGCAACCCCCTGACTCCGGTATGGTACGGATTTTTTGTGCTCAGTGAAGGGCATCAGGCCAGCCTAACACTTCCGCACCGTGGACTACCCGCATCGGAATCCACTGTGTGGACAAAATAGAAATTGGGAAATCTGGGAAGCGGAAGGATTTTAAGAGTTTTTCCTATTTTCCCCCTAGCTTCTCCAAATTTACGGGTACTCCATGGGGCTGAATTTTTAAGAGAAACCCTCTATCTACCGCGGACAAGGGAAAAAAACTATGGTGCGTTTCTGGACGGACAATATCATTCTGTGGGTGATGGGACTATTGGTTTCGGCAGGCAGTTTGCGGGTATCGGAAGCGGAAGACACCAGCTCTGGGGCGACTCCCACGCCAGGTCATGCAGCGAAAGTGCTCGCCTTTTATTACCCCTGGTATGGCAATCCGAAATACCCCCAGGGCAGCGGCCGCTGGAGTCATTGGGAAGGCGTGGAGGAAGAAAAAAAGCAGATTGCCTCCAGCACAAATTATCCGAAACTAGGCGCTTACGATTCTCATGACCCACAGCTACTCCGGCAACACGCCGAGTGGTCCAAGCAAGCGGGCATCCATGGCTGGATTGTCAGTTGGTGGGGCCGAAACGATTTTACTGACCGAGCTATGCCCCGCATCCTGGAGGCTTGTCAAAAGGCTGGACTTCAAGCCACCATTTACTACGAAACCATCCGGGGCAAAAAAACCCCGGACAACGCCGCCCAAGAGTTGCTCGACGTTCTGAAAACCTATGCTGACCACCCGGCCTGGTTCCGCTGGCAGGGGAAGCCCGTACTATTTATTTACGTCCGGGCGCTGGACGAACTGGGCCTGGACGGCTGGCGCAAAGCCGTCGAACAAATCCGCCAAAACTATCCCAAGGGGGTGGTACTGATTGGCGATCGGATGAGCCGAGAGGCAGCGCAGGTCTTCGATGGTATCCATACGTATAATACTGCCGGCCACCTCAAAGGTCGAAATCTCCAGCAACTGCGCAGTTGGGCTGAACAGACATTTCCCGCTTGGGTGGCTCTGGCCAGAAAAGAAAACAAAATAGCCACCCTTACTGTCATCCCAGGCTACGACGATACGAAAATCCGAAAGCCCGGCCTAAAGGTCGATCGGTTTGAGGGGCAAAGCTACGCGCTCCAATGGCAGGCCGCCATCGCCGCCCGGCCCGATTGGATACTTATTACCTCTTTCAACGAATGGCACGAAGGGAGCGAGATTGAGCCTTCGGTCGAGTGGGGCGACCGCTTTCTTGAGATCACCCGCATCTGGTCTGACCGCTTCACCCAGCCTCCCAAACCTTAAGACACATCCCCCAGTTCCGTAACAGTTCCGCCGAATGGGGTAACCTGTCATCCCTGCACAAACAGGAATCCAGGCTCTCTTGTGGTGTTCCTCTGGGAGGGCGGCTGGCTCGGCCCGGATTTGTCATCCCCGGGATTTGTCATCCCTGCGTAAGCAGGGATCCAGAAAATCCCTCTCCCCTCCGCGGGAGAGAGTGAGGGGTCGCCCCCATTGTCATTCCCGCGCAAGCGGGAACCCAGAAAAAATCCCTCTCCCCTCCGCGGCAGAGGCCGGCATTGCCTTTGGCAATGCCGGGTGAGGGCACCTTCTTTGCCAAGCGCCCCCCAGGGAAGCCTGGATTCCTGCTTGCGCAGGAATGACACCAAAGGCCCAGCCGGGTAAGGGGGGCCTACCTCAGCGAAGAAACCCGCCATCTTGTCATCCCTGTGCAAGCAGGGATCCAGAAAAATCCCTCGCCCTTCTGCGGGAGAGGGTGGCCCGGCGCTAGCCGGGCCGGGTGAGGGGACATATTCCCCTCTCCCCGCCGCGGGAGAGGGTTAGGGTGAGGGGGCATATTCCCCTCTGCCCGCCGCTCCAAGAGGGTGGGCAACCGACAGGTTGCCCGGCTGAGGGGGCTAAACCACGGACGGCAGAAGGCAGACGGCGGAAGGATATTTCCACATTTAACGTGTTCCGGCCTCCGCCTTCTGACCTCGGACTCAAAGGTCCC
>JANXAQ010000183.1 GCA_025062105.1 Thermoguttaceae bacterium
CATGGAACTCTGCAGAATTCAAAAAGAGGATTTTTTATGGGACCTTTGCAAAATCCTGAACATATAGTGAACTTCAAGAACTTTTGATTCTCTAGCCATTCGGTTTTTTCATCCGAACACCGACTCTCTATTGAGTGCCAGAATGGTAGGCTCCTAGATATTGGGGGCTGGCTGTTATACACATTTTTGGGAGGTATTTTCCATTCTCCCAGCAGCAAATGATTGCCCCAAACAGGGCAATAACGAAGCTTTCAAAAGAAGCTAATTGTTCCTTTGGAGAAATTGCCGCATTTAGGAAAGATCGCTTCCAAGAGCAAAAAGTCCTTAGTTTCCAAGACTGTCTTAGCTAGATCGCCTATTTTATCCATTCTGGGTTGTTCAACGAGCTTTTGGGATTTGCCTGAAGTGAAGTTCGAACGGTTCAACGCCAACTTGTGTATAACAGCGAGATATTGGGGTAGGGGGATAAGCCAACATGATAACCATATCCTCTTTAAACGATGCAGAGGTTCCGCAGGATGATGCCAAGGTTCCCCTGTAAAAAACTGCTGATGTTCCGATAGACCTAGGGCTAGCTTCAAAAAGGATTTCCGAGAGAGCCAAAAAGGCATTTCCGAGAGAAAGGCAGGATAGGTATCTGATACCTAAAATCTTCAAAACTCCTATGCCCGCTACAGTTGGTAGCAGGAGCCATCCGTCCAAACCCTATTAGGAACGTCAAAATCCCGATTTCAGCACAGCCTATCACCCCCGAATTACGCCGTGGAGGGGCTTTATTCTGCCCATTTAGCTTTCAGAGTCGGGGAAGGGTGGCAAGGTCTACCGAAAGAGGGAAATAAGAGATTTTGAGCCGGTAGATGGGGGTTGGCCACTCTGGTCTGAGGGTTGTGCCCAAGAAGCTTGGTTGACTCCGGAGCCGGGGGATCGGGCCTGTTCCCTCTGCACACCCGATGAAGATGCATTCCCCCCTTGCTGAGAAGTGAGTCCGGTTTGCTGACGTTGTTGCATGGCGTAGCGATCCGCTTCCTCACGAAGCTGGCGAATGGCTTGTTGGCGGGTAAGACCATTTTTGCGAGCGTATTCATCGATCGATTTTAAAAGCAATCGATATTCTTCGTCCTCGGCAGATCTCCACCAACTGCCCAGTCGGCTCCCAAAAGAGCCGGTCCATTGGCAACCCCCTACTACCACACACATGATCAGCCATCCGATCAGCTTACCTCTTGCTTTCCCCATTTTTGCACTCCTGACGACTAACAAGCTGGTATTCCACCGAAGGGACTATCCCATGAATGCAAAGAATTAACGGAAAATCGAGAATACGTCCAGAATGGTTTTACCGGATTGTTCAACTTATTTCCTATCGTCTCCATTTACCCCACAAACAGTGGATTCTGAAGTTGCTATTACATTTGGCTAAAGAGTTGCCTGTTGTTATATCCATTCAGCCGACAGATGGGTCTTGCCATTTAGACAGCAGAAATCTTTAGATTACACAAAGGAAGCTTTGGATAATTTCGCGGAGATATTTTTATACCATTTTTGAGTTGGAGTGCCTCGAAACATAGGCCAGTAACATATATGTATTTAGGGAACTTCTGTATTAATGCGAGGGAGATGTTCTTATACCATTTTGGTCTCCTTTGTATCTGAGCCATATATTGGGCGCTAGCATTACTAGCACCCTGGCTATAGTATGTTTGAGGTGAAGTAGCTAAAAAACCTACCAAAGCGAAAGTTCATCGAGTTCACTATATGTTCAGGATTTTCGGAGGTTCCCAAATTTCTTTCTCTAGATTGCCAATTTTTCCTGAATTGTTGGTTCCAAGGGTTTCGCTCAGCTCAGCTGAATTGTATAGCTATCATAGAGCTCATTGTGGCCCCCGTGTGGCAGTAGTGGGCAAAGATGGCTCGGTTTCAAACAAAGGATCGTGTTGAGTTTGGGCCAAACGCACCAGCAACAGCTTTTGCTGAGGATCCCCGCCGGTAGTTTGGGTAAAAAAGTACCAACCTAGGCTTCCCTCTCGGTCGGGCAGGCAACTGACCAAGAGCATTTCTCCGGGAGCCAACCGACTCTGGATGGTCAACTCAGTAAACACCTGCCGCTCCCGCCGAACCTCCAGCCGAAACATCCCCTGATCGCCCACCCACCGCTGGGCCGGCTCTCCATAATGGACTTCCGGGACCAATTCTAATTGGACCCGAGCATCGGCCATCGGCTGCACATACAGGCCAAATAACCCCTGAGCTTTTCGAAACGTTTGCCCCCCTACCCCTTGGGGTTCAGGCCGTAAAATGGTCATCTCCTCATATATTCCCGAAGCAATCACTTCGCTTCGGCAGCCCGCTCGCAAACTCAGTTTGCGACAACTGATCCAAGGTTCTATTTTTTGGGCTTCTTGGAGCTGGACTCGGCAAAGCCCCTCCTGGTGGGCAGGCGAGGGGTGATCGGACATTTTTAATAGACGGGCTAACCGGACGGGAACGGAGGTCCCCACCACCGCAGCACGGAATCCGTTTTTCCATAGTGCCCGCCGCACCGATACCGGCAGCGCCTGCTCATCCACTTCTTGCCAGAGCAGATGGTTCGCTTCCGGATCCCCCAGGGGTAATCGGATAAAAAAGATTTCCAGCCCTACCGCATCCGGCGACATCTGGGCAGGCCGAAGCAGACTGTTTTTTTGTGGGCTGTTGGCTACTACAGTGCTACAACCAGCCAAGCCAGCCAGCACAATCCCTATCGCCATCCAGATGCCCAGACTTACTCCTCGCTCCACCCGCTTGCACTGGATGGGAGTTGTTTTTTCAGATAACCCCACCTGCATACGGTTTCCTTGGGGCAAATTCCCCTAAAATCAGGGCTGAGCTCCAAGTCTTGACTTCGCACCACTCTGAAAGGCTGTCTGGAAATGCATTTTTCCGGGGAAATCGGCTCCGAAGCTAGATTACCCAGCAACCGGAAAGTGCCTATTTTCCCCCTCTTGTGCTGGGAGAGCTAGTGCTTCCAAACCATATCGGGAAACGCCCAAAGTCTTGATTTCCCGACACCCTCTGAGCGGCGGTTGAACGGCTTGCTGTTATACACACAAATTAGAAAAGGGTTGGAGTGGTTGGACATTTGTTTATAAGATCTCTGTTAAATCCGGAACATATAGTGAACTCTATGAACCTTTGCTTTGGTAGGCTTTAACCGCCCCACCCAAACATCTACTATATGTAGGGTGCTAGCAGTGCTAGTAACCTTATATATTGGGTCAGGGAGGGGAGGGAACCAAAATGGCATATGGTATAAAAATGTCTCCCTCGACGTATGCAGAGGCTTCTTGGCAAATCTCGAAAGCTCGTCGAAAAGCATGGAATGGATAAAATAATTAGTGCCTAAAACCAAACCCTTCCTGAGTCCCAAATACTCTTTCCAAAGTGCTGCACGAACCGCCCGCTTCTTTGGAAAAAGTTCGTTCTCCCCCATGTGGGGCATTTATTTGGTCCCATTGGGATGGCAATTCATCCCAAAAGATGGGTATGAAAACGAGGGGGGAACGGTCAGCCAACTGCAAAAGTCCCTGGAAAGAAAAAGGAAAGTACCTACACCAGTAGCGAACAGTCAAGAGAGATTGGGCAATATACGCAAGACAAAGAAAATAGCCATTAGTAACTTTCAGCCCACTGGACCTCTTCGACCCCTGCACAAAAAGCTTCGTATGCCGCCGTTAAGCTCTCTAAGCAGACCGGCCCCGGATGAATCCACAATCGATATTGGAGTCGGAGCGGTTGATGCGGCTGTAAGGTCTTTGGCCGAACGCCTGGCCAACCTACACACATCGCCCCATAATGTCGGGTGAGCCAAGTCGGCGGATAATCCGGATGCCGAGGGTGAATCATGATGGCTGCCCCACTGCGGAACTGGCTGCCCACCATTTTGGAGGTAAAATCTGCCCATTTGAGGGGCGTGTTCAATAAGTCCTCGGTAGTTCGGCCGCTGGGAACAGTGATTTCGGTTTCCGAGCGGCTGGAAGGGGCAAACCGGACCGTCAGCCCCCCGTAACTTTTTTCTGGCGCACCCCAGAGAGTAACCGGCTGATCGGTCGGCTCCAAGAACAAAGCAATGTCAATGCTCCGATGGTGCCCAGGAACCGTTCGATATACCCAAAACCAGATCCGCTCCACCATCACCTTCTTCGCACCTACATACCAGCCGTTCTCTACCCCCAGCACCGCACAGACCGGTCCGGTCTGTCGGGCCAACCATCGGACAAATTCTTGTCGGATCGTGGCACCAGCCCAAAGATCATGTTCTTTACCTTCGATCACAATATGCGGCCAAGCCCAAAACAGGCCATGATGATGATAATGGTCCTTGGGGAAATCCTCCGTAAGCACTTCCCCCCCCAGGCCATACACCGGATGCACATAGCAGGCCCGAGTTCGCCGGTGGTCTGTAGCTGGGACGGAAGGATTGGTGATCGGCCCATAGTTATAGACCAAAACCGGCGTCTGTCCTTCCCATAGCCCCAGAGAAACTGCACTGCTTTGTTTCCATTCGAAAGCAACCGAAGGAGCTCTCTGAGGTTTCTGCAGTTGATATACCCTCAGCCCACTTGAAGTATCTCTAGGGGAAAAGGACGTCTTAGAGGATTTTGAGGTTTGAGAGGATGCACTGTCTGCAGCAGAAACGATCTGCACTGCCAGTTGGGGACGATTTTGGTCCGGTTGACCATCTGCGTGTAACCCTGCAACGCATTGCACGAAGGTTGGAGCATGGTCTTCTTGGGAAGCGCGACGGAAAGTTTGCAAAGATTGGGACTGTTCGATAGGAAGCCGTTTTATTGGAATCAGTTCCCAGGCACTATCCAGGGTCGGTTTTTCTGCCAAGCTCCCTTTCGGGAGAGGAAGGATTGTTTCTAAAGGCAGGGCTTTCAGGGGAACTTGGAGGAGTACAGGCGATTGGGCCGGGTTTTGTTCGGCAAAAAGCTGAGGGACTGGCAGGCTTAGTACCAATACCACTACTAACGCCGCTAACCAACCAACGTCTGCTGGATAGGAAGCCGTTCGGCCACCACAGTCGGCTCTTAAAGCCGGTTGGCCTGGCCTCGGAGAGTATCTCTGGTAAGGAAACCTTTCGGCCGAATAGAGTGGGCTTATTTTTCTCCCCTCTCCTGCGGGGCAACAGAGACAGGGTGAGGAGAAAATGGGCTGTTGCGCCAGCCTTTGTGCTCCGGCAGCCAGTATTGTGTTGGCCAATGCCGGCCTCTGTCTGGGAGGGGTGGGGTAGATTTCTTCGCTTCGGTAAGATCGGAGCTGGCAAGAAACCTGTGCCCATTTTAACTTCTGAGGCCTCCGATTTTTATCCATAAGCTCGACTCCTGAGGAAGGATTGCCTTTTGCTGGCAAGAGTCTGAACGATTGAGGCACTGAACTAGCCAGTCTATTTTACCCTCAGGAGGGCTGGAGGGCATCAGCCTACAGGAGTCTTCGTGCTGTCTAGATGCGAAGGTCTAGATGTGGCAGGATGTGGGGGGGGAGGTAACTTTATGTTCCTCATTTCGATAGGTGGGACTGATGTTTTGTAGTCAGTTTAGAAAGGATAAGGAAGATAACTAGATGCCATTGTCACTCAGCCTATTGCCTCTATCTGGCCTCGCCAGGAATAGGAACCCGCGTATTCCAGATTCGGGGACTATGAGTCTCTGAGCTCGACTTTTGCCATTTTTGACCATGTAGCGAATGCGCCACTCTCTATGTCTTTGTCGGCATTAGGGGTAGGAAATTGCATGTCCAATTGAAAGGTGCTCCGTAACTTTCGATGCCTAAAGGATTTAGGGAAAATGGCAAAAGTCGAGCTGAGAGGCTCTCCTAAAAAGCAATGCTCCATGAGGAAAGGAAGTTTTCTTCCTACTAAATTCCCCAGAATGCTCACCATCGCTGTTTTTAAGGAGTTTCAAGGGAGGACCCGGTCGGCTAAAACCCATGGAAAACTGCCTCAATCCCAATTTCAGGACAGCCTTTGAGCTTGATTTTTGGCAATTTTGGTCTTTTCCCGGAAGGGGAAAACTCTAGCTCCCTGTAACTTTTGGACTTAGGAGATTGTGTGAACAAAAGGAAGGTTCGTTGCAACTACTGGAAACAAAAGGACTTAAGGAAAATGGCAAAAGTCGAGCTGAGAGAAGTTTAGGTCTCTATGGATAAAATGGGTAGGTACTGGACAAAGCAGGATGACTGGGGATGAGACCTTATTTTCCCTATGGTAGGAACCTCTGTATAGGTTAAAGTATAGGAACCTCTGCATAATTCAAAGGGGATATTTTTATACCATTTTGGCTGATCCTACCTCTAACACAACATATAGAGGTGTTAGGATTGCTAGCCCACAATAGATAAGATAGTAGGGTGCCTGGTAGGAGAACGGAACGGCGAGAGAATCAAAAGTACATAAAGTTCACTGGATGTTCAGAATTTTGCAGAGGTTCCAAAAGTCTCGTCGTAACTACTGGAAACAAAAGGAGGTAGGGAAAATGGCAAAAGTCGTGTTAAAATATTTCCAGCAGGGAAATGGGTCTTCGATGGAACACTACCAATATTGCCACTCGGCCAAAAGCAGGATATAGGCGCCAAGCAAGAGATTGGTCGTAGCATGGGCTACGACACAGTCCCAGATGTTTTTGGTCTTGTAAGCCAAAAGGCTAACAAACAAAAACCATATGCTGGCACCGAAAAGCTCCGCCGGATGGCTCAACACGGCATAAAGCACACAGGCAACCAAGGCGGCCGGGCGGAGGCTGCCTATCGGCGCCTGCCACCAATCTGCCTGGAGGACATACCGCATCAAAAAACCACGTAGGAAAAATTCCTCTACCAGAGCGACCACCCCTATCATTCCAAATAGCCGAAGAGCTACAAAGGCCCATAGCAGCCAGACAGGCTGTTGGTGAAACACTCGGAACGGATCAAAGCCACTTCGGGCACCCAGATCTATCAGGGCGCCCAAACCGATCGGTTCGAGCCATTTCCGCTCCAGATTCAGGGCGCCGAAACCCAACCAAATGATCAGCCCACCAATGCCAACGCCTACCGCCCCCAGACTCACCCGCCACGGAAACTGCCGATACACCGGCCAAACTAGCCCAACGGCCACGCAGGTCAGCAAGATTTTCAGCGTATAGACCAGTGGATAGGCGGCATAGGGGATACCGGCCCAATTGGCCTCTGGCAGGGGTGCTGGTTGACAAGAGGAAACCGAGGGTGCTGCTGCTTGGTTTTGGTCGGCCAGATTGGTGGGCTTTAACTGCGAACTGCCTGATTCGGAGGAACGGAGTTGGACAGCTGGGGCAGTCAGAAAGGGTTCCATGGCTTGGGGCAGTGTTTGGGCCTTGCCAGTCGAGGAGGACGTTGACAGATCAGTCTGCCGCAGGCTTCCGTCTGTAGCAGCATGCCCAGAAGCAGGATCTCCTGTCTGGCCGGTGGTCTCCACTGACAGACCATCGTCTTGTTCGGGGAATGGTTCTTGCAGAGGATGCGGTTTGGGTTTTGGCGGAGGTCGGATCGGCTCAAACACCCCCACTGCCATATACACCACAAAAGGCAACACAAACCCCACCCACCGATGCCGACACAAAAAAGCCCCCCAGCCACCGTAAAATCCTTCCTGAAGACCAGCCCCAGGACAAATCGCCGCATTTGATTCTTCCACACTGTTCATTTTAAGACCTCCTAAGGTTTGCATAAGGATGGCCTGGCTATTATCCTATATAAAAGACTGTGTTTGGCCAATCCCAGCCTGGGCAAATGCCTCATATTCTAGATTGTCCCCCATCCATTCGGTTGAGGTGGTCAACAAACATGCCTTCTACTAAAGGGGGAAGCACGTACTGATTTGGCACTCTCAGGCGAGGGGAGGTTCGAGAAAGCCATTGCCAGGGACTACCCATGAAACAAATCATCGCCATTGTACAGCCGTTTATGGCCGAAAAAGTCCTCAAGGCCCTTGCCGAAGCGTCCTGGGAGGCTCTGAGTGTACGGGAGGTGAAAGGCTACGGACGGCAGAAGAGCTATCTGGACGAATACCGGGGCAGTGAATATGCCACCGCCTTCCTATCCAAGGTGATGATCAACCTGTGGGTAGAAGACCAAGAGGTGGAGAAGGTAGTGCGAACAATTGTCCGCACAGCGAGGACTGGTCGGCAAGGAGACGGGAAAATCTTTGTCCTTCCGGCTCAGAGTCTCAGTGGGCTCTCGGCGGCTGCTTCCCAGCAAAGCGGAGCTGTGAGCGAATGAAAACAGTTTTTCCTCCAACGAGACAATCGAAACGGCCGGTTTTTAATTAAAGATTCAGGAACCTCGGCAAAATCCGGAACATGGAGTAAACTTTAGTAACTTTGGCTTCGATGGGTGTTGGGCAGCCCGATCACACCCCTTACTCTAGATAAGCTACTAGCATCTATATGGATTGGATTAGGGGTGGAGGAGCCCCAAAATGGTAAAATATCTGCTTTGAATTATCCCAGAGGTTTCTTGAATGTAGTTAATTCCTTCTGTGGGGAGTGGAAGGACGTTGGTTTTTGCCGAATTGCAGCGATTTACCCCCGCCAGTCTGGAGGAAGTTGCCGAGCTGGTCCGTGAGGCTGCCGCCAGAGGCATGGGGATTTATCCGATCGGGGGGGGGACATCGCTTGGTTACGGTGGTCGGCCCACAAAAGCTGGTTGGGCAGTCAGTCTTCAACAGCTTCGTGGGGTGATCGATTATCCAGCTCGGGATTTGACAATTACCGTGGGAGCGGGTTTACCGGTGGCCGAGTTGCAGGCCATCTTGGGTCAGCAGCGTCAGCACTGGGCAGTGGATGTGCCGCAGCCTCAGCAAGCCACGGTAGGAGGAGTGGTGGCTTGCAATCTGAGCGGACCCCGCCGGTATGCGTATGGAGCGGTGAGCGAATCGGTCTTGGCCCTACGGGCCGTGGATGGACAAGGTACGATCTTCTCGGCCGGTGCCCGCGTGGTTAAAAACGCCGCTGGATACAATCTGTGCCGATTGTTGGCCGGTAGTCTGGGCACCTTGGGAATCCTGGGCGAAGTAACGCTCCGAGTCCAGCCATTGCCGGAAACGTCGACCTTGATGGTGGGCAGTCTGGAAGATTGGGATTTGGCCGATCGGCTGCTGAGCCAGTTGATGGAAGGCCCGGGATTGCCTACGGCCATAGAATTAGCTGCTGGACCGGCTTGGGCAGACGATCCGCTCTTAGGCCCCCTGAAGCCTCCTGCCAAGGCCTGGTTGGTGGTAGGGCTGGAGGGATCAGCTAAAGAGGTCTGCTGGCAGGTCGAGCGATTGCAGTCGGCCTGGGCCAGAGCGGGAATCCGCTATTGCCAGAGGTTAGCGGAAGCCACAGTCCCAGCAATGTGGCACCGATTGACCGAATTCCCCGTTCGATCTTCCCCACAACCTTTGTTGGTCAATGGGCTGCCCCCTGCCCGGTTGCTGCCCGAACCAAAACCACAAGAACCGTTTCTAGTGGTCCAGGCAGCGGTTTTGCCAAGCCGTCTGCTGCCCCTGCTGGTCCGGTGGTTGAAAAGCGATTCGGCCGTCTCGGTCTTAGCCCATGCCGCACACGGAAGCCTGATTGGTTATTTTCCACTGGCCCAGATAGAGGCAAGCCGATGGCTCCAGGAAGTCATCTTCCCCTCTGTTCTGGCCGAAGCGGGCCATGCACAGGTGTTGACCGCCCCGGATGAAGTGGTCTTGAAACCTTCGGAACTTTGGACCCATCCGCCCGCCGCCAGTCGGCTCATGCAGGCCCTCAAAAACCGTTTCGATCCTCAAGCTGTGCTCAATCCGGGACGACTGGGCTTTGGGATCGAATAAGACAAAAAGGAACGTCTGCATACGTCGAAGGAGATATTTTATATCAATATCATTTTGGTGCCCCAAGGGACTTACCAATATATTTATTAGGAAAACCTCTGCAAAATCTGAACATACAGTCAACTTTATGCACTTTTGGTTCTATAGCTGTTCGGTTCTACTATCCGAACATCTACAATCTATTCGGTGCTAGCAATGCTAGAGATAAAGCAACATGGTATGAACTCGACTTTTGCCATTTTTAGCTTCCTCCCGGAGGGGAAAAGTTCTAACTTCTTAAACTATTGGAGGTAGGAAGTTGGGTGAACAAAAGGAGGTTTCGGCGTAACTCCTGGAAACAAAAGCAGTTAGGAAAAATGTTAAAAGTCGAGATGAAAATATCCCCTTTAAATTATGCAGAGGTTCCTAGGTTGCTAGCGCTGCGAGCACCATACATATAGTAAGTGTTTCAATAGCAGTAGTTCAAGCCTACCGAATCAAAAGTTCATAAGTCCCTATATATAGCCCTATATATAGAATTTTCCAGAGGTTCCTGTATCTCGACTTTTGCCATTTTTGACGCCTGTTGAAAGAGCAACGCTGTAACTCCTTAGGAATTATTGGCGTTGGGAAATCCGGTGAACAAAAGGAGTGTTCGTCGTAACTTTTGGAGACAAACCAAGTTAGGGAAAATGCCAAAAGTCAACTCTATCGGAACCTAGACGGAGCTGGAACCAAATCTTTCCCAAATGATCCAGAGGTTCCTAAAACATCGGACCTTTTACTTTCTGAAAATCCTTTTTATGGGGGTTAAATTGCTTTGGCACCGGCCTGGGTTCCATGGCTGCCCCGCCAGGCCCTTTGGGATCCCTAGTAGCCTAACCTGTTAGAAGACCATAGGTTAAGGAAGCTTTTTTAGAAGGCCCTTCCACCAGGGCTTAGAAATTGGAAATGGTCTCCCGGAATGGGAGCGATGGTTGGACAGGCTCAATAGCCTCTCCCCTCCAGGGGAATTTTCATAGAAAGCACCGAGAACATATCCATCGATTCGTTGTTTTTGCCAAACAGCGTCCCTACATTGGTATTTACCGACAAGAGGGAACGGAATCTTTACCATTTTGTCGTTGCCTAGGAGCCTCTAACAAATGGAAGGCTCCGAAAGCGAGGTGGAACTTTGCGACTCATAAATAAGAAAGCACATTTCAATAGAGACCGGAGCTTTTGACCTTGGTAGGCAGAAGAGGTTCCCCGTTCGGTTGCAACGGGAGGAATTAGGGTTGTTTATGTTTCCCGTCAGTGCGTTTGGACACGCAGAAGGAATGTGGCATCGGGTGAGTGCTGGCGGTGGGCAGAGCCCTGAGGCCGCGGCTGCTTCGATCGACCCGAAGCTACTGCAGGCCTGTGTGCATTGTGGGCTTTGCACGGCCGCCTGCCCAACCTATACAGAACTGGGCGATGAAAACGATAGTCCGCGGGGCCGCCTTTATCTGATGCGGCTAGTGCGGGAGGGTCAACTGTCGCTCGATGAGCGGGTGCGGCGACATTGGCAGTTGTGCTTGGATTGTCGGGGGTGCGAGACGGCTTGCCCGTCAGGAGTAAAATATGGCCGGTTGATTGAGCCGCTCCGTCTAGCCTTGGAGCAATCCCAGCGGCAAAAAAGGCGATTGGGTCGATGGGATTGGTTTCGGCAATTGGTGCTGTTTGGGATTTTTCCGTATCCGGAGCGGATTCGGGTAGCGGTTTGGCCGGTGCGGCTGTTGCAAAGGTTAGGGGTGTATGAGTGGTTGGAGCGGTTGGGTCTGTGGCGACTAGTGCCGGGGCGATTGGGACAAATGATTACGCTTGTTCCGCCTCCGACACCCCAGGGACCTCGGTTGCCGCGGTTTTTGCCTGCTGTAGGACGCCGACGAGCCAGAGTGGCCTTTTTCGTAGGCTGTGTGGCCGAGGCTATGTTCCGGGATGTCCATTGGGCCACCTTGCGAGTGCTACAGCAGAACGGCTGCGACATCCTGATTCCGCCCGGCCAAGGCTGCTGCGGCGCCATCCACTACCATAACGGCGATCCGGACGGCGCCCGCCGATTGGCCGACGCCAATGTGGCCGCCTTCGACCTGGAAGAAATCGACGCCATCATCGTCAACCACGCTGGCTGCGGCGCCATGTTAAAAGAGTACGGCCTCCACTGGCAGGATACTAAACAGACAGCCCGGCGGCGATTTTCGGTCAAAGTACAGGATGTGAACGAATTTTTGGATAAATTGGGCCTAGTCCCGCCTACAGGCCGAATCGAGGCCCTGGCCGTCTATCACGACGCCTGCCACCTGGCCCATGCCCAAAAAATTGTGGAGGCCCCCCGACGATTGCTTCGGAAAATCCCTGGTCTGGTGCTTAAAGATCTGCCAGAAAGCGAAATCTGCTGCGGATCAGCGGGTACTTACAACCTCCAATACCCGGACCTGGCCAGACGGCTGGGCAACCGAAAACTCCAAAATATCCTTTCCACCGGGGCGCAGATCGTTCTGGCCTCCAACGCAGGTTGCCTATTGCAAATCCAGCGGGAGGTCCGCCAACATCGAGCCCCGCTTCTGGTAATGCACCCAATGAGCCTCCTAGACCTGAGCTATCGAGAACAACCCCTGCCCAGACTCTAGGAGTCTGTGCTCCCATAAACCTCTTGGCCGCTCGGAAATCCCTAAGGCAACCTGTCCATAATTCGTGGGAAATATTTTCATACCTTTTTGGTACCCTCTGCATCTGACTCAATATATGAGGTTGCTAACACTGCTAGCACCTTACATGGATGCGGCTGAAATTTTGTGGGTCGATTGGGCAAAATCGATGATATGGGCAAACAATCAGCCAACCCCTGGAATTCCTGCGTTGCTCAGCCCTAGCCGTTTACCTGATGATATAGACACCTAAACACTTCAAAGGACCTGAACTCCTCCTAGAGAGTTCATAGGCCCTGGAAGCTGGAATACGCTCCACTTGTTTCCTAAAAAGTCCCGGAAGAAGCAGTTCGATTGGAGGGGGGACTACTGATCTTTCCCATTCCTTCTAAACAGATCGCAAAAAATCAGCCGAACCTCCTTACATATCGGAGATGTTTGGCTGGGGGGTACCTAAAGCCTACCAAGGCAAAAGTTCAGAGTTCACATATGTTAAGGATTTTGCAGAGATTCTCTTACAAAATGGCAAAAGTCGAACTAAGAGCGCATCTGAAAAGCCCGTTTAGCTCTATTGAGCAGCTAGGCCTTCTTTGCCTGGGAATCCACATAGGGTATCCTTAGAGCTAGCATCCCAAAGCGGATTTTCGAGCAAAATCCTCCTTAACAGTTCTCTATTCTAGCCAGGTTAGAGGCATAGAATGGGTAAAATAGGCAATGTATGCAAAATAGTTTCTGCACAAAACCCCTCCTGAATTACCAACTTGCTTACCTGCTGCCATTTCACCAAAAGCAACAGTTGAAAAGGTTGTTATCCCCCTCTATGGGGCTCGCTGTTATACACAAGTTGGCGTTGAAGCGTTCGAACTTCACTGTAGGTAAATCCCAAAAGCTCGTTGAACAACGCAGAATGGATACAATAGGCGATCTAGCTTAGACTGTCTTTGAAACCAAGCACTTTTTCCTCTTGGAAGTGATCTTTCCTAAATCCTGCCATTTCTCCAAAGTAACAATTAGCTTCTTTTGAAAGCTTCGTTATTCCTCTATTTGGGCGAATAATTTGCGGTCGTTGGAATGGCAAATACCTCTCAAAAATGTGTTAACACCGAGCTCTATGGGGAGGGTAAAGGCAATTATTCTGTGGCATTGGGATGGCAAACCTACCAAAAGATGGGCAATAACAGGGCGAGCTCTTACAATTTGGATAGCCGGTTGATGGAAATCTCAGACCGGTGTCGAACTTGGCGAATGGAAGAATATAAGCAGGACTTTTTGGACACCCCTGGTTTTGGAGGAGAGAAATTTTACTTCATCTGTTTTGCCTGTTTTTCTATCTTGCCTAATCAGGATCCAGGATTTCCGCCTGGCCTCGCCCGGCTATTGGTAGCCTAGTAAAAGGAGGGTATGATAAAATCTAAAAAGAACTCCTGCAAAATCCTGAACACATAGTGGACATTGTGAACTTTTGATTCATTTGATTCAGTAGGGAGATTGGCCCGCCCTATATGCCAACCGATTCTTTGCAGATTGCTAGCAGTCCTAGCGACACTATGGATGGGATCAGAGGGAAAGGTCCAAATGGTGGAAAAATGTATCCTTTAAATGAAACACTGGTTCCTGAAGCTGCTCCGCTTATTCCTAATTCCAGTAAGGAGCTAAAAAACCTCATAGTTCCCCATACTCGCCATCCTCTGCCCATATCTTGAAAGAGTGTTAGTCAGGAGACAACTTGGAGACCTCTGACCCTTAGAGGGTCAGCAAACCCTGAAATCCGGCCAAATGCTTCCGATTGTCTCCTCTGGCAAGCTGTGGGGTATAGGCCTTCCGCGAAAAATAACCACCCATAACCTACCCAGAACGGTTGGCTAAATTTTCTGGGCCAAATCCACTATCTCGGTGTTGAGGTACCTTTCCTTTGTATTGAGGAGATGCCCACATGAAGCACAAGCAACTGAGCAGAATGGCAGTGGAATTGCTAGTTGGGATCTGGACGATGTTGGGGGCCGGACAGTGGGCTGCAAACCCGGCGGAGACCCCAGCGGTTAAACCGCACCCAGAAAAAATTCGAGTGCTGGTAACCTACGGTGGACATGGATTCGACGAAAAAGAGTTCTGGGCCTTGTTCGATGCGATGCCCGATGTAGAGTGGGACAAAGCCGAACTGCCCAAACAGGCCGACCTCCTCCAGCCCGGCCTAGAAACAAAGTATGATGTGTTGGTCATGTACGATATGTGTCCCAAGTTTACACCCCAACAACAACAGGCATTCGTCCAACTGCTCCGGCAAGGCATCGGGATAGTGTCGCTGCATCATAATCTGGCCGCCCATTTCGATTGGGATGAATTCCGAAAGATCATCGGCGGCCGATTCATTTTGCGCAATTGCCAAATCGACGGCAAAGAGTACAAACAGTCCCCGGTCTCGCACGGCGAAACCATCCGAGTGTTGGTGGCCGACAAAAACCACCCCATTACCCAAGGTGTGGAAGACTTCGACATTAAAGACGAAACCTATGGGCCGTTTTATGTAGCCGAAGGGGTCCACGTACTCCTTCGCACCGAACATCCCAAAAATAATCCCGTCATTGGCTGGACCTGGAAATATGAAAAGAGTCCGGTATTTTACTTAATGCTGGGCCATGACCGATTTGCCTATGAACATTCAGCCTTTCAGAAGTTATTGGGCCAAGGCATCCGATGGGCCGCCAGCCAACGGATACCGAAAAAATAGCACTGCTGTCCAGTAGTGGAAAGAGGTAATTTTAGTCCAGAAGGGCCCCAACCATTTTCAAAGACGGTTCTGACATCGGAATTTTGCCGGTTTCCAATGAATTTTCCCGACTGGCTGATCCCCCTCCCATTCTTTGCAAATTCTAAGCTCGACTTTTGCCATTTTCCCTAAGTCCTTTTCTTATAGTTACGACGAGACTTCCTTTCGTGCACATAATTTCCTAAGTCCAATAGTTACAAGCAGTTAGAGTTTTCCCCTTCCGGGAGAAGGCCTAAAATGGCAAAAGTCGAGCTAAGAGGGTGTCCGAAAAAGCTTTTCTATGATGAAAGGAGGTTTCCTTCCTCAATGCCCCAGAATCCCAAAATCCCTGTTTTGAAGGAGTCGGAAGGTGTAGGAGCCGGTCGGCCAAAACCCATTGAAAACCAGCCAACTCCCCGTTTGAGGACAGCCTGTATGCTTAACTTTTGCCATTTTCCCTAACTACTGTTGCTTTCGGTCGTTAGGGTGAAATATCCTTTTGTTCACATAACTTCCTAATTCCCATATTTACAAGGACTTAGAACGTTGCTCTTCCAGAGCGATGCCCCAAAATGGCAAAAGTCGAGCTAAGGGGAATACCTGTATCTCATCATTGAATATATTTTCAGCATTACCTCTCCCTGCCATGCAAGCAGGAAATCAGATTTTCCCCAGAGTCTAGAGTGCCTCTTTCCTTTTGTGCGGATCGCAAGATCGCCTTTTCCATTCGGCTGAAGTTTTCCAAGTTTCTTTTTTTACCGGCCAGTCAGAAGCTGATGGAGGGATTGGTTGGCTTGCTGGTAAAGCCAAAGCATACCAAGGCTTCCACCGGCGACTAGAATCACCGCCAAAAGGTAGGCGAAATTAGCCCGCAGTAAGGCGGCTGGGCCAGTATGAATCTTGCTTTTCCATAGGACCCGCATCCCAGGGGGTGGATATTGCCCTGTGCGGGTGATCTTCCAAGCTAGCCGAAACACCCAGCCAGCCGCCCCCAAAAAACCAACAGCCCCCAAGCAAGCAATCAAGGCCACTAGCTGCTTTAGATGGGCTACCGATTGCCGAAATTGTTCAGCTTCCAGTTGATCTAAAGAAAAAATCCAGGAAGCCAGTTTGGTTAGAGTTACCCCCGCTCCCAAAAGCGTCAAAACGGCTACTAGAAGCACCCATCGCTGCCATCGTTTGTCCGGCAGCACCACTTGAGGGTAATCCGCTCGAGACTCGGGTTGCCCAGAAAAAGGCCTGCTAGAAGAAGGACCAGAGTCTGTCCCGGAAGAACCCCCGTCTTCCGCCTGCTGTAGGGGGGTTGGGAAATCACTCCCTGCCTTTTGGTTTCCTGAAACACTGTTTTCCATTCAAACCCCTCTTGGCAAAGAACTCCCCGCCCTTTTTGCAGAAAAAAGTTATTGTGTTCCCAGCCTGGATGGGTTGCAAGCCGGGGCGTAGTTGATACCCCCCTATCAAAGGGAAATAATACCCTCTAAAGGGCTACCCCGAGGAGTAATCTTTCTCCCCATTCGCCTCGGGGGCCAACTCCAGGGTGTTTTCTTAACCTAAACTCGTAAGAGAAAGGGTTGGATCGATCCATAGTAGGAAAGGAATATCAAAACGCTTCATAGCTAACTGGAGAATCTGGGATATCCACCTGACAGGGGGATTAAGAGAGTGCAGGCACCCTAAGATAGAGTAGCGCACAGCACTCTGGTGCAGTTCATCCTGGTAGAAGGAAGGCCTATTTAGAACCTTCCACAATTAGGTTGGCTTTTGCCAATTTTGCTACCTTGTTTTGTGACCCGGAGTTACGCCGACATTCCCTTTTGCCCACTCAATTTCCGAAGCCAAATATTTCCAGGCAGTTAGAGATTTCCCCCTTCAGGAGGAGTCCAAAAATGGGACAAGTCGTATTAGAAGCTCACACACAATGACCTTGGCTCTTCCTTTATGAGAAGCAAAATGGGTTCCGCTATCTGGGAAGTTTTCCAAAGGTTTAAGGAGTGCAAATGACAGTTTACCGATGGCTTTTTTTTAGCCCCAGTGCCGGCGCCCCCGGAGGCTCATTCGGCCTTTGGCTTGGGAGGGACCGGCCGTTTCGAGGCGTAGCGGAAAGCTACGCAAAAATATGCCCTGGCAAAAAGAGGACCTTCTTTCTACACTTCCTGGCCCAAGCTCGCTGTGATACACATTTTTGGGAGGTATTTCCCATTCCAAGGGCAGCGAATTATTAGCCCAACCAGGGAATAACGAAGTTTTTCAAAAGAAGCAGCTAATTGTTCGTTTAGAGAAATTGCAGCATTTAGGAAAGAATCACTTCCAAGAGCAAAAAGTGCTTGGTTTCAAAGACAGTCTTAGATAGATCGCCTATTTTATCTATTCTGCGTCGTTCAACGAGCTTTTGGTATTTTGCCTAAAGTGAAGTTCGAACGCTTCAGCGCCAACCTGTGTATAGCAGCGAGCAAGCCCAAGGGGGAGCGTAGGGGGTTTGCCTGAACTGAAGAACCCTTGTGGGAGAATTTCAGCTGATGAAGGCGAGAGTCGCGATCCCCAATTGGGGAAGATGGGGACATTGAGAAAAGAGGAAAATAGGCAATTTAGTGAGTCTAAGAAAGATTCTTGGCCATCTATTTTTTCTGTTTTCGCCTATAAATTTACGATTTTTTCCCAATTTACAGATACTTCATTTGGCAAGCCCGTAGTTATACACATCTTTTCTTTTGGGACGGATCTCCCATCCCAATGGGCTACAACGATTGCCCCACCTAGGGGTATAACAAACTTCCAAAAGAAGCCAACCGTTACTTTGGAGATTGGGGAAATGACACGATTAGGGAAAGATCATTTGGGAAACATCAGGAAGTGTTGGGTTTCAGAAACTATGTTGCCTATATTGCCTGTTTTATCCATTAAATTTTCGGCATTTTCCTAAAGTGATGTCCGAGCCTCTGACCTCTAACTTGTGTATAACAGCGAGATTCGGCAAGGGGGCCTTTCCAAAAGCTGGACGAAAGGAGAGGTATTAGATGTGTGGAATTGTAGGCTATGTAGGGCATCGGCAGGCAGTGGAAGTGTTGGTGCACGGCCTGCACCGATTAGAATATCGGGGATATGATAGTGCCGGGGTGGCGGTGATCGGTCCGGAGGGGCAGATTCGGGTGATCAAAACGGCGGGCCGGATTACGGAGCTGGAACGGCTTTTAGCCCAACAGCCGTTGAGTGGCCGAATCGGCATTGGCCATACCCGCTGGGCCACCCATGGTCCTCCCAATCAGATCAACGCCCATCCGCATTTGGGGGGCAACGGGCTGGTGGCGGTGGTCCATAATGGGGTAATCGAAAATTATGAATCGCTCCGCTGCCGTCTGGAGGCGGAAGGTTATCGGTTCCAATCAGCCACCGATACCGAAGCCATTGCCCATTTAGTGGCTGAGTGTGTGCGGACTGTAGCTGGTAATGGTACCAGCAGTTTCTCGAAACAGGGCACTGAGCTAGGGCTTGCTCAGCCGAGCCGAACGGATTTGACTAGCGACCCCACCGCAAACCATTGGCTGGACAAACTAATAGCAGCGGTGCAAGCGGCTTTAGCCCAATTACAAGGTACCTATGGTTTGGCCATGGTGTTTCGGGATTGGCCTGAGCTGATCCTGGCCGCTCGCCGAGGTAGTCCGCTGATTGTCGGCATAGGTCAAAATGAGCACTTTATTTCGAGCGATGCTGCGGCATTAGTGGGGTATACGGACAAAATCATTACCCTGGCCGACCATGAACTGGTGGTGCTCACTTCGGAGAGCTTCCGAGTGATTCACCGCGATTACGGTCATCGCAGTCCCCTGGTGCAGGTTTTGGATTGGTCGTGCGAGCAGGTTAGCCGAGGCGGTTATCCCCACTTTATGCTCAAGGAGATTTTTGAACAACCCGAAGCGATTCGCAACTGCATGCGTGGTCGGCTGGATTGGGACGAAGCCACTGCTCGGTTTGGCGGCTTGAACCTTACGCCACAGGAGTTGCGCCGGGTGCGGCGGTTGATTTTTACTGGCTGCGGTACCAGTTGGCACGCCGGCTTGGTGGGCGAATATCTGCTAGAGACACTGGCTCGACTGCCCGTAGAAGTCGAATATGCCTCGGAACTTCGGTATCGAAACCCGCCACTGGACAACGATACTCTGCTTTTTGCCATCACGCAAAGCGGGGAAACAGCCGACACGTTGGCCGCCCTACGCGAAATGAAACGGAAAGGTTTGCCCACACTGGCTATTTGTAATGTGGTAGGCAGCAGCATTGCCCGAGAGGCCGATGGCGGCATCTATCTCCATGCTGGCCCAGAAATCGGGGTGGCCTCCACCAAAGCCTACACCTGTCAGTGTACGGTACTAGTGCTGTTGGCTTTATATTTTGGCCGGCTCCGTCATCTGGGCTTCGATGACGGGATCCGCATCCTGGAGCATTTGCAACAGTTGCCCGATCAAGTGGCCCAGGCGCTGCAAACCCATGAGCAAGTCCGAAGGATTGCAGAAAAATATGCTCATTGTGAACATTTTCTCTATCTTGGTCGGCACTTCAATTTCCCTACGGCCCTGGAAGGGGCCCTGAAAATGAAAGAGATTAGTTACATTCATGCCGAGGGATATCCGGCAGCCGAAATGAAACACGGTCCCATCGCCCTGGTGGATGAGCATACACCTAGCGTCTTTCTTATGCCGCACAGTGCTGTGTATGACAAGGTGCTGGCCAACATGCAAGAAATTAAGGCACGGGGTGGACCGATCATTGCTGTAGTCTGTCAGGGCGACCAGAAAGCTAGCCAACTCGCCGATGAAGTGATTGGAATTCCACAAGTCCCTGAATTTTTGCAGCCGATCGTCTCTGTAGTGCCGCTGCAACTGTTGGCATACTATACAGCAGTTGCCCGTGGCTGTGATGTGGATAAACCCCGTAACCTGGCCAAAAGCGTTACTGTCGAATAACTCGTGTGCGGCTGAAATTTTGTGGGTTAACTGGGCAACATAGGGAATATAGGCAAAACAGGCTTCGGCCCACGGCAAACCAGCTTTGCACAGCACCTACCTATTATAAAACACCCTTTTGCTCCCCTTTTTCCTTCCGAGACATAAGCACCTGAACTCTTTCGACTGACTCCTAGCCCCTCCAGTACGGAGCCTATTGGCCTGTGGGGGAACTCCCAGGGAGAAAGGCTTCCATGGGGCAGGAAGCGATCTATCTTCAACCACTCCCCTAAACTAACCACAAAAAATCAGCCGCACCCAATAACCCCCCTTTTGCCATTTTTCTGAACTTGGTTTACCTGCGCCAAGTAGGGTAATGGCTCCTTTAGTTCACGCAATCTTCTGACTCCAATAATTCTGGGCAGATAAAACTTTTCCTTTCGCCGGGATGCTAAAAATGGCGAAAGGCGAATTCAGATGCCGTTCTAAAATTGGTGTTGCCCGTGTCCCGATGGATTTTGGTTTTACCAGTCCCTTCCATCAACTCGACTTTTGCCATTTTTTAGGTGCTTTTATTTCATGGACTTGGGCTTTAAGGATTCATTTGTTCGGCAAATTTCCTAACTCCAATATATTCGATAGGAACCTCTGCACTCGACGTTTGCCCATTTTGGCTTCTGCCTAGCAGAGGACTGTTCTAAGTCCTTGTAGCTATTGGACTTAGGAAATTAGGTGAACAAAGGAGAGTTTCGTCGTAACTGCGGGCACTAAAACCAGTTAGGGAAAATGTCAAAAGTCGAGCTGCAAAATCCTGAACATATAGTGAACTAGATGTTCAGGATTTTTCAGAGGTTCCTACTCTTTAGGGCTCGAGGGTATCGAGCCAACCCAACCAGATGGCGGATCCCTGGAGCCATTTCCAACTTCTAAGCTCTAGCTGAAGCCCCTTCAAAACGACGCCTCCAACCGATGGTGTTACCACCGGTTAGGCTACTAGGGATGCGAAGGAGCCTGGCTAGCAGCCGCTAACGCCAAACCGGTGCCAGAACAAGGTAACCCTCATAAAGAGGAACTTTTCACAAGGTACCTCTAGTAGGAAGGGAATTATCGAGCGGAGTTAGGGGAGTTTGCCTCAGTTACCGGGATCCGTTTTTTTCTGTCGAACGAGCGACATAAAAATTTGTATCTCTCGTTTTTCCCAGCGGGCCCATCCTTCCATGCCTCGAAACCAATCCAATGGTGGTGGCAAAGCGTTGGGGCTCGAGGGAGGTTGCTCAGCCAAAGCGGTTGCTACCCAGTGGCAGCCTGCCCTGCCAAGTTCCCGATATTCATATCGGCCGCCCAACGGACAAACAAGCTGGGCCTGCAGCCACTGTTGGGCCGTCTCCAAAGCCGCTTGACCCGAAAGATGGAACTGGTTTTCTAGCAGGATAAGCAGACGGAGATTGGCTAAAGTAGCTTGCTGAGCCTGCTGGGATAGTAGTGGCCCAAGCCATTGGCTCAGTGGGCTGCCGGTAGGGTCTTTTATTTGTAGCCGGATTTGGGCAGGCTGCTCGGTCTGTTCCACTCGCAGAAGCGGCCCCACATCCGCCAAGATTTGGCGGTCGAAAGAGTAGAGGACAATGGACCCTATTTGCCGGCGCCAAAGGCCACCTGGCTTGCCGGTGTAGCCATCCTCATCCGGCCGTCCCCCCACCAACTTTTCTATTGACTCCAACAAGGGCGATTGGCCTTGTCGGCCTACATAGCCAATTCGAAGAGCCTCCAAAAGCAACTTGGGGCCCGGTGGAAGCAGATCTAGCAGAAGTTTTCCTCGGCCAAAGCGGAGTTGTGCTGGCTCTTTGGCTCGAAGCCCTAAAAACACGCGGGCTTGGGGTGCCTGCCACTCCACAAACGCCGCGTCGCCCGCCGGAGGCACCAGCCGCTCCGAACTGGGAGAACCAAACACTGCTCCGAATGTCTCCAAAACCGTCGATTGGAAAGGGGATGCATAAAGCTCCATATCAATCTGTTCCATTCCTTTTTTCGGTTCGCTCCGTCGAAAGACCAGCGCCATTGGACTCAGGCGATTCCTACAACCAAAAACCCTCTGATGATAGTCTTTTATTTGCTGGAGCTCAACGCTACTAAGGCGGCCGACTTCTATATCGGCCATAGGGATAAAATAACCCCGGCGACCTCGCAAACTGTCCTTAACCTGGCCGTCTTCAAGCACAGCCTGGCTCCCGTCAGTGCGGGGGCCGAACTCCGGGGGCAAAAAACCCTGGGCCTTCAAAGTTTGGATAGTATCGGCCGGTCGGCCTTCGGCCAACGCTGCCTGCCGGGCCATCTCCACTAATAACATGTCCACCTCTGCCTGCGCCCGACGACGTATTTCCACCTGATAGCTTGCCCTGGCAAGGCTCTGCCAAAAAGCGGCCGAGAAATACCAAAATGCGGTTTGCTCTGGACCAGGCGGATACTTGGCCCGGATGGCCTGAAAATCCACAGCCTTGGCCAAACACCTCTGCCCAGATCGTGTCTGCAAAAACCGCTCCACCAACCGACGCGAGCAGCTTACCAAATGCCACGGCCCATCCGCCACATAAAACGAGCGAATCCGGCCATCTTTGCTCCTAAGTAGCGAAACCTCCCGCCCCTCGATCTGAACTTTTTCTTCCAGCAGGTTTCCTTGTCCCCTCCGGATAGCCTCGGAACGTTGGCGCTCCAATTCTGCCCGGAGCAACGCTTCAGAACGAGCCTGAAACAGTACCCCCACTGCAGTACCATCCGGACAGAACAAATCTAGGCTGATCAAAGCCACATCGGCAACAGCCAGATTTTCCACCTGCCCGCCCAGCTGGGGGCCTAGCAGTCGGTTCCAGCCGGTGGGACGAAGACACAGCCGCTCCTCTGACCGCACAACCACTTGGTAGTCCAATCCTTTGCCTGCTATCCCCATGGTCCACTGCCGGGAGGCCCAATCCAAAAACTCCCGAAACCAAGCAAAATTCCCCATGCTCCCAAATCGGATATAAAGACATTCCTCTGGCACCCGACTGGCTAGGGGTTCGATCTTGGGCGGCGATTTCGGCTCTGCCACCTCCTGCCAAGGCCCAAAAGCCGGTTCTGGCAAAACAGGCAGAAGATGTTCTGCCGGTTGCTGCCAATGCTGGCTTCGCCCTTGGATCCGCTCTCGGACCATCTCCGCTCGGAGCGATTGCCAAGAGAAAAGAACTCCTAACTCCGGCCACCACCAATCCTGACCAGAAGGTTCCGGAGATTCCTTTCGGGAAAGGAAATTTTCCCTCTCCCTGACTTTCCGAAGCTTCCCCCGGCCCGAACTGTCCGTATCGTCCAGTCCAAGGCGGCGAACCAGCATCGATTCCAGATACTCCTTCAGACAAAAGGCCTCCTGGATTTCTGCTCGGGCTGGACGGCCGACGAAGGCAGCTTGCCAGTCGGCTAAAAGTCGGCTACGCCGTCGAGGATGGTCGGTGGGAACCAACCGCACTGGCCAGGAATCGTTGGGGCAACGAATCACCACTTCCAGCGGCTCTTTTCCAGTAAAAAGGAAGTAGATGGTGGATGATCCACCTGCCAAACCGGTTTTTTCACGGACTAAAGCCCGCCAAAACCCCTCCTCAATGGCAGGATAAAATACCCTATTCTGGGGAGAATCCACCACTAGACTTTCCGGACCTAAGACCAAAGCTTGAGCTGGCAGGGTGAGGCTGACCCGGGCCACCCCAAACGGCTCGCCCCAAAAGGCCTCGGTCTGAACCCGAGGGAGGCCTTCGGAGATTTTTTCCCGCTTTTCAGCAGCATAGGTTCTTCCCTCCTCCACTTCAGACATCCATCCGGAAAGGTTAAGACTTCCTAATACCCCCCCGGTAAGCCATAATATTACCACCTGGTAGATGGGCCACCGCAATTTCTGATCCATAAGAACTCCCTTACAAGCTGAAACCAGCAATGGCGCCCTCTCGGAGAGAGGCTCGCAAGAACCAACCTGGCCTCTAGACCGCCCTGTACCTTCACATGCTTTAAAAAGAGCTTGTCCCTTAACCCACTTTAGAAGCGGAGCCTGATATGGGGTTAGTTTACCAGTTTTTTAAAATAGGAGGATATTTCAAAAGAGCCAGGGGGCAGTCTGGTATTTCTTTTTCCTTCCGGAAACAGTGCCTCGGTATGTCACATCTTTTTGGATCTACAATATGTGGGGCAAGGGGGCTGTAAGTCCACAACATCTTGTAGCAGAAAGCCGTCATGAAGATCCCAATTTGCCCCAGGATGAGCAGAATAAATCCACGGCCGAAGGCAGCAGAACAGAAAGGCAGCGGGATACTTCCGAGCTTCTAATCACGGAAGCCCCCTCTGCGAAACTCAAACCAAACAAACTGTGCTGAAATGGGAACGTAGTGTTTTATGAGGAGTTTTTCAGTAAGTTGGGCATCGACGGAAAATAAAAATGGCAAAAAGGAAGGCTTTTCCAGATTTTGGAAGCATCCAAGGTAAACTTCTGCTTGTAAGCTGGAAACTGCTTTTCAGGACACCCTTGGTTCTGTTGAAAGCTTGTCCGCAGCCTGGGGAGATTCTGCCCATGCTGGTCGGTTTTGCTTCGGTTTTGGTAGGTTTGGGCTTCCGACCGGAAACGGTTTCAACATAGTCGGACAGAGTCTGAAAGGCGTTTAATGGAGGTCATAAAGTTTCCCCACCACCCCTGGAATCTCCGTTGACTTTGCAGACTAACTAAGAGATACTTCCGAGGTAAGCCCGGAAAACAGGGGACCAACCTGGAAAAAGGGGCATTGAGAAAAAACTCCCATCCTGGGACGTCGAAAAGAAGAGAATCTATAGGTTCGACTCTCCCTCTTTAGAGGAATGAAAAACCACTCTTTTGAAGGATTGTTGGACGCAGGGACTTTTTAGATGCCCTGGGCAAGGTTCCCTAAAATCCCCAACCTCTCTATTTTTAAAAATGTTAAAGGCCCACTGAGTGAAGCATGATCACCCGAAAACCGGTGGGAAAACCCTACGGTTCCAATGTCAGGCCGGCTTTTTACTTCGACTTTTACTATTTTCCAGAATGAAGCCTTCTTAAATATTCTAACCCTTTGAACAGCTTGGAGGTAAGAAAATTAATGAAAAATTAATGAACATAGAATCATATAGACTTCCCTTTCTGAACTTAAAAAAAGTAACCCTCAGCCGAATGAAGTGGCTTAATTTTTCTGTCCTCTGCCCGTGGCCTAGAAAGAGAGGGTGAGGTTCCAATGATAGCGGTCAACTGACGGTTTTACCGCCGCAACCGGGATTGCCTTTGGCAATGCTGGCCTCCTGGCACGGAGGGAGAGGGGATTGCTTCACTCAGCGGAAAAGATTTAAAAAATGGCTAAGTGGAGCTTAGAAAGGTGCAGCAACGATGGCTGAGCATGAGGATTTAGAACAGTATTGTTTGCAGTTAGCCCGGCAGGCCAAAGCCGCTTCGGAAGAATTGCTCCGGGTCTCTGGGGCGCAGAAGAATCAGTGGCTTTTGTCGGCTGCCAGGTTATTGGGCGAACGATCTGTGGCCTTAGCGGAGGCCAATCGGCGGGATTTAGCCGCCGCCCCTACCTATGGCTTGACCGATGCCCAGATAGATCGGCTCCGACTGACTCCCAAACGGATTGAGGAGATGGCCCAGGCGCTGCGAGAGGTAGCTGCCCTGCCGGATCCGGTCGGCGAGGTCATTTGGTCCAGTGTACGGCCTACGGGTTGGGTGGTTCATAAGGTGCGGGTACCGTTGGGAGTGGTATTTTTCATCTATGAGTCCCGGCCGAATGTAACGGCGGATGCAGCGGCCTTATGTGTCAAATCGGGGAACGCGGTAATTTTGCGGGGTGGCAAAGAGGCATTGCATTCCAACCTAGCTATTGCGGCCATATTGGCCGAAGCCGCTTCCGAAGCCGGCATACCGGCTCATGCCGTCCAACTAGTGGATACCCCGAATCGGGAAGTGGTAGGCCGATTGCTCCGAATGCCCGAATACATCAACGTGGTGATCCCCCGAGGCGGCGAAAGCCTAATTCGTCGGATTACCGAAGAGGCCCAAATGCCGGTCATCAAACACTATGCAGGTAATTGCCATGTGTATGTAGATCGGACCGCACGGCCGGATTTGGCTGAATCCATCCTCATTAACGCCAAATGCCAGCGTATGGGCGTCTGCAATGCCGCCGAATCCTTGTTGATTCATGCGGAGGTAGCTGATAGCTTACTGCCCCGCCTATGCCAGGCATTGGCGGATCGAGGAATCGAAATCCGGGGTGACTCACGCACATGCCGTCTGTTTCCCCAGGCCAAACCGGCTACCGAACAAGATTACTATACCGAGTATCTCGGTCCGATTATTTCTGTCAAAGTCGTTGCCTCCTTAGATGAGGCCATTGACCATATCAATCACTATGGTTCCCATCATACGGATGCGATTATCACTCAGGACATTGACGCGGCCCGAGAGTTTACCACCCGGGTGGATAGTGCGGCAGTGATGGTCAACGCAAGCACTCGACTCCATGATGGAGGGCAGTTTGGCCTAGGTGCGGAAATTGGCATCAGCACGGACAAGTTCCATGCCCGGGGGCCGTGTGGGTTGGCAGAACTGACAAGCTATAAATATGTTGTCTATGGTCAAGGGCACCTCCGCGAATAGTCCCCACAGAGTGCCCGGAACGGAGGAGGGCATTTTGGAGACCTGGGGCTGGAGGAGGAAAATCACCACCATAATACTTCGACCGTGTGAGGTAACTGTCAGTGTTTAAGTAGCAAGAGGGCCTTCCTCCTTCCCGTGCAAGCGGCAGTCCAGATCGAGCGAACCTTTTCTCAAACTGGATTCCTCCTTGCGGAGGGAGGACGAGAGGGCTTTATTCGGCTGAAATGTTCCTCAATAACTTCACCAGGAGCACAAGCCGGGTAGGAGCCTAAGAAGGAAGCCGAATATATGAGCGGAGAAGTTCTGACACAGGCGGAAGTAGAAAATTTGCTTAAGGCGATGGCTGCCGGCGCCCAGGAGGCAGCGGCAGCGGCCAAGGGGACAGGCAGTCTGCTTACGCCGCCAGAGTCGCCCAAAGCGGGCTGGAAACCTAAGGAGAAAATTACTCCTTACGATTTCAAGCGTCCGGAGCGGGTGGGCAAGGAGCAGATCCGGGCATTACAAACGATGCATGAAGGGTTTGCTCGGAATTTTGCCGCCGCCCTTTCCGCCATGCTCCGCTGTATGGTAGAAGTGAAACTTACCAGCGTCGATCAACTGACGTATAGCGAATTTGTGTTTAGCTTGGAAAATCCTACCTGCTTCAACCTCCTGAAGGCCGAACCGCTGGAAGGGAATCTCATTCTGGACATCAATCCATCGATTCTGTATCCGATTATTGATCGGCTATTGGGCGGAGGACGGGAGGCTGGGCCTATTGCCCGGCGCCCGCTCACGGAAATCGAACTTCGGCTTGTGTCCCGAATTACTAATTTGTTCCTCAAAGAGTTGGCCCATGCCTGGGAAAACGTCTTACCTCTGAAACTGGAAGTCGTCCAGGTCGAAAGTAATCCCCAACTAGTCCAGATCGTCCCGCCCAACGAGGTGGTGGTGCTGATTAGTTTTGAAATTACAATTGGTGAGCTTCGGGGAATGCTAAACCTTTGTATCCCCTACAATGCTATTGAACGGATCGCTGCCAGACTCTCCTCAAATACCTGGATCAGTTATGCTCGCCGACAACCAAGCCAAGAACATGTGGAACAGATCAGTCGTACTCTCCGAGGCTCTTTAGTGGAGATCCAGGTTCGGCTGGCAAGCACTCGCATCAAAACCGGCGAATTGCTCAGCTTGCGCGTAGGCGACATCATCACTACCAAGAAAGATATCCATACCCCTCTTCTGGTCCTGGTAGAAGGAGTACCAAAATTTAAGGCCTTTGCTGGCGCCTATAAAGGCCGAAAAGCTATACGAATTGAAACTATGATCACCGATCCGATCGAAGCTATCGGCGATTAAAACTTTTGAACATTTCGGCGGTTCAACTAGATTGGCTCCCCTTTGATTAGAGCTCGCTGTTATACACAAGTTGGCGTTGAAGCGTTCGAACTTCACTTTAGGCAAATCCCAAAAGCTCGTTGAACAACGCAGAATGGCTAAAATAAGCGATCTAGCTAAGACAGTCTTTGAGACTAAAACACTTTTGCCCTTGGAAGTGATCTTTCCTAAATGCTGCCATTTCTCCAAAGGAACAATTAGCTTCTTTTGAAAGCTTCGTTATTCCCCTGGTTGGGGCAATCATTTGCTGCTGCGAGAATGGAAAATACCTCCCAAAAATGGGTATAACAGTGAGTTGGTTAGAGACGAGCCGACATTCTCATTCCCGCGGAAACGGGAAACATAATGCTCCCACTCGAAGCATTCCATTGTTTTTGGATGGATCGCTGCTTCCGCAGAATTCTCCAGAGGGCCTTTTTCTCCACTGCGCTGAAGATATTACCAACTTTTTATGCGAGAGGTGGAAACCATTATTGTAGGCGGTGGGCCGGCAGGCAGCAGTTGTGCCTGGCAGTTAGTTCGCCATGGTCATCCCTGTTTGGTGTTAGAAAAGCAGCCGATGCCCAGGCCCAAGCTCTGCGCCGGCTGGATTCCACCTAAGGTGCTTGCCGATTTGGAAATTCTCCCTAACCAATATCCCCATGAGTTGCTCCGATTGGATCGACTCCGGCTGGTAGTCGGGCGAACTCGGCGATGGTCGTTCCGTATCCGGTCCCATCAATATGCGATCCACCGAACGGATTTTGATGCATGGCTTCTACAGCGAAGCAGGGCAGAAGTACTTCACCATACGGTCCGCCGGATTCAATATGTGGAGGGCCGGTATATTCTGGATGAGGAATTTTCTTGTAAAAATTTAGTAGGAGCTGGTGGGACTTCATGCCCTGTAAGGAGGAATTTATTCCCCCCACATCAAGGCAATTTAATCCTCACCCGAGAGGCGGAATATCCAGCGGAACCGAATTGTAAAGAATCTATTTTGTGGTTTCCCTTTGCTGGACAGAGTGGCTATGCCTGGTATATCCCCAAACGGGGGGTCATTACAATCGGATTTGGGGGCTTAGCAAAGGAGATTTCCCCGAGAAGTCTTCCTATTTTATGGAATGAGTTTATTAAGCTTTTGGAGAAGGAAAATTGTTGGAGGGAGCATTTGCCTCTTGTACCAAGGGGGCATCCCTATTTTCTCTCCCCCCTAGACAGTGTAGTTAAACACCACCGGGCTTATTTGATCGGCGATGCCGCTGGTCTGGCTACATGGGATTTAGCGGAAGGAATCGGACCAGCTATTGAAAGCGGCATCTTAGCTGCCCGAGATATCCTGGGCATGGACACCTACCACCGGAATCGCATCCGGCGGTATAGTCTTGGCCTTTTGGGTCGATTCTTCCGCTGGATTTGGGCTAGTTTGCCTTAACTTCAGACCCTCGCCCCGCTCGCTTTTCTAAGTATCCGAAAGGTTCTTCGCACTTAAATTCACGTCCGAAGCATCCTTACTAGAGGATGCCCTCAAAAAGCTTTTCTTATTAGAGTGTGTTTGAGAAGGTGGTTTCCTCAGCGGGGTGGTCAGGCACACAGACACCGGACCATCCAATGGATGACGGCAATCAAAATCATCGTTTCGCTCCTGGCAGGCAGGAACTCATAATCCTTGCTCAGCCGACGATACCGGTTAAACCATCCAAACGTCCGCTCCACCACCCACCGACGCGGCAGCAGCTCAACCCCAACGGTCTCCGCCAGACGGCTCGCTATCTCCAGTACCCAACCACACGACCGCTTCAGCCATTCGACCAGTTGCCCACCAATAGCCTCCGTCGGCCCAAATCTTGCTTAGCCGCTCGTCTGGGGAGAATCTATAGATGGCCTCACTCTCCTGGATAGCCTCTGTTTGCCCAAATCTTGCTAAGC
>JANXAQ010000211.1 GCA_025062105.1 Thermoguttaceae bacterium
ACCCGGTTCATGGTCCGCAAAAACTCATGCCGACGGGTACTCTTTCGGTGCTGGTCAAACCCTAAACTGGCAAACGTCTTTTGGCCGTGTTGTTGCTCGATGTGTTCGCCACGCATCGGTTGCTGCTCCTGGTGCCAATCGCCTCTGAATAATTCCTCTTCAAAATCTCCTCCCAAAAACAAACATAACTCCTAATGGCCTAATAGGTTATCGAGATAGATTCTTTTTGGAAATTCCCCCCAGGCGTCATTCCTGCACCCAGCAGGAATCTAGTGTTCCCCAATGTTTCCCCATGCTCAGAGAAGCCCCGCTAAAGTGGGCCATCCCTCCTTGAGAAAATTTTCTCAAAAATTTTTTCCCACATGCTTAACAGCGCCGGGGGGGTATTATACTACAAATGTGATAGATGTGTTTTAGTCCTCTTGGGCTTTTCTGGCGGCTGCCTGCCCTCAATGCCCAAGAGTTTAAAAACCAGAATTATGCAGAGGTTCCTTTACTCTTTTTTGTGGCAGAAATTTCCTCCTGGAATTAAAATGGTCTATTAATGATCGTCCTTCTGCAGTCTAAACGGAAGCTATAGGGGAACAACTGATTCGGGTAGAGGTTGTTTGGCCCCTTTTTGCAGAAAGGGGTTGCCATGAAAAGGCCTCACGCTCTGGGAAACGAAAAAGGCCGGGGCAAAAACGGCAAAGGGCCTAGCGGAGGGTTCCTACTGGCCGGTAATGTTTGCTTCGTAGGGTGGAACTCAAAACCGGGCCTCTGGGTTCAGCGTTTCTGGCATCGGATGTTCACGGCCCGAAAAGTTTCTACCACCTTTGTTTGACTCTGGGTGTGGTGGATGGCCGTGGGGCCGCCCGGCCTTTTGGCCGGGCCGTTTGACGCATGGGCCTATCGAGCCAGAATCGGTATCAATAACGCCTCCGGCACAGAAACCCTCACCAATTTTCCGCTTCTAGTGAGCCTGAACGCTAGCAATTTTGATTTCCGCAAAGCCAAGGCTGACGGAACCGATCTTCGCTTTACCACACCCACCGGTGCGCTGCTTAGCTACGAGATCGAAAAATGGGACCCGGTGAGCCGAATTGGCCTCCTCTGGGTCAAAGTGCCTCAGATTGATCCAGGTTCCACGGCTGGTTATATCCAGATGTACTTCGGCAACCCGAGTGCGCCGGACGGCCAAAACGTAGCCGACGTCTGGTCCAACGGCTATGTGGGCGTCTGGCACTTGGGAGGCACCGGGACTGCCGTCGATTCTACCGGCGTGCATCCAGGCACCGTAGTCGGCAGCGGGGTAACCACAACCGCTGGCATTATCGGCGATGCCTGCTCTTTTGCCGGCGACGGAAGCCGAATTACCGCCACCGGGACCGCCCTGGATATGGGCAATAACCTCTCCATCACCTACTGGATGAAAGGTGCGGCCGCCAATCAGCCGGGCGGCTATACACGCGTCATTTCCAAAAATACGGATGCGGTAACCGGTTGGGAATACCAGCGAGGCGGCGCCGACGCGAATCAGAACATTCGGATCGACACGGCCACCAGCGGTTCGCAAAACAACCAAGTTCGTCTTGTGGGGGCGAATGCCTTTGATGGGAATTGGCATTTTATCGGCACGACCATCGGCAGCGGCACGGTGCGCGGCTATCTGGACGGAGGGACGCCCACAACGAACACCTATATCCATGACCCTGGTTTCGGCAACAACCAGCCGCTTACTATCGGCGCCCGCGTTGGCGGTGGCAACCCGTTCCGGGGTCTGATCGACGAAGTGCGGATTTCCAATGTGGTCCGATCGGCCGGCTGGATGAACGCTGAATACCGGTCCCAGAGCGGTCAGATGAGCATTGTCGGCCCTACCCAGCTTGCCAGTGGCCTGGTGGCCGAGTATGCCCATGAAAACCCGCTCAATCGCACGGCCGACAGTTCTGGTAACAACCATCATGCGACGGCCGTTGGCGGGGTGCAGTTTATTACCCCGCCCAGCACGGGCGGTTTTGCCGCGGGCCTGGAAACCACCGTGGCCAGCTTCTCCTACACGGCCAGCCAATATATCGTTCCGCCAGCCAGTCTTTTGGATCCTCTGGCCGGCGGCCTGAATCTATCGGCCGGCTTTACGGTCACTGGGCTTGTTTACAGCGACGGGACTTCCCCCTGGCATCGAACCATCCTTAGTTCTAACCGGTTCCGATGGCAACAAGCCCCCGGGGGCGTGTATCGGCTGGATATTACCAATACGGGCGGCAATCAGTATCCGAGCGTCAGCGGCGTGTTCCAGGACAATACCTGGTATTTCGTGGCGTTACGGTATGACGCTACGGGCAATCTAGCTCAGGCGTATCTATTGCCTTCCACCGGTGTTTTGGCCGGACCGTTGCTTTCGGTCAACCCGACGGAACCGTTTACCAATATTAGCGCTTTTCGGATCGGTATGGATGGCTTAACCGGCATTGGCGGCGGAGATACCTGGGGCGGCATGATCGATAATGTCCGCTTCTTCCAAGGGGCGTTAACCAAACGGCAACTCCGCGACGTCTTTTATTCCTACACCGGCTACGGCGGCGGGCCGATCGGTCTGGTGGCCCGATATAGTCATGAAAACCCGGCCAATCGGCTGGCCGACGATACCGGCAACCGGGTGCCCGCTACTAATCGGGGCGCCGTGCAATTTGTTTCGCCTCCAGCCGGCGGCATTTTCAGCCCTGGCCTAGGTACAACCGTCGGGTTCTACAGCCGACAGGATACCGCCTCCTTGGATTTCGGCGAATTGTACACGGCCGGCGACGATTTCACCTTCACCGCCCTAGTCCGCAAAGACACCATCGAATCCGATCGTGAGACCATTTTGGCCAGTAACCGGTTCCGACTCCAATTCCAGAATACCGGCACCAATAATGACGGAGCCGGTCAATTGTTCTTGCAGGTCAACGGCGCCGGTTCTTCCGGCCCGACCGGCAGCGGGGCCGGCACCTTCCTCACCGATCAGTGGTATTTTGTTGCCCTCCGGTATAACGCCTCTACCCGGGTACTGGAAGCCTTCCTGGACAATACTGGTCTGTTAGGGCCGCCGGATATTTCCCAGGTGGTGCTCGGCTCGGTGGGGCTGGACGATATGGTGCAGTTCCGCGTCGGTGCCGATGGGCTGAGCGGCCTGGGCAGTACAGATCCGTTTGGCGGGTGGATCGACCGCATCCAATTCTACGACCGATACTTGTCGAATGCGGAGCTACATGCTATTTTGTCGGCTAGTGTGCCGGAACCGGCCACGTTGGGCCTTCTGGCCCTGGGCCTGCTGGTGCTAGTGCTTCTGCGGGCCAAACGGGCATTCCGCCGGTAGTATCCTTCCTGAGCTCGAGTTTTGCCATTTTTCCTAACTGGTTTTGCCATCAGCAGTTACGACGAAACTTCCCTTTGTTCACCCAATTTCCTAACTCCAATAGTTACAAGGAGTTAGAGTTTTCTCCTTTCGGGGGAACGCCAAAAATGGCAAAACTCGAGCTGAGAGGCTGTCTGGAAATCAAGACCTGGGCATTTCCCGATAGGGGTTGGATTCACCAGATCTTACAGCAAAAGACAGGGAAAATAGGAACTTTCCGGATCCTAGGTAATTCCGCTACTAAGCTGATTTTCCCTGGAAAAATGCATGTCCAGACAGCCTCTGGGACGGAGCGGAAAGGATTTCTCATGCGGATTTGGCGGTTGGGTTTTTTGGCGGGGATATTATTGGCTTGTGTCGGGGGGGAGACTGTTAGCGAGCAAAGGGAGGGGCAAATTACTGGAGCTGCCCAGCCGGCGGCGCAAACGTCTGAACCAAAACAAGGGCTGGAAATTGGCTTGGCCCAGGTCCAGATCGACGGGCAGCCGGCCGAGGCTAGTAGCAGTTCGGCCTTCGGGTTTTTGCTGTTGTATCGGCTAGGCGGTTCCCAGGCAGCCCTAATGCGGGGTGCCAACCGATGCGTGGTCAGTTGTTCCCCAGGCCAGACTGTCCAGATTGCCATCCCCCTTTCCTGTCGTTCCCGCGAAAGCGAGAACCCAGATGCTGCCGCTTCTCCCCACCGGGCCGGAAAACTTACCTGCCGGGCTATAGCACTAGGTCCTGGCCCGGTTGAGGCTGCCCTTTGGTGGGTTGCTCCTACCGATCCGCCCCAAACGCCCGATGTACAAAAACAGAACTTGCATTGGCAGACGATTCAGCCTGGCCAATCGGTGGACCTGGATGTTCGTTTACCCAAGGCCGCCGAGAGAGGTCTGCTTATTTTAGCGGTTCGCTCTCAGGCAGGCGGGAGGCCGCATGGCCTCCGATGGCAGGACGTTCGGTTAGTTTTGGCCGAGCCAATCCCTGCTTCCCCTCCGCCTGGTGGAAGTAGTTTGGATGCTACTCCGGCTGGTTCGAGAGCAACCCACGCCCAGTCCATTCCGATTCCCATCTGGGCGCAGCCGAGCGAGCCGAAGCAGTTCCCCCCGCCCGAGTTGCCGACCCCGCACCCGGCCATAGAAGAAGCGATGATCGAGTGGGATTGGCGCATGCAGGACGGCCTAGGGACGCCTCGGCATCCTAGCACGTTCCAGCAGGCCATCGAGCGCACCTTGGAACGGGGCGATCGCCTGCTGGCCGACCTCCGATCCGCCGCCGCTCTCCCGTCAGAATTGGCAGACCAATGGGGGCAACTTTGGCGTCGGTATGAGGAGCTTCGGCAAACTGGCCAGATCGAAGGCCCAGAGGGCGAGGCCCTGTGGCTACAGGCCCATCGGCTGCGTCGGCAGATCGCCTTGGCTAATCCCCTGTTTCCCCGTGGGCCGATCGTCTTCGTCAAACAACCCCATAGCATTTTTAGCCATCAACTGACCCAACACACCGGCAACTGTGCCCGGCCTGGCGGCGGCCTTTTTGTGCTGGAAAAACCAGGCCAGTCCATGCAATGCCGGTCGCTAACGGCCGTCAAATTGCCCACCGGCTCCTATCAGTTTCCTGATGTTTCTTACGACGGCCGCCGGATACTTTTTTCTTATTGTCAGGTGGATCGGCCCCCGCCGAACCGAGAACTTCACCTAGACAAACATTTTCATCTTTATGAGATCCAGGCGGACGGCACTGGGCTTCGGCAATTAACCAGCGGGCCCTACGATGATTTTGCTGGCCGGTATCTGCCGGATGGCCGGATCGTGTTTGTTTCCACTCGGCGGGGCGGGTTCCATCGGTGCGGCCAAGGGCCTTGTCCGGTGCATACCCTGGCATTGTGCGAAGCCGACGGGTCCAACCCCAGAGTCATCTCGTACCATGAGACCCATGAATGGGATCCAGCCGTTCTGAATGACGGCCGGATCATCTACACCCGGTGGGACTATGTGGATCGGAACGCCGTTTTCTATCAGCAACTATGGACGGTTCGGCCCGATGGCAGCGATGTACGCATTTTCTACGGTAATAATACGTTCAATCCGGTTGGCATTTGGGAGGCGCAGGCAGTGCCGGGTTCGCATCGGGTGATGGCTACGGCCTGCGCCCACCACGCCATGAGCGCCGGATCGATTATCCTAGTGGATGTTCGCCGCGGGGTGGACGGGCCGGAGCCGATCGAGCGGCTGACGCCCGATGCCCTGTTTCCCGAAAGCGAAGAGGCAGTGATCCGGGGCGACGGACGGCCGATCTGGCACAATCCGGTGGGTGTAACTTCGCCTCCGCCTGCGATGCCAGACCATCAGCGATGGCCGGGCCATTGCTATAAAAGCCCCTGGCCGATTTCCGAGAGCTACTTCTTGGCCGCCTACAGTTTTGATCGGCTGATTGGTGAACCGGACCCTTGCCCGCCGAACATGTTCGGCTTGTATTGGGTGGATCGGTTTGGGAATAAGGAACTTTTGTATCGGGATTTGAATATCAGTAGCCTTTGGCCGGTGCCGCTTCGGCCTCGGCCCAGACCGCCGGCGATTCCCTCTCAGGTTGCCTCTGGGAATCCCCTCTCACCCCTGCCCCTCTCCCTGGGTGGGGTGTGGGGGGAAGAGGCCAGCTCACCCGGCTTGGCTAGCGCCACGCCGGCCTCTCCCGCGGAGGGGAGAGGCGATGAGCAAAGGAGCAACACAAGGGGCCTGGATCCCTGCTTGCGCAGGGATGACACTAAAACCCCCTCACCCGGACAACCTAACGGTTGTCCACCCTCTCCCGCGGTGGGGAGAGGGGAAGAGGCCCCCTCACCCGGCTTGGCTAGCGCCAAGCCGGCCTCTCCCGCGGTGGGGAGAGGCAAAGATGCGGGCGGCACGCCCGGACTCCCAGCAGGACCAGCCTCTCCTGCGGAGGGGAGAGGGGATATACCTCCCCAGGTGAATATACGTGTTTCGGCTGCTACTGCTAGCGGTTCTGAGCCGCAGAGGCCGTGGAACGATCCAGAAGCCTTGGCCTGGTTGGCCGGGCAGCGGGAGGGGGTCTTTTTCCTTCAGAACGTCTATCGCAGTTGGCCGGCCCTGCCAGCTGGGGTGAAGATCGCTCGGCTTCGGATAGTGCAGGTGTTGCCCAAGAGCACCTGGCATATCAATCAGCCTACTGTCGGCTTGGCGAACGCCTCGCCGGGCCGACAGGTCCTAGGTACGGTGCCGGTGGAACCGGACGGATCGGCGCTATTTCGTGCGCCGTCTGGCTTGCCGCTGGCTTTCCAAGCCTTGGACGAAATGGGCCAAGCGGTGCAAACTATGCGGAGCATCACCTACCTGCAACCGGGTGAAGCGGTCTCCTGCATTGGCTGCCATGAACTGCGCCATGAAACGCCGCCTGCCGCTCTGACTCGATTCCCATTGGCCCTTCAGCGGGCACCGTCGGTCATTACTCCTGGCCCGGACGGCTCCAAACCGTTTAGTTACCCCCTGCTGGTTCAGCCGGTCTTGGATAAACATTGCGTCCGGTGCCACAATCCGGAGAAAAAAGATGGCGGCATCATCCTGACCGGCCAGCCCGAAGGACGATATACCGTCTCCTATAATGTGCTGGCCCCGCGTGTACCGTATGCTGCTTGGGGCGGCAGCCCACTTTGTCGGGACAACTGTGAGCCGAAGACCCGGCCGGATGTTTTCGGCGCACGGGCCAGCCCCCTGACAGCTCTTTTGCGACGGGGTCATTACGAGGTTCAGCTTTCGCCGGAAGACTGGGAGCGGCTGGTTACCTGGATGGACACAAACGCCCTATTCTACGGCACGTTTGACCCGGCGGATCAGGCCCGCCAACAGCGGGGCGAGCGGATCAGCGGCCCCGCCCTGCAGTAATCGGATCGCTGTCTCCGAATAGAACCGTCATCTGAAATAAACAAAATTTCCTTCCAAAGGTCTCTCTCCAAGTTATCTCCCAAAAAGCCTTGAAAAAGCTCTTCTCCTCGTCTGACTTCCCTCTCATGGCATCCATGCCCCTAGACGCCTCCCGCAAAAGCTTCGAAAAAGCTCTTCTTCTCGTCTGCCCCTTATTGTCCTCGGCTGTTTGGGTTGGTAAAATAGCGATTCTTTAAAAAGGCAAAAGTGCTGGGAGGGCACTACTCACAAGGAGCGCATTGGCGATGGGCAGAGGCAAGAACCTGGTGGTGGCTCAAAGCGGTGGGCCAACCTGTGTGATCAATAACACCTTACGCGGAATTATCGAAGCGTCCAGGGATTTTGATGCCATTGGCACGGTATATGGTGCCCGGCATGGCATCGAAGGGGTTTTGAAGGAGGAGCTATTGAATCTGTCGGCCCAGCCGCCGCAGGAGATTGCTCTGCTTCGGACTACCCCGGTGGCCGGCTCCATCGGCACTTGCCGCTATAAACTCAAAGAAACCCAGCACGAGGATTTCGAGCGGGTCATCGAAGTCTTCAAAGCCCACCAGGTGGGCTATTTCCTCTATATCGGCGGCAACGATTCGATGGATACGGCCAATAAGATTGCGCAGTTGGCCCATCAGCGAGGTTTGGATCTGGTGGCTGTGGGCGTGCCGAAAACCATCGACAACGATGTGGGCGACTCGGAGTTTCGGCTGATTGACCATACACCCGGCTACGGCTCGGCCGCCAAATACTGGATGCACATGGTTCAGTGTGCCAACGAGGAAAATGCCGGCTCCTGCCCGGCCGATCCAGTGCTGGTCATGCAGGCTATGGGCCGGAAGATTGGCTTTATTCCAGCAGCTGCCCGATTGGCCGATCCGGAACGACAAATGCCGCTTCTGATCTACCTGGCCGAAAGTCCGGTACCGGCCGAGCAAATCGCCGATCAGGTAAACGACTGCCTCAGGCAGCATGGCCGATGCATGATCGTCGTCAGCGAAGGGTTTGAAGTCAGTTCGCTTCCGGAGGCCAAGGTGTTTGATCTACCGGAAGTGAAGGCCCTTGTCCAGACAGCGGAGGTACGGGATGCCTTTGGGCATAAATCCTACGGTTCGGCCACCCAGTCGGTAGCCCAAGTATTGGTCAATTATTTGAATCGGGTGGGGCTGCCAGTCAAAGGAGCAGCCCGCGGCAATGTGCCCGGCACCGATCAACGCCACTCCATGGCCTACGCCTCCGTGGTGGATTTGGAAGAAGCCTATCAGGTGGGCCGAAAGGCAGTGGAACTGGCTGCCCGAGGCGAAGGGGGCTATATGGCCACCATCCTGCGAGAACCGGGAGCTGCCTACCAGGTCCGCTACGACAAGGTGCCCCTGCCGGAAGTGGCCAACAGTGAACGCTGCTTTCCCCGGCAGTGGATCGCCCCCAGCGGCGTCGATGTAACGGATGATTTCCTCCGATATGCCCGACCGCTAGTGGGCGACGATATGGTCAGCTTGCCCATCATTGGCGGTCGGCAGCGCATGACCCGATTTGAGCCCATCTACGCCGAACAAAAACTACCGCCTTATGTGCCCCAGGCGGATCGGAAAAAGTAACTGCTCCGCCGCTCGGTGGCAGGATATGGTGGTTTAGTAGAACTAAAGCTTGATGTTGTCATTCCCGCACAAGCGGGAATCCAGAAAACCCCTCTCCCCACCGCACCCAGAGGGTGGCATTGCTTTCGGTAATGCCGGGTGAGGGGGGCCGACCAAAGCAAAGAAGGCCGCTCTTGTCATCCCTGCACAAGCAGGGATCCAGCGCCGGAGCCAAAGCCGACGCCGGCTCCGGGAGGCTAGTTTCTTTGGCAGCTCTGCCCGCCAAGGAAGCCTGAATTCCTGCTTTCGCAGGAATGACACTTAAGGCCAACCGGTTGGAAGGGAGCTATTTCGTTTGCCAAGGGTACTAGTCCAAAGGAGCCTGCCTGCTTGCGCAGGGAGGACCACGAGGAGTTGTCTCCAATTGGCTGACCTAAGCTGACCTAATAGGAGAGTTGATCTTGTGATTTTTTTCCATTTGGAGGAGCCATGTTCGACCTGACGCCAAAACATGAGTTTTTCGTAGGCATTGATTCCGACGGCTGCGCCTTCGACACCATGGAACTGAAGCACAAAGAGTGCTTCATTCCGAATACGATCAACTATTGGAACCTTCAAGGCGTCAGCAAATACGCTCGGGAGGCGGCCGAATTTGTCAATCTGTATTCCAAAAGCCGAGGCGCCAATCGGTTTCCTGCTCTGATTGAGACCTTAGAGTGGCTTCGGCGCCGGCCGGAGGTCAAGGCCCGGGGAGTGCGGATCGAAATTCCCGAATCGCTTCGGGCCTGGGTCCGGGAAGAAACCAAACTGGGCAATCCCGCCCTGGAAAAAAAGGTCCAAGAGACTGGCGACCCTTGGCTCCGACGTACCTTAGAGTGGTCCAAGGCGGTTAATGCGTCGGTGGCGGCCATGGTCCGGGGCGTACCGCCGTTTCCCTATGTCCGAGAAACCCTTCAAAAGCTCCAGGGCAAGGCGGACATTATCGTCGTATCGGCCACTCCACATGAAGCCCTCCAGCGCGAATGGGAGGAGCATAACCTAACCCAATACGTGGCGGCCATTTGCGGCCAAGAGATCGGTACTAAAAAAGAATGTCTGGCCGTTGCACGCAAATATCCGCCTGGCCACAGCTTGATGATCGGCGATGCGCCAGGCGACTACGAGGCGGCCAAGGCCAACGGCACCCTGTTTTTCCCCATCAACCCCGGCCGAGAAGAACAATCTTGGCGCCGCTTCTATGAAGAGGGATTGGACCGGTTTCTCTCAGGCCGATTTGATGAAAAGTACCAGCGAGAACTTCTGGAAGAGTTCGACCGTTGCCTACCGGATCGCCCCCCCTGGCCAGTCGATCCTGAACCGTAGTAGGATTTCCAGAGGAATACATTAGCTAAGGGCCAGTGCCGACCTTTTTCATCCCTGCGCACACAGGGATCCAGAAACCCTCCTCTCCTCACTGCCGGAGAGTGTGGCCTGCGAAGCAAGCCGGGTGCGGGGGCATCATCCCCCTGCCCTAGGAGCGGCAGAGAGTGGTTTGCCCTTCGGCCAACCCGGCTGCGATGGCTTCTGTTTGCCGTGGAGAACTATTCCCCATTCCCCCCGTTCGCGGGAAGAATCCCTAGCAACTCCCCCGGAGAAGAAAACCTCCTTGACTGGGCGGAAATAGTACGAAAATTGAACTATTCCTGGATTTAAGGAGCGGAATTCTCTATGGCCGAATTATGCGATTTTGGTCTGATTGGTTTAGCGGTTATGGGCGAAAACCTGGCTTTGAATGTAGAAAGCCGGGGCTATCGGGTGGCCGTCTTTAACCGGACGGTCAGCAAGGTGGATGAGTTTTTGGCCGGTCGAGCCAAGGGCAAAAACATTGTCGGTTGCCATTCGCTGGAGGAGTTTGTCCAGGCACTGAAGCGGCCCCGCCGCGTGATGCTGATGGTCAAGGCAGGACCGGCCGTGGATGAGTTTATCGAAAAGCTCATCCCGCTTTTGGAACCCGGAGACCTGATCATCGACGGCGGCAACACCCATTTTGCCGACACCGAACGCCGAACCCAATACGTGGAGTCAAAAGGACTTTTATACATCGGCACCGGCGTCTCTGGCGGCGAAGAAGGAGCCCTACGAGGCCCTAGCATTATGCCCGGCGGCAGTGTGCAGGCCTGGCCCTTGGTCGAACCCATCTTCAAGGCCATTGCCGCCAAAGTCGGCCCGAATAAGGACATCCCCTGCTGCGAATGGATCGGCCCCCGCGGGGCTGGCCACTATGTGAAAATGGTGCACAACGGCATCGAATACGGCGATATGCAACTGATTGCCGAGGCCTACTGGATGCTTAAACACGCACTAGGCCTATCGAATGCCGAACTGTACGAGGTGTTCGACCAGTGGAACCGAGGGGAACTCAATAGCTATCTGATCGAAATTACACGGGACATTTTCAGCGTCAAAGATGACGAGACCGGCCAGGACCTGGTGGATATGATCCTGGATACCGCTGGCGCCAAAGGGACCGGCAAGTGGATGAGCCAATTGGCCCTGGATCTGGGCGTGCCGAGCACCCTGGTAACTACGGCCGTTTATGCTCGGAGCCTCTCGGCCATGAAAGAACAGCGAGTGCGAGCTAGCCGGTTGCTTTCCGGCCCCAACGGCCGGTATGAGGGAGATAAACAAAAGTTTATAGAAGACATCCGCCAGGCCCTGTACGCCTCTAAGATCTGTAGTTACGCTCAAGGATTCGTCCAATTGCGAGAGGCCGCCAAGGAATATAATTGGCCTCTCAACTATGGCCAGATTGCCCTTTTGTGGCGTGGCGGTTGCATCATCCGGGCAGTATTCCTCGAACGGATCAAAGAGGCTTTCGACGCCGAGCCGGACCTGGAAAACCTGCTATTTGCCCCCTATTTCCGGGAGGCCGTCCAGCGGGCACAGCCGGCCTGGCGCCATGTGGTCATCACGGCCACCCAGTTGGGCATCCCTGTGCCAGCCTTCATGACCGCCCTAAGCTACTACGACAGTTTGCGGAGCGAGCGCTTGCCAGCCAACCTCTTGCAGGCCCAACGGGATTACTTCGGCGCCCATACCTATGAACGGGTGGATAAGCCGCGCGGCCAATTTTTCCACACCGAATGGCTGCAAAAACGCCGACAACCCAAGCAATAGCCCCCGGCAGGACGGCCGTTCCGCCCCCTCCCGGTATGATGGACGTGTCGGCCGCAAAGCCTGGTATCGCCATCGTCCCCGACGGCAACTACCGGGAGAGCGGGCGTCCCGGCTGCCCTTGTCATCCCTGCGCAAGCAGGGATCCAGATTTACCTCTCCCGGCTGCGGGCTCGCTGTTATACACAAGTTAAAGTTCAGTCGCTTGGACATCACTTTAGGCAAAGCAGGAAAACTCGTTGAACAACACAGAATGGATCAAATAGAAAATATAGATAAATCTTTTTCTGAAACTAAAGATCTGCTGATTTTCTAAATGATTTTTCCCAAATTGTGCAATTTATCCAAAG
>JANXAQ010000138.1 GCA_025062105.1 Thermoguttaceae bacterium
TCTTTTGCCAGGGCCGATTCCTAAGGGAGATTCTGCTCGGGTGTGGGTATATCTAGGGCCACCTAGAAGCCGGACAGGGTCAGCCAAACCCGGAACGGAAAAAGTGGAGAAGTCGGGTTCGCGATGGGCGCTGGTCGAAGGCCCCCTCACCCGGCCAGCCGGAGGCTGGCCGGCCTCTCCCGCGGAGGGCAGAGGCGGGGTTTCCCCCTCACCCGGCTTGGCTAGCGCCAAGCCGTACGGTCCCGCGGCGGGGAGAGACGAGATTTCGCCCTCACCCGCTCTGCTGCGCAGAGCACCCTCTCCCACAGAGGGGAGAGGGGAAATTCTTTCTACAGCAGAAAGAGCGTCCGACGCCGTAAAATCGGCATCCCCGGCAGTAGCTCCAGAGACCGATCGGTATTTGGCCGGTGTACGAACGTATCCGGGACCGGCCGGAATGGTTTGGCTGGAAAATAGCCGAGTTCGGCTACTGCTAGGGCCGGAAGGTGCCCACCTGTACCGATGGGAAGTCAAGGCCCTGGAGGGGCGGGATGTAACTTATCCGGGAGAAGAAGGCTGGGCCGGTTTTTCCGATCTGGGCGAACCGAACCGTTCGAGCAAACATCAGCTTCAGCTTTTGGCCAGTGGTCCTGCCCTGGTGCAGTATCGGGCGATTGCCCCGGATGGGCAGGAGAAAACCATCAGCCTGTTTGCCGGCACAAGTTGGGTGGAGGTGGTACTGAACGAACCGGTACGGTATTATTGGGATTTTGATGATCCGAAAAACTTTGCCGCTGACGGGCCGACGCCGGGTCAATATCTTTTTTCTAACGGCAAAAGCGGCCCGGTAGGCCGACAGGCCGACGGGGTGCACGCTCAGGTGGCAGCTCCGGGCGTGCATTGGGCCATTAAATTCAACCAGCAAAAGTTGGCCCTAGGGATGGTCTTGCCGGAAACGCCGGGGGTGATGAAAGTGGCTCCGGGGGCCGGAGCGGGCGGCGTAGGCATCGAACAATCGCCGCCGGCAAGCCATTTTGTTACCTTTGCTGGCCTGTTGGAAGAAGAACCGAAGACCCTGATGACCCGCCTTCAGCAGGCATTGGACTTCCGCAACCCGCCGGAAGTGGTCCTTTATGGCTTGCAAAGCAAACCGTAAGAAGGGCGCTGGTCGAAAAAATCCCTCTCCCCGCCGGTCCAAGAGGGTAGCCCGGCGCTAGCCGGGCCGGGTGATAGGGAACTGGATTCCTGCTTTCGCAGGAATGACATATGAGGCCATTCGGCTGCTTGGGTAGGAATGATACATGAGGCCATTCGGCTAACGGTTCCACTTTTTTTGAAAGGAGGTTTTCCATGAGAAAGTGTCAGGCATGGTTGAGGATGGCAATGGTTTGGACGGTTGTTGGCGGACTATTGGCGGTTGGTGCGGCTTGGGCCGAGGAACCGGTCAATTACGACGAAAGCAAAGTCCGGCCTTATACCCTGCCGGATCCGCTGGTGTGCTTGGATGGCACGAAAGTTACCGATCCGAAGCTCTGGTGGGAGAAGCGTCGGCCGGAGATTTTACAACTTTTTGAGGAACATATGTACGGCAAATCGCCTGGCCGACCCAAAGACATGAAGTTTGAAGTCCGCTCTGTAGAACCCAAAGCCCTGGACGGCCTGGCCATCCGAAAAGAAATCCGGGTGTATTTCTCGGCCGATCCGAAGGGACCGAAAATGGATATCTTGCTCTACCTTCCCAATGGTGTACCGAGACCAACGCCGATCTTTTTGGGCCTGAATTTCCACGGCAATCACACCATCCACAAAGACCCCGGCATTAGCATTACGGAGTCCTGGGTGCGCAACGATACGCCCGCCACCAAGGCAAAGGACCATCGCGCAAGCCCCGAAGGCCGAGGCAGCATGGCCCACCGATGGCCGGTAGAAAAGATATTAAAGCGCGGCTACGGCTTAGCCACTATCTACTACGGCGATATAGACCCAGATTTTCATGATGGGTTCCAAAACGGGGTGCATCCGCTCTTCTATCGGCCTGGGCAAACCCGGCCGGAGCCGAACGAGTGGGGATCCATCGGCGCATGGGCCTGGGGATTGAGCCGCGCTATGGACTACTTCGAAACCGATCCGGATATCGACGCCAAACGGGTGGCGGTCATGGGACACTCTCGGCTTGGCAAAACCGCTCTTTGGGCCGGGGCGCAGGACCAGCGGTTTGCCCTGGTGATTTCCAATAATTCTGGCTGCGGCGGAGCAGCCCTGAGCCGACGCAATTTCGGCGAAACCGTCGAACGAATCAATAAACTCGCCCCTCATTGGTTCTGCGAAAATTTCAAAAAATACGGCGGTCGGGAAGACCAGTTGCCAATAGATCAACATATGCTCATCGCTTTGATAGCGCCCCGGCCGGTGTATGTCGCCAGCGCCCAGGAAGACCTTTGGGCCGATCCCCGGGGGGAATTTCTGTCGGCCAAAGGAGCTGATCCGGTGTATCGGCTGCTGGGGACCGACGGTCTGGCCGTGCAGGAGATGCCCGAAGTTGACAAACCGGTGATGAGCCGGATCGGCTACCACATCCGCCGCGGCCAACACGAGGTAACCGACTACGACTGGGAACAATATTTGACCTTTGCGGATAAGCATCTACGGGGAAAATGACAAAAGGCTGTTTTGTGGATTGGTGAACTGAGGCTATTTCAGCCGAATGACGTAATCTGTCCCCTCCACGAAAACACTGGGGTTCCGGAATTGCCTTGGATAGAGGGCCGCTCATCAGCCGGGGGGATTAGCGAACCCAAAGGAGGGGATTTTCTTCCCAGGAGCCAGATGTTCTAATAAAAAGTACGGAGGGGTGGCATTTAGGGGCGGAGCCTCGGCCGACCGGCAGAGAAGCGGCGCCGGAGACAGGCCGATGTATGTGGTCCATTTGGAACAGAATCCGGTCATTCGGCAGCAGTTGGCCCGGCTGGTGGGGGTGGAGGGGGGGCGGCTAGGAATCTACCAGTATTTGGATACGGATGTGGCCTGGGATGTTCGGCGTCTGCTCCATGCCAATCAGGTGCACCTGTTGGTGCTGGATTTGGCGCTGAATCCGGCCTGGGATAATCGGCATTTACTTTCCGTGCTGAGGCATTTGGTGATTGGGGAGGAGTTACCGCCAGGGGTTCGGTTGGCCGATTGTACGGCGCATGCGTTGTGCCTGCTGGCCTTTCAGCATCAGGTGCCCTGTGCGTTGTTGACCAATTATTTGCAATATACCGGGGGAGACCTCCGGATTAGCCAGGAGCGGATTCGAGAAGTCTTTCATGTGCGGGGGGTTTTCCCGAAAAGCGGAGAGGGCATCGAGCAATGCGCTCGATGGGTGCGGCAGACACTCCACCGGAGCTTTTCGGAATCTTGGTCTTAGCTTGACTTTTGCCCTTTTTCCTAACTTGGTTTAATTCTTAAACTTACGGCGAATGTTTTTTGGTCATGGGGTTTGCCAACTCCGAGAATTCTAAAATTCTAAGCAGTTAGAACTTTCCCATTTCGGCAGAAGGCCAAAATTGGCAAAAGTCGAGCTTCGACTGGCTCGCTAACTGGTGAGGCAGCTAGGTCGGCATTTGGCAAGCTGGTTGTCTGCAAGGGTAAGCAGCAGCAATGGGGGTACCGCAGGTTGTTATTGTGGGCCGTCCGAACGTGGGCAAATCGAGCCTGTTTAATTGGTTGGCAGGCCGTCGGGTGGCTATTGTGGATCCGACCCCAGGGGTAACCCGAGACCGTCTCAGCTATCTGCTGGCCATCGGGGATCGGTTTGTCGAATTGGTAGATACGGGCGGCATGGGGGTGGCCGACAGCGATGTGTTGGGGGAAGAAATTGAACGGCAAATCGAACAGGCCCTAGATACCGCTTCCCTGATCTTGCATGTGGTGGATACCCAAGCCGGATTGCTGCCCTTGGATCAGGAGGTGGCCAAGCGCCTTCGGTATGTGGATATACCGGTTGTGTGCGTGGCCAATAAGACCGACAACGCTGCGCTGGAGGTTCAAGCCCAGGAGTTTTACAAACTGGGACGAAAGGTCATCATGACCAGTGTGACCCAAAACCGAGGCAAAGAGGAACTTTTGGAGGAAATCCGGCAGCGTCTGCCCCCACCACCGCCGGAGGGAGAAAACCTCCCGCCACCGGAAATGAAACTGGCTATCGTGGGACGCCGTAATGTGGGAAAAAGTACCTTTATCAATACCTTAGTCCATGCCGAGCGTATGATCACCAGTGAAATTCCAGGTACCACCCGCGATAGCGTGGACGTCCGCTTTGAACTGGAGGGCAAAGCCTTTATTGCCATCGATACTCCCGGTGTGCTCCGGCGCCGCAGTATTGCGAGTGATTTAGACTTTTACAGCCTCCATCGGGCTCAGCGCAGCATCCGCCGGGCCGACGTGGTCCTGTTATTTTTGGATCCTACGCAGCATATCACCAAACTAGATAAACAACTTGCCGAGTATATCGCCCAACAGTATAAACCCTGTATCTTTGTGGTCAACAAATGGGATCTTATGGTCGGCAAGGCATCGGCGGAAAAATGGGCTTTATACATACGGGATAGTTTCCCTACGATGACCTATGCGCCGATTGCCTTCATAAGCGGCAAAACGGGGAAAAATGTGAAAGCGCTTCTGAATCATGCGCAGATTCTGTTTCACCAGGCTCGTCAGCGGATTCCCACGGCACAACTAAATCAACTGCTTCGAGCAGCCCTTACCCATTACGCTCCTCCGAGCCACCAAGGGCGAAAACCCCGACTGTATTATGGCACGCAAGTTGCTGTACAGCCCCCCACCTTAGTGATCTTCTGTAACCAGCCCCAATGGCTCTCCGCACCCTACCAACGCTATCTGCTGGGTTTTCTCCGCGATAAACTTCCCTATAGCGAAGTGCCGATCAAACTCTACTTGCGCCGCCGAAGCCAAAGCGACACTCGAGACGAAATCGGCATCGAATAGCTTCCGAAAACTCTATTGCCCTTGGTTAGGAGACAATTTGCCCTACTTTCTACTTTTCGCGTTTCTGAACGAACGGGGAAACTCCTAACTCCCTGGCATGACCGGAGTTAGGAAATTGTGTGCACAAAAAGTTTCGCCGTAACTCAGCGGATCAAAATAAGTTAGGAAAATTGGCAAAAGTCGAGCTAAGCTTGACTTTTGCCATGTTTAGCGTTCCCCCGAAAGGAGAAAACCCTAACTCCTTGTAACTATTGGAGTTAGGAAATTGGATGAACAAAGGGAAGTTTCGTCGTAACTGCTGATAGCAAAACCAGTTAGGAAAAATGGCAAAATTCGAGGTAAGGAGTTCCCTATTTCGGCCAAAGACCGAAATTGGCCAAAGTCGAGCGATGTAGGTTGCTAGCAGTGCTAGCAACCTTATAGATTGGGTTAAGAGGTGGAAGACACCAAAATGGTGTAAAAATTATCTCCTTTGAATGATGGGAACCCAAAATACTGTGGAACATATAGGAACCAGAGGAACTTTTGATTCTGTGCCGCTACGTTCCCCGATGGGAATATGTACTATCTATTGGGTGCTAGCAATGCTAGCAACCCTATATATTGGGTCAGGGGAGAGAAAACCACCATGGTAAAAATATCCTCTTTCTAATTATGCAGAGGTTCCGATGTGAGGTTTGCCCGATGAATTTGTAGAGGTTCCAGGGGAAGCGGGCTGCCGAGGGAAGGTGAGAAAAATCGGGCTTTTAGAAATCGGCAGGATAGTAGAAGCGAATTCGTCTTTCATTGGCACCGCCTATTCGCCGGTCAGGCGCACCAGCAGCCAATCGCCCAGAGCGGGCCAAATCTGCGAGAGAGCGAAAAAGACCCTAGCTTTTCGAGGATAGACCAATTCGGGTTTACGCTTTTCGGCGGCTCGAAGGATGGCTCGAGCCAGCCGTTCTGGCTGAGCTGCATCGATTTTTACCCCTGCTCCCGGCTGCCGGGCCGGTTCCGGAAGATCGTCCAACTCTCCCAACGAATAAAGCCGAGGACCCCGCCGCCGCACCGGACCAGGACAAACCAAAAGCACATGTAACCCCCGTGGCCCCCATTCCAATCGAAGCTGTTGGGAATAGGCCGCCAGGGCAAACTTGCTGGCCGGATACGCCCCCAACCACCGAGGCGCCGTCTTGGCCGCTAAGGAACCAATGTTAATAATATGCCCTTGACGGGGTACCAGATGAGGCATCGCAGCCCGTGTACATCGAACTACGGAAATAAAATTCAAATCTAGCATTTCCTGGAATTGCTCGGGACTAATATCCAAAATCCGACCCCGCATGGAACGTCCCGCATTATTGACCAGCACATCCAATTGTCCAAACCAACCCAACGCCTTCTCAAAAAGCCGATCCACCTCCGCCTGCTGAGTTATATCGGCGGCAATTCCCAGCACCCGATGGCCCGCTTGGCGGAACTGGGCCTCCGCAGCAGCTACCCGCTCTGGATCCAACCCCACCAGAACAACCCGAGCCCCCCGTTGGGCGAACTGCTCGGCAATTGCCCGGCCCAGGCCACTGGAGCCACCGGTTACCAAAACCACCTTTTCCCGCCAATAATGCGACGCCATGCCGGTTCCCAACTCCATTGTGCCAGGAGCTTTTTTTGCGTATATAAACTTCCCTAGCTATCCTTAATTTGTGGGCGGTATGCAGGAGCCCCATCGACCAAGTGGACACAAAACGCATCTTTAACAGCAGCACACCTTGCCTTGCCATTCCTACCAAAGTAGGAATCAAAATGCCCTCTCTTCCCGGAAGCCCACTTTTGGAGGAACAACAACATGCAATTTCCATTCGAAAATATAAGCCATTCTTCCAAAGAAGACTTCACCTCCAAGATGGCTTTGTTCTGATGTTATTGTATCATTCTCCTGTGATTGGTGAAAACCATTAGCAATCTTGCCGAATAGCGCCCTGATCTCTCTGGATCCGCTACTTGGAAGATCGCCTCTCCAGAAGGGCCCCAAGATGCTGCCCCAAAGGCTTTTCTCGCTGACAAGCAGAAGCATTCCCTTTCCTTGCAGAGTCCAAACCGCAAAACCCACTATGGTACTGGGGTTTGACGAATGACTCCTCACCTCAAAACCTGTCGGAAAACGGTAAAATCCTATTTTTTGGGCAGTCTCTCAGCAGGAGTTTTGCCAATTTTACCTCCTGCGGAAAGGAGAAAGTTCTAAGCTCGACTTTTGCCATTTTGCCTAACTTGTTTTGAGCCTGACGGTTACGACGAACCCCCTTTTTGGCCACACTAGTTCCTCAGGCCAAGAATTCCAAGGAGTTATAATTTTCTCATTTGGACAAAAGACCAAAATTGGCAAAAGTCGAGATTGGGGGAACAAAAGAAAGGTTCGACACAACTCTCAGCGCCAGAACAAGTTAGGGAAAATGGGAACAGTCGAGTTTTTAGATCTCCTCCGCTTTTGAAAATATTGGCCTTGGGCAATATGCTGAACAAAGAATACTCAAAGCTAGAGTCCTTCCAATACGGGAAGTTACAACAATGGCAAACGTTGGAGCTCAAAGACCTTTGTTTTGGGGCGGAGTTTGATTTAGTGATTCCCATTTCGATTCCTATACTAAAATGGAAAAATCCCCTCCTTCTAAGAAGCTGAGATTTGGGGGGGTTCTAGGCGAAGGCCGTTTTGACTGTTCGTTCCAAGAGGAAAAGAAAAGGAGGTAGGAATGGGTCGGTCGAAGATTGTGCGGTTTTCGGTTTCTGTGGAGCGAGAGTTGTTTGAGGAGTTTGATCGGTATTGTCGAGAGGAACAGTTTGCAACTCGCAGTGAGGCCGTCCGGCAGATGATCCGGGACAAGCTTACGGAACGAGCCTGGACGGACGAGGGGGCCGAAGTGGCGGGTACATTAACGTTAGTTTATGATCACCATCGCACCCAGCTACGAGATCGACTGTTGAGCTTGCAGCATGAATACCACCGATGGGTGCTTTCGGTCATCCATGCGCATTTGACCAAACAGTTATGTTTGGAGGTAATTTTGTTGCGGGGGCCGGCAGGTGAGCTTCGCCGATTGGCCGCTCAATTGCAGGGCCTAAAGGGCATTCATAAAGGCCAACTGGTCATGGCCACCGCCTCCTCCTCCCCCACCGAATAACCGATTCTAGGAAACTCTGGATAATGCAACGGAGATATTTTTATTTCGACTTTTGCCATTTTCCCTAAGTCTTTTTGTTTCTAGTAATTACGACGAGACTCCTTTTTGTTCACATAATTTCCTAAGTCTAATAGTTACAGGGTCTTAGAGTTTTCCCCTTCTGGGAGAAGGCCTAAAATGGCCAAAGTGGAGCTTAGAGGCTTTTGGCCCATTCAGGAAGGCAAACCGGTATTCTGGTGGAAATGCCAATTAAGGACAATCTCTTAGGTTGACTTTTGCTATTTTCCCTGACTTGTTTTATTGACAGGAGTCGTGGAAAAACTTTCTCCAATCTTCTGAGGCTAATAGTTACACGGGAGATAAAAGATTGGTATTTCAAGGAGAAGGCCAAAAATGGCAAAACCCAAGCTAAGGGAACCTACAGTAAATTTTGACCATATAGTGAACTATATGAACTTTTGAGTTCCTCGCTGTTCGGTTTTTCTATCCGAACAGCTACGCTGGATTGGCCCTTTGCAATACTCCCGATCTTAATATTGGGTTAGAGGTAAGGTAAGCCAGAATGGTAGAAAATCCTTTGCATGAAGCAGAGGTTCCTTAGGGAAAGGTTATCCCTCTGTGGGGGGAGATTGCACCATTTGTTTAAGGGCTTTTAGTGCCCGGACCCGGACCTTATGCATGGCGGGTCGGGCCGGGATATTGAGCAGTTCCCCAGGACGAAAGGGATTAGGAACCCCCGTTTTGGCAGGACGAGCTGGGATCAGCTTCCGTTCAATCTTCACTAACCCGGGCAAAGCAAATACCCCCGGTCCCTCCGGACCTAAAGCTCTCTGCAGTTCCTGTTCCAGAGCCTTCATGACTTGACCGACTACCTTTTTATCTACCCCGCTTGTTTCGGCCAATCGACGAATAAGTTCCGTTTTGCTCAGCGGCTTTGGCCCATTTTGTGCACACATGCCAATAACCTCCTATACACACGAAGGAAAACGTTCTTCCCTTTCCGGAAGTTCGGAAGGACTCGATCGATTTTACGTCTCTCCTTCATCCAGGGGCGCTGCTTTTTGGATGTAGGAATTCCAGGAGCTTCTTGAGCTTCTTGCTTTTTTGTCGGGCAACTCCCTTGAGACGAGAAAAACAAGGCAGCCAGGAGAAAACTCGGAACCAGGGTTCGCCTCAAAGCTACCCGATATGGAAATGTTCACCCTCCGTTTGGGCTGCAGATTTTCGTTTCCTAGGTTTGATTAGAAACTCTTTTTCGAAAAAAACAATCCCACGCAAAGGGATTTTTTGTTTTTCAAACTTTTTGAATCCTCTTTTCATTGCCCCGTTATGGTGGGATGGAATGCCCTATATTTGGATACCATTTTGGGGGGTATAGGCCCCCTTAATCGCCCGATCCTCTTTGAAAACCTCCAGGTTTGTTTGAGCAGACTCTGGGTTTGAGCAGACTGCGGCCGGTAAGGAAAACTCACTGTCGACTCCGTTTTATGCTAATCCCCCCTTGCTACAAAGCTCGACCTTTACAGCCTTTTGTGGGGTTTAATATTTAAGAAGCAGACTTCTGGACGCCAAAGTGAAAGTGGATGTGGGGTTTTGTCGCTTTTTATTAGGTGAGTGTAGTGAGGTTATTTTTTTCGGCTGGTTGCAGGGGGTGGGGGTTTTGATTTCTGTTGGGGCAGAAGGGGAAGGGTGAAGGGGAAAAGGATAACACAAATCGAGGCATTTTTGGCCCCTGCTGGCCGGTTAGGCTCTCTGAGTTGCCGGCCTCTGGCTCGGGAAAAAGCGGCTGGTTTGCTATTGGGCGGAAATGGCCCCGTTTTTGGTTTCAGAGGCAGTGCCTGCGGAAAAGGGGTTTTGTTTTTTCATTTTCACCGAGGTTTAGGGCAGGGAAGCAAAAAAGCCTTGGGAACCGTCAAAATCCCACTCAGGCCAGCCTCTCGATTGCCTAGGGAGTAGTTTGGTGGCTAATTTGGGGTTGTTCCCAGAGGATACAGGGGTTAAAGGGGAACACTTTAGCCAAATGGCATGGGGCTTCGTGTCTAGCTATTCAGAGGGGTAGGGTTATAGGAAATGGAGGGGGAGACAAAACAAAAAGGTAAAAACGTAAACCGTATAAATATAAAAAAATAGGAGCGAGGTATTCCTTCCCTCGGCCAGCCTTTAGGTTAACCGACCTCTGCCACAGGGGCAAGAGGAGAGGTTTTTACTAGGCGGATTGGGTGATTGTTAGTAGGCTGAAAGGTTCTTTTGAAAAGTATGATTTGGTAGGAAGTTGGCTGTGATTTTTGTGATTTTAGAGAGGGTGGAGATGGAGCGGCGCATAGCAGGAAGAGTAGCGTTAGTGGGTCTTTTTTTGGGGCTGATGGGAGTTGGCGGGTTTTCAGAGGCCAAGGGAGCTGGGGGATCGATGCCGGGTTGCTGGGCGGCGATAGCCCCGGCAGTATTAGGACAACGGGCGGTGGGTGCGCCAATTCCGGCATGGAATGCCCAGAAGGAAGCCGAAGAGAAGGACGAAGAGAAGAAGGAAAACCAGGATTTGGAAAGGGGGATGGATGTTTTTATGCCGCCGCCCCGGGAGGTGCTGAAAAATCTTTTTGCTGCGCAACGACTTCTAGAACAGGGTCGGGTTAGCGAAGCGGTTGGTTTTTTGCAGGCGATTCTGACCAATCCTGAAGACTATTTTTTCCAACCGGATCCAAGTGCACCGACCCGCCGCAGTCTCAAAACCGAAGCCCAGCGCCTTTTAGGCCGAATGCCTCAAGAGGCCCGGCAGATATATGAACTTCGATATGGACCGCAGGCTCGGCAATTACTTCGGCAAGCGGTGGCTGAAGGCGATCCGGAAAAACTCAGCGAAATTTCCCGGAGCTTTTACCATACGCAGGCCGGCTACGAAGCCACTCTGCTGTTAGGTTTGCACCATTTGCGTAGTGGTCGGGTGTTGGCTGGGGCATTGATTTTGAGTCGGCTGCAGGAGGACTGCCCTTATTCGGAGAGATGGGAACCTACCTTATCGTTGGCCTTAGCCACGGCATGGTATCGGGCGAAAATGCCCCAGCAGGCTCAGGCGACCCTGGTGCGGTTGAGAGCGGCTCAGGGGGTGAAACCGCTCCAAGTGGGTGGACGACAAATAGCCTGGTTTCAGCGGGAACAGGATGCCTTGGGTTGGTTGGGTCAGTGGGTAAGCAGCCCAGGGGTTGGCCCTACTAGCCGGGAGCATACGGACTATCTGATGGTCCGAAACAGCCCCAGCCGAAATGCAAGCAGTTCGGGCGGTCGGCCCCTGTTGAATCTGCGTTGGCGGGTCCCGGTAGCCGACCATCCTATGCTAGAACAATGGATCCAGCGATTCCAGCAGGATTTTAACGAGCAAGGCATCCCGTGTCTGAGCCAAGGCATTCCCCTGGTCGTAGGCAACACGGTCCTGATGCGGTCGTTGGAAAACTTGGTGGCCGTGGATGTGCAGACGGGCAAACGGCTTTGGGAATCGCCGGTCGGTGCGCCGCTAGATACCATCCTAGCGGGTCAAGATCCTCAGATCAACCTTGGTGGGGCTACGCTGCTGCAGATGCGGATGACCCAGCGTCTTTGGCTCGATGCTACTTATAGCCGACTGAGCAGCGACGGCAAAATGGTCTTTTGCATTGAAGAAGAAGATTCCGGCTGGGAGCATCCCTTAGCACCGGGGATGCCGCCGATTGTAATTCTGCGGCAACGGATGAAAGAAAGCCGATCCTCTTCGGCGGGCAACCGGCTGGTAGCCTATGACATCCGAACCGGCAAACTGCAATGGGAACTGGGAGGTTTGGAACAGCAGGAATATGCTTTGCCGCTGGCGGGGACCACTTTCTTAGGCCCGCCGCTACCGCTGATGGGCCAATTGTATGTGCTAGGGGAGACGCGCAACGACATTCGGCTTTTGGTGTTAGAGGCCCAGACAGGGCGGTTGATCTGGTCGCAGCAATTGGGGGTGGTAAGCCAGGAAGGCGGGCCGAAATTCGATTTTGACGCCCAAATGATGAGCAGTGGCTTTTTGGGGCTTTCGCCTTCGTATGCCGAGGGGATCTTGGTCTGTCCGACAGGTCGAGGTGCTTTGGTGGCTTTAGACTTAGCAAACCGCACTTTTCTGTGGGCCTATGCCCACCTGCCTCAGGCGGAAGCCGAGCATCGCCGGATGCGAGTGCTGCAGCGGTTGATGGCTTTCGGCAATCCGATGGTCTCAGGCGCAGTCGATGGTTGGATAGAAAGCAGTTGTCTATTGGCCGATGGTCGGGTGGTGTTTGTGAGTCCAGACAGCCCAGAGCTATATTGCCTGAATCTTGCGGATGGCAAAGAACTATGGAAGCAATCTTGTCCGGATGGGTTGTATGTGGCCTGTGTGCATGATGGGAAAGTAGTCTGGGTGGGCCGACGGCGGGTAGTGGGAGTCCGATTGGCGGACGGACAACCTGCCTGGTCTGCTTCAATAGGCAAGCCCATGGCTTCTATGGTCCAATCGGCCGTTTTAGGCACAAAAGGCGGGTTGGAGGCGGAAAAGCCTAGCAGTGGGGATGGTCCGGAAGGCTCTGGTCGATTGGCCATTGATCTGCCTGATGGAGCAATACCTACAGGGTTTGGCTTTTTAAGCGGTGATAAGTATTATTTGCCCCTGAGCACCGGAGAAGTGGCCACTGTGGATCTTACCAAAGGAGAAATTGTCCATCGGACCCGTTCCCGAACCGGCAGTGTACCTGGAAATCTGATCTGTGTGCGGGATAAGGTGATCAGCCAGGGGCCGGGCGGCGTGGAACTATACGAGCAACTGGAACCCCTCCGAGCCAAGACCCAGGCCCAGTTGACCCAAAATCCCCAGGATCCAGAAGCTTTGGCCGTTTGGGGAGAAATCCTGTGGGACGAGGGCCGACGGGCTGAAGCCATCAAAGCCTTCCAACAGAGTTTAACTGTCCGGGCGGATTCTCGCATCCAGCAATTCTTGCGAGAAACTCTGTTCGAGGGATTGGAAGAAGATTTTGGTAGCTATCGCTCTTATCTGCCAGAACTAGAAAAACTCTTAGAATCTCCGGAAGATCGAAACCGCTATGAACGCCTCTTGGCCGAGGGATTACTCCAGGTGGCCGAGTATGCCGCCGCTTGGCAGACGGCATTCCGGCTAGCAGAGCGGAAAGACCAACTTGGGCGATTGGAACCAATCAGTAAATTCTACACTGTGCGCGGGGACCGTTGGCTGGAAGATCATCTGAACCGATTACAGCAGAAAGCGCCGACAGCCCTCCGGCAGCAGATGGACCGGCAAATCCAGGAGCAATTGGAAAATGCCTTGCAGGGGCTAGATCCGGTCGGCCAGTTGAACACCTTTTTAACCTTATACCACAAGCATCCCTTGGCCGACCGGGCCAGGCAGGAACTGTTAAGCCGACTGGTTTCCGGCGGTCGCTGGCTGGAAGCCGAATTGCTGCTTCGCCAGCAGGCCCAGTCGGCCCAACCAGAAAAACAGCGTACTGCCGTGGCTCAATTGGCCGAACTGCTCCGCCGGGCAGGCCGACCATCGGAAGCAGCCGTCTATTATCAGCAGTTGGCTAACCAGTGGCCAAATGAAATCTGCCTGGAGGGCAAAACCGGCAGACAAATTGTGGATTCCCTGCCGCCGGAGGACCCGGTCCGCCACTACTTGGGGCCGATCCGATGGCCCCAAGGCCGAGTCCGGATCCAAATTGCTAGCTCCACCGGTACCTCATCAGCAGCCGACAGCCAATTTCAGCCAGTACCCTTCCACGGCCGACTTTTCCTTTCCACCGAAAACATCACCGATCCCCTCTACCAGGATATCCAAATTGCTTTCGATCAAAACCGACGGATGTTGTTAGGCTTTGACCGGTTTGGCCGGGAGTTATGGAAACCTTTCCCCTTGAGTTTTGGCAACAACCCCAATCGGTTTTTTGGGTTTAACCGGTCTTGGTGGAAGGTATATTTGCAAGGCCACCTCATGGTCCTTTCGACGGGGGTGCATCTAGTGGCCTATGATCTGCTGGGGGTTTCCGGCGGGGAAGGACCTCGCCTTTTATGGACGATCGAATTGCTGGACGCAGGCCGACTAAGCAACGAGAAAGAAGAAGTGCTGTTGCTGGGGGGATTTCCGCCCTTGCCCTGGCAGCAGTTTCCTGGTCAGCCCGGCAGCGCCACCATTGGCTTGGTTACGGATCGGATAGTCTGCTTCCAGCAGCGTCGGTATTTAACGGGGGTGGATACCCTGACCGGCAAGGTGCTCTGGCAACGGAGCGACCTGCCAGTAGGCTGTGCCATTTTTGGCGATGAACAACAGCTTTTTGTACTACCACCAGATAAAGCCGAACTGATAGTCTTGCAAACAAGCAATGGGCAAGTGATTGACCAAAGGCCGCTGCCGGCTCTGGATTTTGGCCGAACCGCTTTGCTGACCGAGTTGCCCGCCGGTCAAGTGCCTCCTCCGGGCATTATCCCGATTCATCAAGCCGTGGATGTAAATCAGAGAGGCATGATGAATTTAGTGCTTCGGCAATATTGCCTGACTTCTATAGGTCCTCGGCTTCTCCTGTGGTATGGGCAGAACAATAAACAAGTGCTTCGGCTCTATGATCTGAGGGAGCAGAAGGATGTCTGGGGACCAATGCAGTTTGACATAAATACTCGGCTCAGCTTACTGGAAAAAGAGGCAGTAGGACTCCTAGAACCCAGCGGGCAATTCAGTTTGGTTCGGATCGCCGACGGCCAGGTGCTGATTAAAGACAAATTAGACCTCCGACAATTCACTAACACATTGCAAGGTGTGCACCTAATGCACTTGGGCGATCTATACTTGGTGATACCCCACGGCGCTCCGCCGGGATTCCAACAGATGCCCCTCCAACCGGTGCCAGGCATGTACACAGCTCACGTGCCGTTTGGACAGGTCTATGCCTACTCAACGGAAGGCAAACGCCTATGGAACGAACCGGTGGAACTTCGTCAGCAAAATGTGCTTCTCAGTCAGCCAGCCGCTGTGCCGATAGTGGTCTTCGCCACCCAATTGTTCGAGAGACGTGGTCAAGGAGGCAGCTTCAATGTGCATTTATTAGCCATTCACAAACAAACCGGTCGAAAACTCTTGGAAGAAAAATTCCCTTATACAACCAATATTTTCCAGATCCTCGGTGCGCCAGAAAAACATACTGTGGATATTCTGCTGCAACGGAACAAGATCACTTTTACTTTTACTGATGAAGCATGGCCCGCAGATGAAACAGCCACCTCCGAGCTACCCTCTGCCGAAGAAAAACCGAACCCTAAAAAACCGGTAACTTTACGCGAAGGCCTGTGGCGAGGGGTACAGAGGTTGTTGGGGCGGAAGGTCCTTCCGGGCCAGCAGGATCAGCCCGATCCGAATATGCCTCGATTTGTACCAATTCCTTTGCCCGTGCCCGTGGAGGAAGCTCAGGAGATACCAAAATAAGTAAGGAACCTCTGCATAATTCCAAAGGGATATTTTTATCCCATTTTGGCTGGTTTTCTCTCTAACACAACATATAAGGCTGCTAGCATTGCTAGCACCCAATAGATAGGAGATGTCCAGATAGGAAAATCAACCGGCTAGAGAGTCAAAAGTTCATAAAGTTCACTATATGTTCAGGATTTTGCAGAGGTTCCGTAAGAATGAATTAATAAGAAGTGGAACATTTCGGACGAGTGAAGGAATCTGCCGCTGCTTTCCGAGCCATGGGCAGGTTCCTCCCTCGTGGTAAGGTTACAAAACATAATTTCAGGAGAGTTGGTAAGGTTGCTTTTTACCATTTTGGGCCTCGCTCTGGAAGAGCAATATTCTAATTCTTTGTCTTCTTTGTCGCTATTGGAGTTAGAACATTAGCTAGCCAAAAGAAGGGTTCGTCGTAACTACCAGAAGCAAACCAAGTCGAGAAGATGGTAAAACTCTAGCTAAGGGAGGCGATGGAGAAAAGTTCGATCTAAAAGGAGGAACCAGACAATGAGGATTTATTCATATTCTTATGGTGGTCTATTTTTAGGCGCCAAACTGCCCATCCCGCTAAGTTGGCTGATTCTGTTGGCGGTGGCAGTAAGCTTCGGATGGGGCGTTGCGGAGCTTTGCTACGGCTTGGACCTCAAAGACCCGAAAGTGCAGCAGGTGGTGCAGCGTGGTTTGGATTGGTTGGCCAAGAATCAATCCCGGGCCGGTTTCTGGACCGCCAATAACGGCCAATATCCGACAGCGATGACCGGTTTGGCGGGGCTGGCCCTGTTGTGCGAAGGTTCCACTACGACCCAGGGTAAATACGCTCCGAATATTCGCCGGGCGGTCGATTACCTTTTGAGCAAAGCCCGGCCCAACGGACTGATCGGCGATCCGCATCGGGACGACCGGTACACCTACGGCCACGGCTTTGCCACCCTGTTCCTGTCGCAAGTTCTGGGTGAAGAAGAAGACCAGCAGCGGCGGGAAGAACTGGTCCGGGTATTAACGAAGGCAGTCATCTTTTGTGGCCAGGCGCAAACACGGGCCGGCGGTTGGGGCTATGTCAGCGCCAAAGACGGCCAGGGATTCGACGAAGGCTCAACTACCATCACTCAGGTGCAGGCACTTCGCGGCTGTCGAAACGCTGGCATCCCGGTACCAAAGGAAATCATCGACAATGCAATCAATTACATCAAGCGATGCACCACACCCAACGGCGGCGTACAGTATAATTCCCAAGGCGGAGGCGAACGCCCGCCGATTACTGCCGCTGCCATCGCCTGCCTGTTTAATGCCGGCGAATACGATAGCGAGTATGTTCCCCGTCTGCTTAGCTTCTGTGAAAAACACCTAGGCAATTTACAACAAGATCATGGCCATTGGCACTATTCCCATTATTACTACGCCCAAGTCATGTACCGAGAAGGGGGCCAAAAGTGGGAAGAATATCGAAACAAACTCTATGAGCGGCTCGTTCGAGAGGCTGGGCCGGATGGAGCCTGGACTCAAGGCTATATCGGCCCAGTCTTTACCACAGCCGTCAATTTGACCATCCTGCAACTCGAACGGGCAGCTCTGCCTATTTACCAACGGTAATTAGTTGTTCCTAGGCAAATCCAATCCATGGTTTGCCCAAGCACGTAGGTCCTTATTTCGAAAGAGGTGTTTCGCATGTCAGAGACGTTCACCGCCCATGATACGGCAGCTATTGAAAAATTGGCCGCTGCACGGGAAAAAATCCTTAGCCAACTCTCCCGCGTCATCGTTGGCCAACGGGAAGTCATTGAGCAATTGTTGATTTCACTTTTTAGCCGCGGCCATTGCTTGCTGGAAGGGGTGCCTGGCCTGGCCAAAACCTTGATGGTCAGCACTCTAAGCCGATGTTTGAATCTTTCGTTTAAGCGGATTCAGTTCACGCCGGACCTGATGCCGGCCGACATTACCGGTACCGAGATCATCGAGGAGAACCGAACCACCGGCACACGGGAACTGCGATTTTTGGAAGGTCCGATCTTTGCCAATGTGATTTTGGCCGACGAAATCAACCGTACGCCGCCGAAAACGCAAGCGGCTCTGCTGGAGGCCATGCAAGAACGGCAGGTAACCATCGGCCGGGTCCGCCACCCAATGGCTGATCCGTTCTTTGTCTTGGCTACGCAAAACCCCATCGAACAAGAAGGTACCTATCCGCTGCCGGAGGCCCAGCAGGACCGTTTCATGTTTAAGGTTTTTGTCAATTATCCGAGTTTTGAGGAGGAGTTTGAGATTGCCCGGCGCACGACGGCCATTTTCGATGAGAATGTCGAACCCGTCCTGACGGGGGAAGAGATTCTGGAATTGCAGCGGATTGTCCGCCAGGTGCCGGTAAGCGATCATGTCATCCGATATACGTTGGCATTGGTGCGCCAGACGCGGGTTGGTCAGCCGGGCACCCCATCGTTTATCGAAGAGCGTCTGAGTTGGGGTGCCGGTCCCCGCGCTGTGCAATTTTTGATCATCGGCGGCAAAGCCCGCGCCCTACTTTATGGCAGAACCTATGTTACTATTGAAGACATTCAGGCTTTGGCTAAACCGGTGCTTCGGCATCGGCTGGTGCTGAGCTTTACCGCAGAAAGCGAAGGGATTACCACCGATCAGGTGATCGAACAACTGTTGGCAGTTACCCCTACTCGTGAGGATGAGCTGACCCGCGATGCCCGATTCCAAAAGATTTTTGCATCCTGAGGCGATTAAGCGGATTTCCCGGCTGGAACTGCGTGCTAGGCACATTGTCGAAGGTTTCCTGGCCGGGATGCACCGAAGCCCCTACTACGGCCGGTCGCCCGAATTCGTCCAGCACCGGCAGTACGCTTGGGGCGACGACCTGCGCGATGTGGACTGGAAAGTTTGGGCCAAGCAGGACCGCTTTTACGTCAAACAGTACGAAGAAGACACCAACCTCCGCTGTACGTTGTTGGTGGATGTGTCCAATAGTATGCGGTACGGCCGAGGGGCCATGAACAAATACGAATACGCCTGCACCATCGCTGCCAGTTTGGCGTATTTAGCCCTTCGGCAACAAGACGCTGTGGGCTGTGTAACGTTTGACGAAGCAGTCCGGGTCGTGGTACCGCAACGCACTAAACGTAACCATCTGGACAGTATCCTCCAAGCTTTTAATATTGCCGAACCGAAAAATAAAACCGACCTGTCTGGGGTACTGAGCGCCACGGCCGAAAGCTACCCCCGACGCGGCATCATGGTGCTGGTTTCGGACCTATTGGTGCCCCGGGATGGTTTGTTCCGTGGGCTGAAGCTGCTGAAGGCCCGAGACCATGAGATTTTAGTCTTCCACGTGTTGGACGACGACGAATTGGATTTTCCCTTCAGCGGTCCAACCCGCTTCGAAGGCCTAGAGGAGCCAATCCATCTGAACTGCAATCCCCGAGCCTTGCGGGAGGGATATTTGGCCGCGTTGGGGCAGTACTTGGACGAAGTACGGCGCGGTTGCTCGCGATTGGCAATTGATTACGCCTTGCTGCGAACCAGCCAACCGTTGGATGCGGCCTTGGCTGCTTTTCTCAGCTACCGACTAAGCCGACATCGCCGCGGCCTCCGCAAAGGAAGATAGAAGGCCGAGGCTAGATGGCAGAGGTCGATAGAGAGGGTAGGGTGCGGTGGGGAGGAGTACCGTTTGTCCGATGGTGCTCCATCCTGAAGGCTAGATGTCTGCGTGCGCAGGAACCACAAAAGCAATGGCAGGAATGACAAAAGAGGACAAAAAGAATGCCTGTCTTTATACAAAAATCCAAGGTCTTGAGATAACCGGAACGAGTTCACTATGAGCAGTTTTTTATATCCAGGAGCGTGGGTCGGTGCGGTAGCGGCGGCAGTCCTTATTGCCGTGCCGATCATCATCCATCTTATCAATATGATGCGGCATCGCCGGATCGAGTGGGCGGCGATGGAGTTTTTGCTAATTAGCCAAAAGAAAAACCGCACATGGATTATCTTGAAGCAACTGTTGCTGTTGTTGATGCGGATGGCGGCCGTGGCTGCTGTGGTCTTTTTAGTGCCGCATCCGAGGCTGCAAAGCGAGTTGGGCCGACTGCTGGGCAGTGTGAAAACCCATCATCTGATCTTATTGGACGATAGCTATTCCATGTCGGACCGAGGAGCAGCGGCCAGCGCGTTTGAAAAAGCAAAGGAGGTGGTGTATCGGATAGCTGAGGCGGCCATGGCTCAGCCTACTCCTCAAGAAGTTACGTTGCTCCGATTTTCCCAGGCGGAGCGTGCTGGAAACCGCCAACCCGACCTCCTGCAGGTGCCGGTGGATACGCAGTTTCTCCAGCAAGTCAAAGACAAGATCGGTCCGGTGGAGGTTTCGCAGACGGCCGTAGGGCCATTGCCTGCTCTAAAGGCCGTCAGCCAATTGTTGGGCGAGGAAGAACAGAGTGGTACCTTGATGGTTTATCTGGTTTCAGATTTTCGGACCAAGGAGTGGGCAGCCCCGACGGACATCAAAGAGGAACTGCTCCGTTTGCAACAACGAGGCGCCCGCATTTTCCTTATCCAATGCGTGGAGAGGATGCATGATAATTTGACCATTACCTCCTTAGCCCCCCTGCCGGGTGTTCGCGCTGTAGGTGCGGAAATCTTCATGGAACTGGCAGTGACCAACTACGGCACTAGCCCACGACAGAATGTGTCCGTGTTTGTAGAAGGCGAGGATATGAATCGCCAGACTAGGACCATTGCTAAGATCGCTCCTGGTCAGACAGTGCGGGAACGAGTGGCCCTACGGTTCGAAAAGCCCGGCCAACACGCTATTACCGCCCGTTTAGAGCCAGACCCAGTGGGAGCAGATAATTATCGATATGCCGTGCTGGATGTGCCCAGGGGGGTGCCGGTGTTAATTATCGACGGCGATCCGGCCGCCAGCGAAGGCCGTTTTATTGCCCTAGCTTTAGAGTCCGACCAACTGGCTCGTACCGGTATCTCCCCGCAAATTGAACAACCTAGGTTCCTAAGCCTCCGGCCAGCCGAAGAGCTATCCAAGTTCCATGCGATCTATTTAGTCAATATCGAGCGACTAGATAGCTCGGCTATTGACACTCTGGAAAAATATGTGAAGGCTGGCGGTGGGCTCATCTTTTTCCTGGGCCCGCTGTGGCGAACCAAGTTCATCAATGAGGAATTGTACAAAGATGGGCAAGGGCTGTTTCCGATGCCAGTGGCCTCGCCGACGTTGCTACGAGTCGATTATCTGCAACGGGTCCCGGATATTGAGGTGGTCGATCCTCAGGATCCGATTCTAGGTATCTTAGCTAATGAGCGATATCGGTTTTTCCAATCGGTGATTGTGGAACAGTATTTTGCTACGCCGAAAGATTGGAAGCCTGCGGCCGAATCGGGCGTGCAGATTCGTGCTCGGCTACGCAACGGCGCTCCGCTGGTGGTGGAAAAGAGCTACGGGAAAGGCAAGGTGATTGCCTTTACCACAACGGCCGCCCCATTGTGGAATAACTGGGCCAAAGATCCCAGTTTTGTGATCACCCTGCTGCAGCTGCAGGCCTATCTAGGCCATCAACCCACCGGCGACGAAAGTCGCCAGGTAGGCAGCCCACTGGAGGTGGTCGTGGCCTTGGCCCCGGAAAGCTCCGAAGGTTCGGAAAACTCTGCGTCTGAGCAGCCGAAGCAGCCGCAGAAAGCCAAACAGCTCAAACCCCAAGTGCGGATCATTCCGCCCGGTGGTTCCGAAGGCCTACCGCAGATCCTTGAGGCCGTCGAAAGACCTGATCGTACGGTGGGGGCTACTTTCCTAGATACCTTCCGGCAAGGGATCTATCGGGTAGAGGTTTCCCGGGTTGGTCTTTCCCCCGAAACCCACTTGTATGCATATAACGTCGATCCGGCCGAAGGCGACCTGAAATTGGTCAGCCGGGAACAACTGGTCACTCTTTTAGAACCCATTCAGTTTACTTACAGCCAGGCCGACGTCTTCCAATATCAGGCCGAGGAAACGGGTACGAACTTATTCCAAGTGCTGCTGTATGGATTGATCGTGCTGTTGGTGGTGGAACAGTTGTTGGCCTATTCGGCAAGTTATCATCCTGCCAAGTCCCCTGCGACAGCGAAAGACTAACTGCGATGAAGAGATTCCTTTGGCAGAAACTGATATTAGCGAATCTGCTGCTAGGGCTATGGTCGAGTCCTTTGTGGGCCCAGCAGGAGGCGACACGCATCCATTTTGAATGGGGCCGCATCCAATCCAATGCCGATTGGATCCTGCCGGTGGCGGCATGTGTGCTGTTTTTGCTGTATGTGCGGCTGATGTATCAGAAGGATAGCCAGGAGCTACCCGGCTGGCTAGGCTGGCTGCTGACGGCTTTCCGTTCCATCGTGTTTTTGGCCCTATTGATCCTGTATTTGGATCCTACCTGGCGGACGGAACGGGAGCTGGTGCATCCATCCCGAGTGGCTTTACTGGTCGATACGAGTTTGAGTATGGCCACTACGGATGTCAACCTGCCGGGTACGAGTCTGACGGCAAGCCGATCGCAATTGGTGCAGTACGGCTTGGAACAAACTCCCCTGCTGGAGCAACTCCGTCGTACGCATCAGGTGAGCATTTGGCGATTTGATCAGGAGGTGAAGCGGTTGCTGGAATTGGACCGGTTGGGCAAGTCGGGTTCCAAGGAACCATCCGACGATCAACTGGGCACCGATCAGTCGGCTTCCTCCGGCCAGGAGCCTAGTAGCTCGGAGAATCCGGCACAAGCCAACGGCTCTCCGGAAGCCTCGCGCATCGCTTGGGATCAACTGCTACGGCCCGTAGGCCAAGAGACGCATTTGGGCACCGCGCTGCGCCAGGTGCTGATCGAGGAACGGGCTATGCCATTGGCCGGCGTCATCCTCATTAGCGACGGGGGGCATAATGCGGGACCGGCACCGGAGACCGCTTTACCGCTTGCCCAGGAAGCCAAAGTGCCGATTTTCGCCATCGGCATCGGCTCCGATAAAAAACCCTCCAATGTGCGAGTGGTGGACCTTTTGGCCCCGGCCCGAGCCTATCCAGGCGATCGGCTGACGATCACTGCCTACCTGCAAGCCGAGCAATTTGCAAAGCGGGAGGTTGTCGTGGAGCTATTGGCCCGGCAGGCCACAGCCGGAGGTATGAAGGCCATGGGCACCGGCCAACGGGAAGATTCCCAACGGGTAATCTTGGGCGCCGATGGAGAAATGACGCCCGTAAAGTTCGAAATCCCCACCCCAGAGCCGGGACGTCGGATCTACTGTGTCCGAGTGCAGCCTCCGGCCGGCGACACCGATGCGACCGATAATTTCCGCGAAGCGGAGGTAGAAATCGTTGAGCGGAAAAATAAAGTCCTTCTCGTAGCTGGCGGCCCCACCCGAGAGTACCAATTCCTCCGAAACCTCCTTTATCGCGATAAATCGACTATGGTAGATATCTATCTGCAAACCGGCCAACCGGGCATCTCTCAAGAGGCAAATCAGATTTTGGACGATTTTCCTATCCTTCGCCAAGAGCTTTATCAGTATGATTGCATCGTGGCCTTTGACCCGGATTGGAACAAGATCGGTCCCCAGGGGGCGGAGGTGTTGGAAAGTTGGGTGGCCGAGCAGGGCGGCGGCCTGATTCTGGTGGCCGGCCCTGTCCACATGGGTGAGGCGGTCGGTGGTTGGATCGAAAACCCCCAGCTAGCAAAAATCCGTTCCCTATATCCGGTCGAATTCCATCGGCAATTGTCCATCAGTTCCCCAACGGAGTATGCTTCGGAACAACCCTGGCCGCTGGAATTTACCCGAGCGGGTCTAGAAGCCCAGTATCTATGGCTGGAGGAGAGTGCTTCGGCCAGCCAAAGTGCTTGGCAAAGGTTTCCTGGTGTCTATAGCTTCTTCCCGGTTCGAGGCGTGAAACCGGGGGCCACGGTGTTGGCGCGGTTTTCCGATCCGCGGTCCGGCCAAGGCGGAGAAGGAGCGCCATATTTTGTGACCCAGTTTTATGGCTCCGGCCGGGTCTTTTACATGGGCAGCGGCGAAATGTGGCGCCTGCGAGCTGTGGAAGAGAAATACTTTGAGATCTTTTATACGAAATTGATCCGGCACGTGTCTCAGGGCCGGCTGCTGCGAGGTTCACCTCGGGGGGTACTGTTGGTCGGCCAAGAACAATACCAACTGGGCAATATCGTCGAGGTCCGCGCTCAACTGACCAACGCTCAGATGCAGCCGTTGGAAGCACCCTCGGTCCAAGCCCAACTGCTGCATGTGGAGACAGGTTCCGTCCAGAATCTGACGTTGATAGCGGATTCCTCCCGGCCTGGCATGTTTGCCGGCCAGTTTACTCCCACCGAAGAAGGCACCTATAGGGTGGAATTGCTCGTGCCCGACAGTGCCGACGAACGTCTGGTGCAGACTATCCGCGTCCGAATGCCTAAATTGGAAAGCCAAACTCCTCAGCGGCGCGACGATCTGCTAAGCCGACTGACTCAAGGCGTCGAAGGCGGACAGTACTATTTGAGCTTCGAGGAAGCCCTGCAGGGTACGGCAGGTAAGCCCTCCCTGCTTTCCCTGCTCCAAGATAAAACCCGTACCACAGTACTCCTAGATGCCCCCAACCGACCTCAAAAAGAACAGTGGCTCCAGGTGATTTTGGCTGTCCTATGTGGCTGCCTGTTTTTGGAATGGACTATCCGCCGATTAGTGCGGCTGGCATAAAACTTCCCTGGATCCTTTGGCAACAAAGGTCCATCGAAACCGATACCGATCATTTCGAATGGTACGAGTTCCCAAAGAACTTGAATCCCAGGTCTTTTTAAGATTGTACACTGAGCAGATATGGCAACCTTACAAGAACGTGCAACCAACGGCATTCCCCTGACAATCCAGGAGCGGCTTCGTCGGCTCCGATGGTGGATTCGCGCTTATGTAAGTTGGGAAGGCCTGATGGCCGCTTTGGTCTGGATGGGCGTGGCCTTTTGGGCTAGTCTGGTGCTGGACTGGTTTTTTGAACCAGCTCGGCCGGTGCGGATCTTTATGTGGCTAGTGGCAGCCAGCGGATTGGCCTGGATCCTTTTCTGGCAGGTGCTCCGTCGGCTGGTGGTCCGGTTTACCGAGGCCAATTTGGCCATGCTTTTGGAGCGGCGGTTCCCCGAACTGAATGAAACGCTCTTGACCACCGTAGAGGTGGCAGCTCGGCCGGAACGGGCCCGGCATTTTAACCCTCAAATGCTTGACCTGGCTTGTCGGGAGGCGGAAACCCGGATACAGCCGCTGCGACTTCGAGAGGTGTTTAATTTCAGGCCTCTTTATAAAGCGACTACCGCCGCCCTGTTGCTAGCCTTGAGTATTGGGGTGTGGATGAGTCTGTATCCGGAAGCTTTTGCCATCTGGTGCGATCGGATGTTGGCCTTTTCGGATCGCCTCTGGCCGCGACGCACCGTATTGCTTGTCGATGGCTTTGACAAACCGGTCAAGGTAGGCCGGGGCGCCGACTTAGAGGTGATTGCTCGGGTCGATCTGGAAAAATCCCAACTGGTCCCTTCAGCGGTCTATATCCGGGGCCGCACAGAAGAAGGCGCCCGGATCCGTGCTACGATGAATCGGATCGGCAACGCCCAGCCCGGTAAAGATAAATACCAACTGTATGCCTATACCTTCCAAGGTATCTTGTGGGATATCCAGTTTGATCTGCATGGCGGCGATGCCTGGATCGAGGGGCTGCAGATCGATGTAGTGGATAACCCTACTCTGTCCGATCTTACGGTAGAATGCGAATATCCTGCCTACATGGCTCGATCCCCGCAGCGGATGAACGTCATTGGCCTGATGCAAATCCCACAGGGAACGAAAGTAACCATTCATGCCACAGCCAACAAAGACCTTCAGACCGTCCAGATCCATTCCCTGCAGGAGCCTAATCGTCCCCCGGTGCTGCTTGATTACCAGCAACATAAGCAGTATTGGCTGGACCGACAACATTTCCGATACCTGATTGAACGTTTGGAAGAAGATACGATACTTTTGTTTACTCTTCTGGATACCGATGGCATTCGGAGCCGGGAACCGGTCCGGTTGAGCCTAGCTGCCAAACCTGACGAAAAACCCCAGTTGGAAGTTCGACTGCGCGGGATCGGCCAAGCCATTACCCCCCAGGCCAGAATACCAGCAATCGGCCGAATAACCGACGATTACGGTCTAGGGCGTATCTGGTGGGAATACACCATCCAGAAGCCGGAAAAATCGCCTCAATCTCAGCCGAAGACGCCACCAGAAAACACAGCTGCTAAATCTCCTCCGGAAAGTAAATCTGCCCCTGACGAAAAAGGTAGCGACACCGAAAAGACAGATCAAGTGTCAATCGCTTCCCTGGATACGCTACGTCTGGACTATAGCCTGAACACGGCTCTTGAGGTAAGCGACTTGGACGTTCTGCCAGGGCAGAAATTGCTTTTGGCTATTAAAGCGGCTGACCGCTGCGATCGGCATGGCGCTCCCAACGTGGCTTCCAGCGATCGATGGGTGCTCGACGTCGTTACCCCTGACCAACTCCGGTTGATGCTCGAAGCCCGAGAGCTGACTCTTCGGCAGCGTTTTGAAGTGGTCATTCGTGAGGTAGAGGAAGTCCGAGAACTTTTGACCCGAATGGAGTTCCCTTCTTCCGCACCCAAAGGGCAACCCAAACCAGCTGCTACCGGTGCCTTGTCGGCACCAAACGCTTGGTCGTTTGTCCAGTTGCTGGCTGAACCACCCTCCTCGGAACCCCCGTCAAAACCACTCTCTAGTCCCTCTTCGGCCGCATCGCCTCAGGACAATTTGCAGAAGCCGACTCCAGACGAAAAATCTTCGGGGGCTGCCTCGCCTTCCGAAGCAAAAACTCCTCGCACTCCGTCCGAAGGTCTGGAACCAGGCGAAGAACCTACATCGGCCGAACCTCTCAGTCCGGAACTGCTGCGCAACCGAGCTTTGCTCACCGTCCAACGCACACAAAATACCATTATCAAAGACCGAAACGACTTACTCGATCTTGCGGAGGCCTTCGAGCAAATCCTTGAAGAAATGATCAATAACCGAATTGACAGCGAGCGGATGCGACGTCGGCTCAAAGAAGGCATTGCCGACCCCTTGCGCCAAGTGGCCGATGAGCTGATGCCCCGGGTAGAACAACACCTCTACAATTTGCAAAAGAATTTAGATCAGCCGGAAGAGGGGCCCCGATACCGATTTCTGGCCGTTCAGCAACTGGACGCTATCCTGGTCCAACTGCAAGAAATCCTCCGTCAGATGATCGAACTAGAAACGTTCAACGAAGTACTAGCTACCCTGCGTACCATCATCGAACAGCAAGAAAAACTCCATCAAGAAACCCAACAGTATCACAAAGAACGACTCCGAAAACTCCTGCAGGAATAAAATAATAATAGGAATAATAAAAGCAGCAAAAGACCAGATCTATTCTTAAAGTATGAGGAGGAGGATGTGTCATGAGAGGAAGTAGGCTAAGGTGGCACATAGTATTTGTGGTTGCCGGACTAGTGGCCTGGAGCAGTTCTTGGTTATTTGCGCAAATCACTCAGCCCAACAAAGACAAAGATCGATCCGCTGTGGAGGACAAACAGGCTTCTGCGGCTACACCGGCGGAGCCATCCAAATCAGACCGGCCGGCAGAAAAACTCTCGGCAGAGCAGCAGGCATTAGCTGAGCGGTATCGTCGGCTTGAACAGGTGCTTCTCCGCTTGGCCGAGCTGACAGCCTCCCAGGATCCACGTCGGGCAGCCCTCCTGCGACGAGCCGTTCAAATGAGCAACGAAGAACTCATCAACGTGCAATTTGAACGGCTTGTCCAACTACTCAGAGAGGAAAAACTGGCCGACGCCCTCGAAAACCAAAAAGAGCTGAAAGCCGACCTGTTGGCCCTGCTGGAATTGCTTCTGGCCGACAGTCCGGATCGCCGCTCCTCAGAAATCGCTCGCTATCAGGAGTACCTTCGGGAGATCAATCGGCTGATTAAGACCCAGTCGGGCATTCAAGGACGAACCGCCGGCGGTGGTCCCATGGGTCGATTGGCCGAGGAACAAAAAGAAGTAGGCCGACAAACTGGCGACCTGGCCCGCCGCATCCAACAAAATGAAGAAGCCGGACGCACCGGCCAAGGCCAACCCGGCAGCGGTCAACCAGGAGCCGGCCGGCAAGGAAGTGGTCAACAAGGCGGTGGTCAGCAAGGTGGCGGCCAACAAGGTGGCGGCCAGCAGGGTGGCGGTCAACAAGGCGGCGGTCAGCAGGGCGGTGGTCAGCAAGGTGGCGGCCAGCAAGGTGGTGGCCAGCAGGGCGGTGGTCAGCAGGGCGGCGGCCAACAAGGTGGCGGCCAACAAGGCGGTGGCCAACAGGGCGGCGGCCAACAGGGTGGCGGTCAACAAGGTGGTGGCCAGCAAGGTGGTGGCCAACAGGGTGGGCCACAACAACCTCAGCAGCAAGATCACCCGGTCCGCCGCCGCTTGGAAGAAGCTGAACGCCGTATGCGCGAAGCCGAAGACCGGCTCCGAAAAGCCCAACGTGAAGGAGCCGTCCAGGAGCAAGAAAAGGCCCTGGAAGAACTTCGACAAGCCAAGAAAGAGCTAGAGGAAATCCTCCGACAACTTCGGGAAGAAGAGATCCGTCGGCTTTTGGCCGTGTTGGAAGCCCGCTTCAAGAGAATGCTCCAGATGCAGCGGGAAGTGTACGAAGGAACGGTTCGACTAGATAAGGTGCCCGAATGGGAACGCAGCTACAGCCATGAGATCGAAGCCAGCCGGCTTGCCAGTAAAGAATTGGAAATCGTCCTGGAAGCCGACAAGGCGTTGGCTTTGTTGAAGGAAGACGGCACGGCCATTGCTTTCATCGAAGCAACTACCCAAGTTCGTGAGGACATGCAGCAGGTGGCCGACCGTTTGGCCCAGGCAAAGGTCAATCAGATTACCCAGCAGATTGAGCTGGATATCATCGCCGCTCTGGAGGAGATGATCGAAGCCCTCCAAAAGGCTCAGAAGGATCGGCAACAACAGGGACAGCAAGGTCAACAAGGCCAACAAGGTCAACAGCAGCAGGATCCGAGCTTGGTGGATCTCATAGCCGAACTGAAAATGATCCGGGCCATGCAACTGCGCGTCAACAACCGAACCGAACGGTATCGTCGGCTGGTACAAGGCGATCAGTCCACCGAAATCCCGGAACTGCAAGCCGCCTTGAAAAAATTGGCCGAGCAGGAACAACGCATCCATAAAATCACCCGAGACATCGAAACAGGGAGGAACCGGTAGCTATGAAACGCCTAGAAAGTCTATTGGTCATAGTGGGTTTAGGAGCGGGTGTTTGCTGGGCGGTTGAAGGCGGCAGCCTGGGGGAAACGACGCCGCTTTTTGCCCTGGAAAACCCACTGCCGATTTTGGACTCAGAAAAATCGCCGGAAACCCCGCCGGGGGAAAAAGCTCCCTCCGCAACCGAAAAACCGGCCGATAATTCTTCGCCGTCCAAACCGGTCGAAGAAGCCAAGCCTATTTCCCCTCCTTCAGGTTCTGGACGACCTGAAGCAACTCCCCCAAGCCAATCCCCCCAACCATCCCAAGAGGACAAACCCAGCCAACAGCCACAACCCAGTGAGGAAAAAGGATCCCGACCAAAAATCATCGAACCGAAGCAGGAGATTCCTGTGCCAGGGCCATTGGAGAAGCTGATTCCTGGCGGGGTATCGCCCAAAGAGCCGCCAAAACCCAAACTACCGCCACTTCCGCCTTGGCAACCCCCCCGAGCGGAAGAGGTGCGGGATAAGGTTTTCGGTTGGTTGGCCGGCCGACAGGTACCGCCCGAACACCAGCAGCAAATCAACCAGCTTTGGGCAGGTGATTTGTCTCAAATAAGCGGCTTGGATCTGCTGCTGCGGGTGGTATTGACTTATGCGCTGGCAGACAAAGAGGCGGCCGAACTGGTAAAACTTTGCTCTGCCCCACGCATCCACCTCATCCTGCCCAGTTTCCCTTGGCTACAGGATCCGAAAACGGATCGGTATATGGCAGCCAATTTGCGGCTGCTTTATGGCCGATGGCTGGTCCATGAAATGCTTTACGAAGAAGCCTTGGAAATCCTGGGGAATCTGAACCCAGAGGATGTGGCAGACCCGGCCAGTTTGCTGTTCTATCAATCGGTAGCCAATTACTTCTTGCTCCACCAGGACGAAGGCCTTCGTCGCTTAGAGGCCCTTTTGCGAGAGCCAGAACGATGTCCACGCCGTTACATCGCCTTGGCCAGCATGATGCAAGAGGACCTCAAACAACTTCGAGAAGAAACCTTGGACCATATTGCTCGACGGATGAAGGACGTGGAGCGTCGGCTTGGACTGTATCGAGCTGGCCCCAGGGTCCGCCAAATCCAAGATAAAATTATCGAAGACCTCGACAAGATCATCAAACGCCTAGAAGAACAACAGCAACAACAAAGCAGTAGTAGTAGCTCCGGCGGCAGTGGCGGAAGCTCTATCCGATCTTCCCGACCCGCCTCTGATAGCCGAATCATCGGCGGCAAAGGGCCCGGAGAAGTGGAAAAACGGGATGTTGGCTCCGGTAGCGGCTGGGGAAACCTCCCGCCTCGAGAGCGTGAAAACATCCTCCAAGAAATTAGCAAAGAATTTCCTGCCCAATACCGCCAAAAAATCGAACAATACTTCCGGAAATTGGCAGAATCGACCGAGACGAAAAAGTCCCCCTAAATGGACCAATCACGAGCTGAAAAACTGGTTATGATGTGAATGGAGGGAGAACCGTACCAATGGGGTATGTGATCTGGGTTTGGTTGGTAGTATCGGCAACAAGTAATCCTCCAGAGGTGGAATTACGCACCCTGGACGGCCAGGTGCATAGGGGTGGCTTAGCCGCCCTGTCGGAACAGACAATCGGCTTGCAGACCAGCACTGGGCCAGTCCAGGTGCCGTTAGAACGGGTGGCGGAACTACTGCCCAAATCGCCGCCAGCGGCAAGACCGGTTCCTTCCGTGTGGGTCCACCTGGTCGATGGCTCCCGGGTGGCAGTCCAGGAATTCTTATTGGAAGGAGAAAAAGTTCGGCTCCAGCTACTCGGCTCGGACCAACCTTTGGAGTGCGCCCGGGCAGATGTGGCATGGGTGCGTCTGCAACCGGAAACCGAAACCCTTGCACCAGCATGGAAGAAACTACTCCAAACGAAAACAGATACAGATGTTCTAGTTCTTCGGACCGATCAGGCTCTGGATTACCACCGAGGCGTCATCCACGGTGTCGGCGCCGACACCATCCAATTTGAATTGGATCGGGAACGGATCCCAGTAAAACGAGGACGGGTGTTTGGCCTGATTTTCCGGCATCCGGAAGGCCGCACGTTGCCCGCTCCTGTGGGGATCGTGCATGATGTAACCGGTAGCCAGTGGTATGTTCAAAAAATAGTCCTGGAGGGACAAGTGCTTCGATGGACCAGTCCGGTCGGTCTAACTGGGAGCACTCGGCTAGAAGATCTGGTGCGCCTGGACTTTTCGGAAGGTAAGATTGTATATCTGAGCGATCTGGAACCGATGTCGGTTCGATGGACGCCGTTTTTTGGTCCGGCCGAGATCCCGGCAAGCCAGGCAGAATTTTTTGCCCCCCGCAAAGACCGAGCCTTAGAACCTCGGCCAATCCAGTTGGGAGGCAAAAAATACAATAAAGGACTAGCCATCCATAGCCGAACCGAAATAGTCTATCGGCTGCCTCGGCCGTTCCGGCGTCTGCAGGCAGTCGTTGGCATCGATGATCAGATTCGACCGGCTGGCCATGTACAACTGATAATCCGGGGCGATGAGAAGGTGCTGCTGGAGGAAGCGATCTCCGGCACCCAACCGCCTAAACCAATCGACCTGGACATTACAGGTGTGCGTCGGCTGGTGATCTTGGTGGATTTCGGCCAAGACATGGACATCGGCGACCATCTGCTGCTGGGCGATATTAAGTTGGTCCAATAACTCCGAATGGCCAATCTCTCTGCCGAAGGGACCAGCACAGATTATGCCTCCCAGGGCGATCTTAATCCAGCAGCTGGGTGATATGAAGTTGGTCCATTAAAGTCCGAATTGTAATCTGGTAGGGATGAAAAGAACTATGAAACAAAAATGCTTTAGGTCTTTAGGTTGCTTGGTGGGGATGGTGTTAGCCGGTAGCGGTGCGTGGCCGGCTTGGGCGGATGTGCCCCAGGCAGTTTTGCAGGCCGAGGCCGAGCGGATTGCCGCCATCGAAAAAGCCAAACCTTCGGTAGTGGCAGTGTTTCCGCCTGCAGGACCGGGCGGCGGTTCCGGCGTGGTTATCTCCCGGGATGGATACGCCCTAACTAATTTTCACGTAGTACGGCCGTGCGGCAACTGGATGAAATGCGGCCTGCCCGATGGCAAAGTCTATGATGCGGTGGTTGTCGGTCTAGATCCGACAGGCGATGTGGGACTGATTAAACTATTCGGCCGAGACGATTTCCCCGCCGCCGAAATGGGCGATAGCGACCAAGTCCAAATGGGCGACTGGGTCTTTGCCATGGGTAACCCCTTTATGCTGGCCAACGACTTCCAGCCGACGGTTACCTATGGGATCGTCTCTGGCATTCGTCGGTATCAGCCGCCAGCAGGCACCATCCTGGAATACACCGACTGCATCCAGACCGATGCCTCGATCAATCCAGGCAATTCCGGCGGCCCACTGTTTGACGCCAAAGGCCGTTTGATCGGCATCAACGGCCGGGGTTCGTTTGAAAAGCGAGGCCGTGTCAATGTGGGTGTTGGCTACGCCATTTCGATCAATCAGATCAAAAACTTCCTAGGCCACCTGCACGGCGGTCGTATCGTGGATCATGCCACCCTGGGTGCTACAGTTACCACTGACGATAAAGGCCGGGTGGTCGTAAACCACATCCTGGAAAGTTCCGACGCCTACCGCCGCGGCCTCAATCCCGGTGATGAAATCATTTCGTTTGGAGGCCGACCCATCAGCACGCCCAACCACTTTAAAAACGTGCTGGGCATCTTCCCAAAAGGCTGGCGGGTACCGCTATCGTTCGTCCATGAGGGCCAGCGCCATGATGTTTATGTTCGACTGGCCGGCGTACATCGTACCGATGAACTGCTGGACCTTATCGAAGGCCGTCGGGGCGGCCCCATGCCTATGCCCATCCCCATGCCAAAACCAGAAGAAAAACCGGCGCCAGAAAAACCGGTCCCCATAAAACCAGCCCCCGAAAAACCTACTCCCGAAAACCCAGCGCCGGAAAAACCCTCGCCTGAAAAACCCTCCCCTGAAAAACGCTCGCCAGAAAAACCTTCCCCAGAAAAGCCGACCTCTGAAAAATCTACGTTAGAAAAACCGGCTTTAGAAAAATCAATGCCGCAGAGTCCATCTCCGGAAAAACCTCCGGAGGCAAAACCCTCTTCGGAACAACCGGCCGGAAAATCCTCTTCACAAACACCCGATCCGCAAAAGCCCGCTTCAGAAAAATCCGGCGGGCAAGAAGCTTCGAAGCCTTCGGAGGAAAAACCGTCGTCTGAAAAACTTACCGAAAAACCAGCTGAAGCAAAACCTTCCCCAGCCAAACCAGATCAATCGGGTGAGCAAAAGGCCGACGTCGAGAAACCCGCTCCGGAAAAACCAGAGGAAAAACCCTCTGCCGAAAAATCCCCAACACCCCCTGGCCAGAAAACACCAGCTTCAGCTCCGGAAGCAAAACCTGCAGAGCAAAAGCCTCAGCCTTCAGAATCTAAGGAAAAAGGCCCGTCAGAAAAACCAGCCCCGAAACACATTCCCATTCCGATTCCCCGACCAGGTCAACCGCCTATTCCCGGTCTGATACCGATGGCGCCGATGCCGATGCCAGAAATTGTCAAAAAACATTTCGAGAGCAAACGAGGCTATGCGAACTACTATTTCAATAAGCTGCATCGGGACCGAGTGCTCAAGGCCTGGCAGCAGAAGTTTCCGGTCGAGGGCTTAGCCGGGGATTGGACGATTCGTGGAAAAGTAGAGAACGGAGCGGAATACGAACTTGTACTAACCAACCAAGGCTTAAGCATGAAGGTTGGGGCCAATCAGTTGCAGTGGAAAGCCGGTCCCGATCTAAGCACCTTGCTGGAGCCGCAGCATAGCGGCGGCCTGTTCCCGGCCTTATATCTATGGCGGCGACTGGCCTTATTGGGCGCCGGCCGATTTGGCGAAGTAAACTATTGGGGTACTGCTCCGGTCATCGGACGGCCTGGACTAGCCGACGTATTGGAGGGCCAATACGCCGGTGTGGAAAGCCGATTCTATTTCGACCCGGCCGATGGCCATCTGGTGCTGGTGGAACTTTTCGGCGACGAACTGCTGGATCCTTGTGAGGTTTATTTCCATGAGTATCGGCCTGTAGATGGCCGATGGCTACCTCAACGAATGGAAGTCCGATATGGGGACATCGTTTTTGGTGTATTTTTGATAAGCCAGATGGATTTCCAGAAAGGCCAGTGGCCCGAAGAGCCATCGCCAAAGGAAAAACCAGATGAAAAGTCAGCAAAAGAGACTCCCCCAAAAGCATCGGCCCCACCATCTCAGCAGCCTTCGCCTCCCTCCGACAAACCGACTCCACAGCCCAAACAACCTTCCTCGGAAGAAAAATTGCCTACTCCTTCACTAGCGAAACCACAACCTATTATCCAAGTACCCCCCAAACCAGTATCCGACGCCAAACCCGCACCTTCGGAGCAACCTGGACAAGAAAATCCTCCCGGTGCGAAACCGGAGGCAAAAAAACCAGGTGAAGAAAAACCCAGCCCAGAGCAAAGCAGTCAATGAAAAACCGCTTTAAGATCGACTCTACCAATTTCCAGAAGATATCCCTTTTTGGATACCCTATCCGCGGGAAAATCTTGTAGTTTGGCAGTTTGTGGAGCAAAAAATCCTTAGCGGCTGTCCTAAAAAGCATTTTCTATGACGATTGGATTACCGTTTGCCAGGCAGAGATAATCGGTGAGGAGCTTTTGGCCCCAAAAGAAACTTTCTTTTCGATTTGATCGAGATGTTAGGAAAAATCAATAGAGCCACTCGATTTGGTAAAGCGGGGGACCAAAAAATGCGGTCTTTTGCATGGGAGGATAAATCGGTGAGCCGAATGGCAGGCAAGCTAAGTCGTCTGAGGTATATCGGGTACTTGGGTAGGATAGCGGTTGGGTGCATCATTGGGCTGATCCTGGCTTCGACTACAATAGTCTTGGCATCGGGAACGACCAGTCGGATTGTGGCCACCATCGCCGAGGTGCAACCGAAAATGGTTAAAATCTTCGGCGCTGGCGGATTCCGAGGCCTGGAGCACTATCAAAGTGGGATGCTCATTTCGGATCAGGGACATATCCTGACCGTTTGGAGCCATGTGCTCGATACGGATGAAATTACGGTGGTCTTGCACGATGGGCGGCGTTATCAGGCTAAGTTATTGGGTGCGGATGCTCGGCTGGAAATTGCCGTGTTGAAAATTCAGGAAGAGAACCTGCCGCATTTTAAGTTGCAGGAAGCGGTGGAAGTGGAACCGGGCACTCGGATCTTGGCCTTTAGCAATTTATTTAACGTGGCCATGGGAGACGAGCCGGTAAGCGTCCAGCGAGGAATTATTTCGGTCCGCACGCATCTGTCGGCCCGGCGTGGCGGTTTTGAGACGCTGTATAATGGGCCGGTCTATGTGATCGATGCCGTGACCAACAATCCCGGTGCTGCTGGCGGAGCCGTGGTAACCTACCGAGGAGAGCTAGTAGGGATGATTGGCAAGGAGGTCCGAAACACGCTGAATAATACCTGGCTGAACTATGCGGTGCCGATCGAGTCGCTGCGACCGTCAGTAGAACAGATTATTACCAAAGGCGGCATGGTGGCTCAACAGGAACCGGAATCGCCGCCCCGACCACAGCGCAGTCTGGAGCTAGGTCGGCTTGGAATTGTTTTAGTGCCCGACATCCTGCCTCGGACTCCACCTTATGTGGATTGGGTCCGGGAGGGTTCGCCGGCACAAGCCGCTGGAATAAAACCGGATGATCTGATCATCCTGTTAAACGACCGACTCATCCATTCCTGCCAGATGCTCCAGAAAGAACTAGAATTCATCGAACACGATGCTGAGATTACGTTGACACTACTTCGTGGTTTAGAGCTGATCGAAGTGAAATTAAAAGCTCCTTCGGATTCTTCTTCATCTGCGACGAGGAAGCCATGAGAAGCAACTTATTTTGCCAGACCGACATTTTCCAAAGCAATTTCCTAAGGCTCCTTCGGACCATGCTCGATTTGGAGCTGCTTGGAGCTCGTTTGTTTGGGATAGCCGTTGGGCTATGGTTAGCTGCCGGTGCATGTGCAGGTGAATCCCCGGCGGCAAAGCCAGACGGAGCCAAATCGCAGCCATCCGCTTCTGCGCCGAGCGAAGACCTGGAATTTTTAGAACAGAAGGCCTTCCAGGCGGCCGTCCAGCGAGTAGCCCCTTCGGTAGTAATGATCGAGACGATCGGGGGCTTGGAAAAGGTAGGCCAAGTGCTTTTCGGTACCGGCCCGACCACCGGTCTAGTGGTCGATCCTCAAGGATACATCGTTTCCAGTGCGTTTAATTTTGTCAATAAGCCGAGCTCCATTCTGGTTCGGCTCCCGGATGGCACTCGGAAGGCAGCCAAACTAGTGGCCAACGACACCAACCGGATGATTAGCCTCTTGAAGATCGAGGTCGATAAGCCGTTGCCCGTTCCGGAAGCGGTTCCTCGCAGCCAGATGCGAGTAGGACAGTGGGCCATTGCCGTCGGAAGGGCCTTCGGAGAGCAACATCCGAATATCACAGTAGGCATTGTGAGTGCGGTCAACCGCATTTGGGGTAAAGCCATTCAGACCGATGCTGCAGTTTCGCCGAATAATTACGGTGGGCCGCTGGTAGATATCCACGGCCGGGTGCTGGGCATCTTGGCTCCCCTATCGCCGCAAGGGGGTTCCGAAATTGCCGGGGTAGAATGGTATGATTCCGGTATCGGATTTGCCATCCCCCTGGAAGATATCCTCCAAGCCCTCCCTCGGCTTAAAGAAGGCAAAGACCTCAAACCCGGGCTGTTGGGCATCCAATTCAAAAATCCCGCCTTGCATATTAGCGAACCGGAGATTGGCAGTTGTCGGCCGAACTCTCCGGCGGCCAAAGCGGGCTTAAAAGCCGGTGATAAAATCATCCAGGTAGGCGACCGCCCCATTACCCGCGCTGCCGAAGTCAAAGAAGAAATCAGCCGCCGCTATGCCGGGGATAAACTTCGCCTAGTGGCCCTTCGAGGCAAAGACCGGATCGAATGCGAGGTGGAGTTGGTAGCCGAAATTGCTCCGTATGTTCGGCCGTTTTTGGGCATCTTGCCCATACGAAGCCAGCCAGGCCAGCAGCCGACCGGCGTGCTCGTCCGGTATGTGTATCCGGATAGCCCGGCTGCTAAGGCGGGACTGCAACCGGGAGATCTGCTCCTCCGGTTTGCAGGGCAGGAAGTTAAAGATCTGGCATCTTTTCGCCAATTGGTGGCCGACCACCAACCCAAAGAGACTCTTGAACTTGTTTTCCGACGCAATTCCCAGGAACAGAAAGTGCAAGTAACTTTGGCTCCATTGCCGGAGGCGGTTCCTGCCGGTCCGTTGCCGCCGGCCCGTTTGGCCGCCACATCCCAGCCAGTGCCCGAAGGCCTAAAACGAGGCATCGTTGAACTCAAAGTGCCGGAAATGCCGCATGAAGTCTGGGCCTATGTGCCCGACAGTTACGATCCGGCCGTCTCCTACGGAGTGGTCTTCTGGTTACATGGCCGAGCCGCCATCGAACCAAAAGAAATCCTCAGCCGCTGGAAACCGCTTTGTGACGCCTATGATCTAATCCTGGTGGTGCCCAAAGCAGTTCACGGCACCCCACCCCAATGGCAACCAGGTGAAATAGAACTGGTAAAAAAACTTTTGGAAAATCTTCGGACCGGTTACCATGTCGATCCTCACCGGGTGGTGGCTGTAGGCGATGGTGCGGGAGCTGGTTTTGCCGGGATGCTGGCCTTCGGCCATCGAGAAGCAATTCGGGCAGTGGTAATGCTCTGCCCGGAACCGATCCTGCTGGCTTCGCCGGAAAATGATCCAGCCTATCCGCTTTGGTTCTACGTTGCCCGGCCCGAAAAAGACCAGCGCACCGGCCAAGTAGATGCCTTTGTCGGCAGGCTCCGAGCTGCAAAATATCCGGTGATCGTCAAAAATCTGGGCGAAAAGCAGCGGGAGCTTACTGCTGAGGAAATGGCCGAACTGCTCCGATGGATCGACGCCTTGGACCAGATTTAGGAACCTCTGCAAAATCCTGAACATATAGTGGACTTCATGAACCTTTGATTCTTACGCCCTGCCATTTCTGTAGCCGAACATCTACTATCGATGGGCTGCTAGCAATGCTAGCAATTCTATATGTTGGGTTAGGGGAGGACAAACCGAAGAGGTATAAAAATATCACCCTTGAATTATGCAGAGGTTCCTTTAATAGTTCCGCCTTGAGCCACGCAGGTGGATACCTGGGCGGAGCAGAACGCCTTTCTACGACCGGATAGGGCACCGCCTATCTATGACCGGATAGGGTACTAATGACGGTAACCGAAAAGGATAGCGGGGTTGAACAATGGGCTTTTGCTAGCCCGAATGTGGGGCCTGAAGACGATAACCCGCTCGCAGAAAGAAGACCCGGCTGAACAGTTGGCTTTTTCTGCCAATCCTTCCGATTTGCGGGCCCTTTTCCCGAACCTTCCAGCTTTCAGTCTTGCTCATCAGGGGGGAATTCTGGGTCGGAAAATTTTGTGTCGGAATCTTCGGACGCTTTGGAGTCTTCCATAGCTGAAGAAGCTTCCGAGGGAGACTGGTCTAGGGGTTGTTCCGGGCTTTGAGCAGGACCTGGGATTCGATACCGTTCGCCCAGCCACCGGGCCAAATCTATCTGCCGACACCGTTCGCTACAAAACGGCATGGCCGACGTTTTGCCCGGATCGACCGCACGCCCACAAATTGGACACAGATGTTCCCGCATAGATACAAGGTCCTGCTCTAGTTGGATTATCCGCCGGGGTGCACCTCGGCACTGTGTGAGCAACTTGGAAGTGATGTAAACATTTTTGCCTAAATAGAAAATCCACTTGTTTTATCCAGCGGCAGCAGGGATTCAGTGCCTCCAAACATTATAGGTGCATTTCCGCCGAACAGAAAAGCCGTTCGACCGCAGAGACCCCTTATCTCATCTCCGGTCCAGCAGGGATCCAGTGCTTCAGAACATCGTAGAGAGCTCTTTGCCGAACGGAAAAGCCATGGATGTCATCCCCCGACAGGGATCCCGCTCGGCATCTCCTTGTAGAAAAAATATGCATTCCCTCTTGCGGGGGGAATGCCAATTGCGTCGCTTCTGTGGAGCCAAAGATAATTCGGCGAACTGGTTACTTTTGTTTTTTTGGGGACTACTTTTTGGCAACTTTTTCTTTTTTGGTGCTGGTTGTGCTGGTGCTGTTCCCGTCGGATTTTCCGTTGCCGTCCGTTTTGGTCGCGCTTTTTTCGGCGGCAGCAGCCTTCTTATAGGATTCGCTCCGGTAGTCGGTAATATAGAAACCGGAACCTTTAAACAAAATGGCTGCTCCCGGTCCGATCAGCCGACGTAGCTTCAGCCGTCCACACTGCGGACAGCGACGCTGTGGTTCGGCGGTAATGGATTGGAAAAGCTCAAACTGATGCTCACAGGCATCACAGCGGTATTCATAGGTGGGCATCGCGTTCTCCTTTCTGCTGCTAGAGCTAAGATGAACACCAAGGGAACCGAACTGCCAAAACTCTATTTTTCCATCCTTTTCGGAGCTCGACTTTTGCCATTTTAGGCCTTCTCCCGGAAGGGAAAACTCTAACTCCTTGTAACTATTGGAGTTAGGAAATTGTGCGAACAAAAGGAAGTCTCGTCGTAACTACTGGAAACAAAAGGACTTAGGGAAAATGGCAAAAGTCGAGTTTGGAGGCGATGTTTGTTTTTATGATTTTCCACGAACCTGCCTTAGGTCGAATTTTGCCAATTTTCCTAACTGATTTCGTTTCCAGGAGTTATGCGAAAACTGCTTTTGTTCACCGAATTTCCTAACCCCAATAATTACAGCCGAAGCCCAAAATGGCAAAAGTCGAACTTAGGGATCGTCGGCTTTTATTTTTTCCCATTCGTGCCGGAGGAATCGTCGGAAGGCGGTGTTTGAATGGTGGGGGGGGTGGTAGCGTCAGGAGACGGAGGATGATCGGCCTTTTCGGCCTCTGGCTCTTTGGTGCCAGGGGGGGCCGTAGCCACAACCACCAAACTGGGCCGCACCACCCGATCATGGAGTCGAAAGCCTGGTTGGACTACTTCTAGGATCGCTCCTGGGGGATGTTCGGGACTGGGCACCTGGGAGACGGCTTGGTGCAAATTGGGATCGAAGGTTGCTCCTAGGGCTTCGATCTCCACACACTGATGCCGCTGGAGGACATCCTGAAGTTGTTTATAGACCAATTGGACCCCAGCCAGGAGCCCAGCTGCATCCTGGCTTTTTTGTCCCGAGTCCACCGCCCGGCGTAGATTATCCAACACGGGGAGCAGATCCCGGACCAGCGGGAACAAGGCGTACCGGCGTTCTTCTTCTAATTGCCGTTGGACGCGTCGGCGGAAGTTTTCTAGCTCGGCAAGTGCTCGGAGTTTGGCCTCGTTGGCTTCGGCCAGTTCGGCCTCGGCTCGTTGGCAGGCCTCTTGTGCAGCAGTCAACTGGCTGCGTAGTTGCTGGAGCTGTTCTGCCAGATCCGCCGCTTCCGCAGCAGACACGGCCGCTTGGGCCTCGCTAGAAATTTGTTGGGTGGCATCCTTTGCGCACGGAGCAGCCATTGCTCCGGCCGGTGGGCCCACTTCTGTACTGCATCCTTGCCCACTACGGGCTGGAGGACCTGCCGCCGATGGAGCATTCATCGGCTTGTCCGTGGGTTCGCTAGGAACATTCTGTCCCCGAAGCTCTGAATTGGGGTTGCCGTGTATCGGATAGCTATTCATGGTTTCTGCTCCCTTCGCTCGGAATCGCTTCCGGAACTAAAGAAGTCTTTAAGCATTTCTAGGAAGGATTTGCGTCGAGGCATGACTTCGGCTTGTTCAATTTTTGCCAGTTCCCGAAGGAGACGTTCGTGTTCGGGGCTGAGGCGTTTAGGTACTTCGATGACCACTTCCACTAGTAGATCACCTCGGCCCCGATACCGAGGATCAGGCATGCCTCGGCCTCGTAGTCGAAATACCTGTCCACTATGTGTTCCTGGCGGAATCTCCAGCTGCTCATTGCCTTCCAAGGTGGGAACTTGAATTGTTGCTCCCAGGACAGCCTGGGTATAGCTGATCGGTACCTGGCAGATCAGGTGTTGCCCTTCCCGCCGGAAGAACGGATGTTCTTGTACGGAGATAAATACATAACAATCGCCTGGCGGCCCTCCCTGGAGGCTTACATCTCCTTCCCCTTCGAGGCGGAGGCGGGTGTCATTATCGACACCGGCTGGAATGTGAACTTGGCGCTCCACCTGCCGCAGCACAGTCCCTTCGCCTCGGCATTCGGGGCAAAGTTCCCGAACGACACTGCCCGCCCCTCGACAGGACGGACAAGTGGTTTGAATCGAGATGAAACCTGCCCGTTGGACGATGTGGCCTCGGCCGCCACAATATCGGCAGGATTCTGGCCGGGTGCCGGGCTTTGCACCACTGCCGCTACAACGCGGACAAAACTCCCGGCGATGGAAGCGAATCGTTTTGCTAACCCCCCGGGCCGCCTCCACCAAATCAATCTTCACGTCACACCGTACATCGGCACCCGGCTGTGCTCGTCGCCTACCTCGCCTGGTGGCAAACGTTCCGAATAAGTCGCCAAAAATGCTGTCGGCAAAAATATCGCTAAAGGCCTCAAAGATATCTTCAACGTCCCGAAATTCACGTACATACCCACCCCCTTCCAGGCCTGCGTGGCCGTATCGGTCGTAAATCTGCCGCTTTTCCGGATCGTGAAGGACTTCAAAAGCCTCCGAGGCCTCTTTGAACTTCTCGACCGCCTCCGGATTATTCGGATTGCGGTCAGGATGATACTTTAGCGCCAGTTGCCGATAGGCACGGGCGATTTCCTCGCGGGTGGCGTTGCGAGGCACTCCCAACACTTCGTAATAATCGCGTTTGGTTGCCATGCTCTTCATGGCCTGAGGGTTGACTCGGATTGCCGCTGAACCTTTTTGGCGTCGGCTCCCAAGGCGGAAACCAATCCTATGGAATCATAGCATGAGGGCACCGTGTTTTCGACCTAGCCGAACTCGAACCCACCTACCAACGTGTGGTTTCTGCAACCCTTCCGGCAATGGAAGGAGGGTTGATTTTTGGTCCCGGACCTATTCCTCCACGTTTCCTAAGTGTCTTTGCCCTCCAAGGGGCTTTTAGACTCGGTCCCGCACAAGCGAAAATCCAGACAGAGAAAGGAAAACCTGGATTCTTGTTTCCGCAAGGAATACGTTCCTAGAGGCAGTCCTAAAATGGGAATTTGGCTGGTTTTCAATGGGTTTTGGCCGACCGGGTCCTATCCTCCATACTCGTTAAAAACAGGGATTTTGGGGATTCTCGGGAATTGAGGAAGGAAACATCCTTTCATCATAAAAATACTTTTCGGACAGCCTCTAAGCTCGACTGTTACCATTTTCAGGCCTCTGCCGAAGGGAGAAAGTTCTAACTCCCTGAAATTATTGGACTTGGGAAAATGTGTGAACAAACAGAGGATTTCTCCTAACTCTTGGAATCAAACCAAGTTAGGCAAAATGGCAAAAGTCGAGCTAAGAGCTTCCGCGAAAACGTCGGACTTTTCTTGGAATTCGACTGTTGCCATTTTTGGGTTCCTTTTGGAAAGGGAAAGCTCTAACCTCTGGTAAATATTGGAGTTAGGAAATTACATGAACGAAAGAATATTTCGTCCTAACTGCTGGAGGCAACAGTAGTTGGGAAAAATAGCAAAAGTCGAGCTGGAAAGGCCTCCTCCTTTTTCAGGGAGGAGGAAGCCACTTTTGCATTGGGCGGAGCAGTGCTAAGTTTATAGGCACAAAGGCGGGCCACCGCTCCGGGTAGCAGTAGCCCGCCTTCGGGGATGTATCTGCGCCCGTCCATGGGGTTAGCCAAGACTGCTGGATGGCTAGTTTACCGCACTGCTCCTTCGATTTCCTTTTCTTTGTCTTCCTTCTTCAAGTCGGTAACTAGGGTTTCGGTCGTTAGCATCAGCCCGGCAATACTAGCGGCGTTTTCCAACGCCACCCGCACCACCTTGACCGGATCAATGATCCCGGCTTTGAACATATCGACATATTTGCGGGTATTGGCGTCGAAGCCCACATTGGTCGGTTTTTCCAGGACTTCTTCGACCACTACGGAACCGTCCAGTCCGCAGTTTTCGGCAATCTGCCGAAGCGGCGCTTTGAGGGCCTCCCGGACGATATCCACACCGATTTTTTCATCCCCACGGGCGGAACTACGCACTGCTTCGACCGCCTCGATACAACGTAGGAGTGCCACGCCGCCGCCCGGCACAATGCCCTCTTCCGCAGCGGCCCGGGTAGCATGCAGGGCATCCTCAATCCGGGCCTTCTTCTGCTTCATTTCGGTTTCAGTGGGGGCACCGACTTTGATGACGGCCACACCGCCGGAAAGTTTTGCCAGCCGTTCCTGGTACTTCTCCCGGTCGTAGTCGCTGTCGGTGGTTTCAATCAGGTGTTTGAGTTGTTCAATGCGGTTTTTGATCTCAGAAGGTTTCCCGGCGCCTTCGACGATGGTGCAGGTATCTTTATCCACGGTGATTTTTTTGGCCCGGCCCAAATGCTCCAAAGTTAGGTTTTCCAGCTTGATGCCCAGGTCTTCGCTGATCACCGTGCCACCGGTCAAGATGGCGATATCCTGCAACAGCGCCTTTCGCCGATCCCCAAAACCGGGAGCTTTGACCGCACAGCAAGGCAGAACCCCTCGCAGTTTATTGACCACTAAGGCCGTCAGAGCCTCGCCTTCCACATCCTCTGCGATAATCAGCAGAGGCTTACCGCTCTGGACCACCTTCTCCAAAATGGGGATCAGCTCCCGGAGGTTACTGATCTTCTTTTCATGGATTAGGATGTAGGCGTCTTCCAGGTAGCAGTCCATGGTTTCTGCCCGGTTGATAAAATAAGGGGACAGATACCCTTTGTCGAACTGCATCCCTTCGACGCGCTCGTACGTGGTTTCGGCAGTTTTGCCTTCTTCGACGGTAATCACTCCGTCGTTACCGACGGCTTCCATGGCATCGGCCAAAAGTTTACCGATGGTCATATCATTGTTGGCGCTGATGGCGCCGACCTGAGCGATTTCTTCTTTACTGGTGACTTTTTTCGCCATGGAATGCAAATGTTCAACGGCGGCCTGAACGGCCCGCTCAATCCCACGCCGGATCGCCGTCGGATTGGACCCGGCCGTTACTTGCCGAAGCCCTTCTTTGTAAATGGCATGGGCCAACAGAGTAGCCGTCGTGGTACCATCCCCGGCTACATCGCTGGTTTTGGAGGCCACCTCATTGACTAGCTTGGCCCCCATGTTCTCAAACCGGTCTTCTAGTTCGATTTCTTTGGCCACGGTTACGCCGTCTTTAGTAACCGTAGGACCACCAAAAGATTTGTCCAGAATGACATTTCGCCCGGTAGGGCCCAGGGTGACGGCCACGGCATGGGCCAACTTTTCCACCCCACGCAAAAGCCGTTGCCGAGCGTGATCTTCAAACAGCAGTTGCTTGGGCACGGTCGTAGTTCCTTCCTAACCAAGGAAACTTCAAAGACCAATCCTCATCCCACATCCCGGGAGTCCTCCGCTCTGACAAGCCGCATCCATCTAGCAGCCTGTCAGCAAGAAGAACTCCCCAAAGCCCTTCTCCCACCCCATTCAGCGCCGAAAGCAAACTGCTTCGGCGCACGGAGGATACAAATTTCGAAACTTGTCCTGCCGAACTGACAGCCCCGCCTATGAAACTTCGAGACAGGAAGGAGCACAATCCCCTCATCCTGTCGAAGCCTTGCTTGGCAGAGCGGCTCGGCTATTTGACGATCTTAGCTAAAATATCGCTTTCCCGCAGGATCTTCAGCTCCCGGCCATCGACTTCGATGTCGGTGCCGGCGTATTTGCCGAAGATCACCTCATCGCCTACAGCGACGGACATTTCGGCTCGTTTGCCACCTTCCAGAAGCCGACCAGGGCCAACAGCAATCACAGTGCCCCGCTGCGGCTTCTCCTTGGCAGTGTCCGGCAGCACAATGCCACCGGCAGTAACTTCTTCAGCTTCCTTCGGTTCCACAACCACACGATCATCCAACGGTCGAAGATGAATGCTTTTGGCCATGTCTAAGTCCCTCACGGAAAGGCGGAAAAATCTATTTTCCAAAAAACTCCTTATTTCCAAACTTCGTTTCTAGATCCGATTTGCTCCAAACGAAATTCGAAAGATACCAGTTTCGAAAGATATCAGAATTTGCCGATCAGGCTGTTCGGTGCTTGTTTGCAAACCCGACTTTCGCCAAGTGGTAGGCTCGCTAGAGGAAGTAACTCTCTGTAAGGATATCTACATTCTAAGGAACTTTTGATCATGTTGGTAGGTTAGCTCCTGTTTTGGAGTTAACCTCCGACCGGAAACCGTTTCGACAGAGTCCAACGATCTTTAGAACTCATCCATGTCCCCCATGTCTTCCATGTCCGGACCACCTCGCCGCCCTTTCTTCTCTTCTTTCTTGGGGATTTCTGTTACCAGAGCGGAGGTGGTGAGCAACAGGGAAGCCACACTAGCTGCATTTTGCAAGGCAGTCCGAACCACTTTGGTCGGATCAATGATCCCGGCTTCTAGCAGATCACAATAGACCTGCCGTTCGGCGTCGAAGCCCTCGTTTTTGTTCTTGGCCTGGCGTACACGATTGACCACGACGGCCCCGTCCAGGCCGGCATTCTCGGCAATCACGCGCAGGGGCATATCCAGGACATTCAGCACACACTTAGCCCCAAGGCCTTCGTCGCCATCTAACTGGAACTTTTCCAGGGCCTTGGCAGCCCGAATTAGCGCCACCCCACCGCCAGGCACAATGCCCTCTTCCAAGGCAGCCTGGGTGGCAGCCCGGGCATCCTCTAAGAGCACCTTTCGCTCCTTCATTTCGGTTTCGGTCGCAGCGCCGACATTGATTTGGGCCACTCCGCCAGCCAACTTGGCTAATCGCTCCTGCAGTTTCTCCCGGTCGTAGTCGCTAGTGGTGATTTCGATCTCTCGGCGGATCTGTTCAATTCGGCCTTCAATGGCCTTTCTGTCACCGCCGCCGCCGACAATCGTGGTATTTTCCGCATCCACAATCACCTTCTTGGCAGTGCCCAGATCTTTCAGCTTGACCGAATCGAGTTGGATGCCCAAGTCTTTGAAGATCGGCTGCGCCCCGGTCAAGATGGCAATATCGCCCAACATCGCCTTTCGCCGATCGCCATAGCCGGGAGCCTTCACCGCACAGCAACGCAAAATGCCCCGCAGTTTATTGACCACCAAAGTGGCCAATGCCTCGCCCTCGACCTCCTCAGCAATAATCAGAAGCGGCTTATTCGCCTTGCTGACCGCCTCCAGGAGCGGGATAAGATTCTTAGCGCTGGAGATTTTTTCCTCGTGTACCAGAATCAGGCAATCCTCCAATTCGACCTTTTGGTTCTCCACATCGGTTACAAAATGCGGCGACAGGAAACCTCGGTCGAACTGCATCCCCTCGACCACTTCCACATAGGTTTCGCTTTGTTTGCCCTCTTCGATGGTGATCACACCGTCTTTACCGACCTTCATAAAAGCGTCGGCCAACACACTACCAATCGACGGATCATTGTTGCCAGCAATGGTAGCAATCTGCTGAATTTCCTTTTTGTTTTTAGGATCTACGGATTTGGACAGTTTTTTCAGCTCTGCCACTACGGCATCGGTAGCCTTGTGGATGCCTCGGGCCAAGGCCATCGGGTCTGCACCGGCCGAAATCATCCGGAGGCCTTCTTTGAAGATGGCTTCCGCCAATACCGTCGCCGTGGTGGTTCCGTCGCCTGCAACTTCGTTGGTTTTCGTGGCGGCTTCTTTAACCAATTGAGCCCCCAGGTTTTCATACGGATTTTCCAACTCAATGTCCTCGGCGACGGTTACTCCGTCTTTAGTAATTTTGGGAGAACCCCAACCTTTATCCAACACGGCATTTCGGCCTCGAGGGCCCAAGGTGCTGCGGACGGCCCGAGCCAACTTAGTAACACCGTTCGCCAGAGCCAGTCTGGCTTCATCCTCAAAGATCAATTGTTTTGCCACGGTGATTTCCTCCTATCTACCCACGAAAGACCCACCTATAGGGAGTCTACTGCCCTTTCCAAGAGGGTTTAGGAAAATCCCAGCGCACTCCTGACTGTGCTTGCACTTGCGCAATTGGCAGCCGAAAAGAAACTGCCTTTCAATAAAGCAACCGGTGTGCCAAAAGCAGTCTCTTCTTAACCTATTGCTAAATAACTACTTATGCATACACCCACAGGCTACTGTCCCGGGCACTCCCTGCCGGATGCCAGTTTGGCAGGAAAAATTGTCCTCAGGAGCTAACATTTCCAGTGTGCTCCCTGACCACACTAAACCCCCTAAAAAAGGGAGTAAAAATGCCAACTTTCAGGGGATATGACTTGCTCCCCTCGGCTGAAATGGTACCATCTTTGGTTGAGCCGCCACTCCCAGAAGAACCCCAACACCCAACAGGGGAAATCTTAGCTCGACTTTTGCCATTTTGGACCTTTTGGCGAAAGAAAAAACCATAACTCCCTGGAATTACTGGAGTTAGAAAATTGTGTGAACAAAAGGAAGGTCTGCCATAACTCCTGAGGTAAAAAGCAGTTTGGAAAATTGGCAAAAGTCGAACTTAGAGGCTGTCCTAAAATGGGGATTGGGCTGGTTTCCCATGGGTTTTGGCCGACCGGCTCCTG
>JANXAQ010000142.1 GCA_025062105.1 Thermoguttaceae bacterium
ATTCTATAGCCGTTCGGTTCTTCTATCCGAACACCTACTATCTATTGGGTGCTAACAATACTGCAGCTCTATATGTTGTGTTAGAGGAAGGACATCCAAAATGGTATAAAAATATCCTCCTTGAATTATGCAGAGGTTCCTAAATTCTTTTATATCCAGAAGTTAGGCTTTGAAATTTCTTAATGCAGTAAAATCCCCAAGCCAAGGTTTTTGGCCCCCCTGCATAATCCTGACCATCCAGGGAACTTAACGACACTTTGATTCAGTAAGGTTCGGCTCATACTGTACAAATAGCCTCTACACGGGCTGCGAACCCTGCTTGTAATCCAATATAGTGGATCAGACGCAGACACAACCAAAATGGTATAGAAATATCTTTGGCGAATTATGTCGAAGTTGGTTCCCTATGTGTTCCTGAGTTCGCAGAAGTTCCTATGCTGTGTTTTCTAGGTCTTCTGCTTACCCAAACGGGTTCTTCACTCGGCAGAATAGGGTCAGAAAAGATACTTGATTGCTAAAAAGCCTGCTACCAGGAGCACAAAGAGAAGTAATGTGAGCCATTCGAAATATTTTTCCAGCAGCGATTTAATACCGGGGCCTAGGACATAAATGGCCGATGCTACCAAGAAAAATCGGCCGAACCTGCCTAAACAAGAGGCCACCAAAAGGGTGGGAATCGAAATGCAAAAGATACCAGCGGCAATGGTAAACACTTTATAAGGAATCGGAGTAAAGGCAGCGCCTAGGATGGCCCAGAAGGCGTTTTGCTCATAAAGAGTCTGTACCCGTTGGAAGTTTTCTGGCGTGCAGCCGGGCACGTACCGATAAAAGAACTCCCCCACGGCGGACCAAAAAGCAAATCCAATCAACCAACCCACCAGACCGCCCAAGACCGATCCAATCCCACTGACCAACGCATAATAAAACGATCGGCGAGGCTTGGAGATCGAAAGTGCTATCTGTAATACATCCGGCGGAATGGGGAAAAAGGAGCTTTCGGCAAAAGCCAGTATAAAAAGGGCAGGAGTCCCATAGGGAGTCTCCGCCCAGTGGAGTACCCAATAATAAAGGCGTTTGAGCGGCCCAGGGCGTTTCGAGCTGCCGTTGGCTCTCGGCCTGTGGAGCTGTGGGCTTGCTGGAATCGGTTCGGAAGCACTTTGTCCAGTCACCTGCCATCCTTTGTTAACTGGTTTTGGCTCTCCCAAACCTACCATAGTACACAGGAAAAGGCAAACCATACAATCTCAGCATGGGCCGATGGCTCGGGAACCGGCTAGAAGGATTAGGGCATCAAAGCACTCCATAAGGAACTCAGATGACCTATCCTGCACTGGGGGTTTTATTCCGGTTGGAGGTCCAGCAGGGCCACATCTTCCGGCCCTAGGCTTAGAGTAGTTTGGCCCTCTTTCCAAACTATCTTGCCGCTGTGGACTAGTTCAGGGGTTTCTGGCCGGGTCGGTTGGAGGCCTTCCAGGCGGATGGTGGCAGTTTGCGGCTGAGGACTATCGTTAAAGACGGTCAAATAGCGTCGGCCGAAACGTTCCACATAGACTTTAGGGTTGTCGGAGTGGGCCAAGGGGATTGGTTCCCAGCCGGCTTCGGCCACCCGTCGGCAAAGCGGGATATACTTCTTAAACAGATGCCGATCCCGATTGTAAAGTTCCGGCCTGGTGAAATAATGTCCTGTTGACGCATCCGGGCTAAAAAAACCGGGGAACATCCCGTAGGCCAAGCATCGTTTCATGTATTTTTCCACCAGTTCCGGGCCGAACTGGTCGAAGTTGGTGTTCATTAGGAAGCAGTAGGGTTTGCCTTTGCACAAGGCCCGCCGGTAGAGCAGCTCCGAATCGCTCATAGGCTGCCACTGACCCTGGATGTGCCAGTCGGTTTCTGTGCCCATCACCTCGAGCATGGGACAAAGCCAGCAAAGTTGCGTCGGGGTACCATTGGCCATCATGAGTTTTCCCATGGCATGAATATCTTTTGCGATGGCCCGCACATATTCGAACACAATCAAGCCTCGAAACATGGCCGGCCGATGGGTGTGCTGGCAAAAGCTAAGCGGCCGCTCCGCAAACCGAAAATGTTCCCGTCGGAAGTTCAGCACATCGGTAACATAGCCTTCGCTGGAATCGATGTATTCCCCGTCCAGACCTTCTTTTCGATTCGGCCAGTACAATAACTTCCGAATCTTGGCGTTCCATTTAAGGGAAAAATCGGTTGGCTCTCCGGGCAAACTGGGGATAGAGTTCATGCTCCAGACAGCCCCATCGCACCAGGGAGTGTTCAGCAGCCGAGCCGGGAATTGGCCTTCGGCATTATGGAATCCGCTAGTAAATAGAGCTTTGGCATGGGGGTTACCTATGTCGGCCAGACGTTTGGCCTCGGCCAGGGCGGCTTCCATGGTGCGGGGCATCTGCTTTGGCATAGGCATCCACCAGGTCATCGGCTCCGTATATCGGAAGGTAATAATCCCGTGGGCATCGTCCCAATCCGGTTCATTGTCCCCCTCTTTGAACTTAAACCCAAAATCTTCCCATCCTTGAACTTCGCTAATTTTGGCAAAAGGCATCCACAGTCCCTGCTGGGGCGTTCGGCATTGGAAAGCCCTCGGAAAGATCTCATAATACCGGGCCAAAGCAGACCGAAATCCCCAAGAGGCATCAAAGCTAAATGTACAGAATCGCACTTTGGCTGAAGGTTTTTCCGGTGTTAATCCAAGGTCGTATGCAAGATACAATTCTTCGGTTGTCCCGTGATAGCCGACCCGAAAAAAGGCTGGCTCCATCATGTCAATCCCAATGCCCCAGCCCTGTTTGCCCCGTCGGACCGCGCCGAACGGATACCGGGACAAATACCCGGTTGCTCCGCAGTTCCACCGGCTGGCATTCAGATATTCCCGGCCTGGCCGGATCGGCTCCTCCCGCCGAGGATCGACCAACCAAAATAAGTCTTCCTTATCTGAGCTGGCTCCAGAGATGGTTTCAGAACTGCTTGGCTTTCCCCAGACGGCTTCCGCCGCTTTGGCATCCGAAGCACCTGGCTTTTTCTTTGGGGCAGAACTAACAGAAACGGATTGTACCGAACTGCCGGTCCCGGGGCTCGAAGAGTCGCTTTGCCGGGGAATCCGCAGGGCGTAGATCAGACTGATGGCCCTGTCTTTACCGGTCGTGTCTTGCAATTGGACATCAAAGAATCGAACGCCCTCCGGGCCATCGGTCTGCCGACATTCTAGCCGGATGCCCAATGCCTCCCGTTCGATCCGGACAAAATTGCTGCCAGCGGCCACATCGCGGACTTGAAAGCCTTCGTGCGGTCTGTCCACCAATCGGACCGTCGCCCCTTCAAACAGACAGAGAGTCCCCTTGATCGGAACCACAACAAGCCGAGGCTCTTTAAAATAGACTTTGCCCCGGCAATTCCGAAATAATAAATACATGGTCAAGGAATGGACGGGTTTTTCCGGCAGGATAAGGACCCGACGCTCCTGCCAATCGTGGGTACCGGCTTGGAAAGGGGCTTGTTGGCCATACAGCGGTGTGCCGTCCTGGTATCGAAGGTCCACATACAGGGCATAATTGCCTTCGACTGGTCCATGGACGGCCTCCGCTTTACTGGCCGCCATGGCCACAATCGGTTCTGGACGGGACTGATTGAGAATCACATGTTGGTAGAGCCCCCGCTGCTCAGAAGTATCGTGGCTGTTATGGCAGATCCAAATATCGCCTTGCTTCTGAAAGCCTTGGCCATACGGCTGCCAGTTAAAAGCTTGAAGGAGATTTGGACCTTGGGTTGGCATGGGCAGGACTGTTTTAAGGATGAGGCCGTCGAGACGCTTCTGTGGTTGACCGGGCGCCAGCTGGGAGCGGCTGGGCTGTGGGGCCACTTCAGACCCCCCCGGAGGAACCAAGCTAGAGACCCTAAACTGCATCAACGCCAGCACGAAGCCGGCTGTCAATAGCATAGTAACTAGCCAACCCAGCAGACGCGTAGCTGGTAAAGCTCGTTTGCTTTTGCCACCCCAGCGGCTGCCGGGTCTGCTAGGAACCTGTACCATCTGGTCGCCTCCCGATTGTCCCATATTTACTACGCTCGACTTTTACCAATGTTGGCTTTCTAGCGAAAAGGAAAACTTTTAAACGCTCAAAACGATTAGACTTAGGAAACTGTGTGAATAAAAGGAAGGTTAGTACTAACCCAATACCTACAAAACAAATTAAGAAAAAGGGTAAACGTCGAGCTAACAGCTAAAGGGAGTTGTCCTATGGAACCTAGGTAGACTCAATGGATATATTTTTATACCATTCGGGTTCCCTCCGGGACTGGCTGAATATATTAGGTTGCAGCAAGGCGGGTAACATTCATGTAGTAGGTATTTCAATAACAGGAGTTAAAGCTTAACGAATCGAAAGTGTACAAAGTTCACTATGTGTTAGAATCATGCCGAGTTTTCCACCACCTTCAAGAGGCAGGTCGCCCCTTAAAACCATCTGGATTTCCATTTTGTTAGAGCCTCTACGCCCGTCAAAATCGATTGTTGCGATTTTGGGCAGCTGGGAAAAAAGAATGCTCTAAGTTTGTTATGGCGTTAACAAATTCTAGGAAACCCCAGAGGTTTGGTTGGTACTACGCCCTGGGGAAGTGTAGACAGTGAGGGAAAAAGGTGAAACGGCAGTTAGGACCGTTCCACCAGCAGCCAAATCGTTTTAGCCTCTTCTAGAGGGATGGATAGGCCAGAGGGGGTCGATTTGGAGGGCAACCGTCTGCCGATTTCTAAAAACGGAGTTAAGGCGGATATGGTGGCCTTTTTCCACTCAGCGCCTTTCAACAGCAGGGTAGCCTGCATGGGTTCGCAGACAGCTGGGCCTTGACCGATGGCTAACCGAAAGCCACAGCCGCGATACACTCCTTCAAACTCGTGATACAGGGCATGATAATCTCGATTATGCACCCGTGCTATGGCTACTAAGAACCAACGTTTGGCTTCGGCTAAGGGGCGTTTTTCGGCTGGTATTGCAGCCACCACCCCACATTGCGGCCGGCTGCTAACCGACAGATGGCGGAGGCTTGGCGCCCGACTCAAATCCCCCATGAGGACCTGTGCCCAAGGGCTTTCGATGCTGATCCAGCCCTCTTGCCAATTTCGGCGTAGCTGACCGGTCGAACTGATCAGTTCGCCATGGGAAAGCAGACCTCGGTCCTTCTGCAACAGTCCCCATGTTTTTAAAGCGGCATCCAGCGCCGGAGCAATCACCGGCTGTAAGACGGCCGCATCCGAAATCACCAAGGCTCGCTCGTCATAGAAAGCCCAGCAGACTTGGCCGGTTACGTCCTGGCCGATTCGGGTGGCATTGGGCGGTAAGCTAGCCGTCTCCATCAGTCGCCCCTGCACTCGTTGTTTGCCGGAAAAGCCGTTGGGCAAACTCCATCGCAGTTCATATTCTCCTGTACGAAACCGTAGTTTGGGATACAGCGAATGGACCCGCTCATACGGTCGCTGAATCTGCCAGCCAGTGTAGGTTTTTTCCGGTGGTACGATTAAAAACAGTTTTTTATCCTTGGGCAGCGATTTCAAGTTGCCCGAGCCGCTGGTCAGCGGAAAGTAAAACAGATCGGCCGGCGGCACCTGGGCCGAACGACCATCCCATCGGGCCCAACGGATCCTGGCCACATGAGCTAAATACGCACCGGCAAAATAGAAACTGGATGCCTCATCGCCTTGCAGGGCACGCTCTGGGACTGGTAAATCCTCCTCCGGCCAAAGCTGACAAGCGATCAGCCGAGGCGATTGCAACGCCTCAGGCACACAAAACAACGTAGCCGCTACCGGATACGGTCCAATGCGGGCCGGATCGCCCAATAGGTTCCCAAACCCCGGATTGATTCCTAGCAGAAAATCGGGTCGGCCTTTCGGATAACCCCAAACGTGTTCGGCCACGGCACTGCGCTGTTGCAGGGCGTTATAAGTGGCCACCAGAATCGGCAGCATGGCCCGATATTGATTCTGAGTACCTGCTCCCCATTCCGAAACCACACTGGCTTTCCCCCAAGCGTGCACGATCTGGGCCTCGTAAATGGTATCCAGCGGCGATTGCAACGGATAGGGCATGTTGTAGATATAGGACAAATCTTCTGGTTCTTCGCCATCGGTGTACGGATGATGTAAGTCGTAGATCACATCAAGGGATTGGTGCGTTTCCAATTGGCCGCGCCAGGCCCCGCCGGCGTCACCGGCCAAGGCGTTTCGGTAGCCAAGCCCACGCATCCGCCGAGCAAAATTGTCATAAAGCCAGCGCTCCCGCTCTATGCAAAATTGCATATATATATAATACCACCACTGGATTTGCTCTCGCTGTCGCCATGGCGGAGGCGGTAAGGGCACATTGCCTTTGGCTGGATCCGCCTCGTGTAGCCCAAGGGCCTTCCATTCCTCGGCCAACTGAGGATAGGCGGCCAAAAGCCGTTGCCGATCTCCAAACCGCTGCCGAAGCCACCGATTCCACACCGCTGTGTAGGCCCGATAAACGCCTTCCGGAAGCCGACGATTCCGTCGGATATCCGATTGGCTAGGATCCCATTCCAGTGGAGTGCTTGTAGGACTGGATTGCAAGGCGCTGACTTCGTTGATCGGCTGGACCACCACAATTCCTAAATCATGGGCATACCGAGTGTGTCGGTAGGGATTGAAATGTCCCATGATCTGCTCTTGGAGGGAAAGCATCTTCTGGAGCATCGGTTGATGGGCGAAGATAGCCCATTTGCGGGTGTGATAATCATTATACTGTAAATATGCTTCCCACCAGGCTTGGTCCCCCCGGATCTCCGGCGGAAGCCAATCCGGTGGCTTCGGATGACGAGAAAGCAATTCGTCAAAAAACCATAAGGTAAACTGCTGGTAGATGCCGGCCTTCATCAGTCGGGCCAAAAGCAGATCATAATTTCGCCAGCGTTCTTCGGGGATCAACTGGCCGGTCTTCTGATCCCAAAGGCCCCGGCCCACACCGTGCCAACGCACAAAGTTGATTCCCAAACTGCTGAGGGTGCGCACAGCCTGCTGTTGTTCTTGATCGGGATATTCCGCCAGATGTTTAGGCCCCCACTCATGCCAGGCCACCCCCCATAAACGTACTAGGCTGCCATCCTCCCAAACCAAATACCCTTCCGGATGCACCCGAACCGGTCCCCGGCAGCCAGCAGGCCGATGATGTAAAAAAGAAAACGATACGGCCGGTTTGGCCTCCATCGAAAATAATTGCGTAGAAAACTCAAACCAGCCAGCATACGAATCCCTCGGCGGCCGCCAAGCCGAAGGCATCGAACGCACCCGAACCATCGCTACATGAACCCGACCTGTCCGGACATGCCAAGCCTGACACTGCGAAAAATAAATTCCCCGCAGCACCGGATAGAGAATCAGTTGCAGATGGGTGGGCCGCTGCTCCAGGCTGACTTGCCGACCAGGCGGCAGATAAAACACACTAGGCCGCCATTGCGGTCCGGAGACTACCGTCAACGGAAAAAACCGCACATGGCGGATCTGTTTTTCCTGCTCCGCTAAATAGACTACCTCCAGCGTCCATAGCCATCGAGGCAGCTCGGCCGAGGCTACAATCTCCAACCGAAGCCACCGATCCGCTGGAATGGCAAACCGAGGCGAAGCCGCCCGGGGATCGTGCGTGATCGATTGGTCTTCAAAACTGGTGGCCGGCGCCCCTTGATATTGCACCAAGTCGGTCCGACGCACTATGCCCGGTACCCCCGGCCGATTGTCCCAAAGCCCCCATTTCTCAAAATCGGCCGCACTCCGGGCTTCGAACACCACTTGGCCAGCTTCTACCTCCCCTAGCGCATAGCAACAAACCAAAACACCTATCCAGCACATCAGCAACTCTTCCTGTTCCGAAAAAACCCAGTTGCAAAGGTATTTTAGAGGCCTTTGGGATGTTTGGGAAGGGCTTAATGCCCAGGGGCCTTGCTTTTGCTAGAAGCATTGGTTCGATGGGAACATTTTCCCATCGGAGGCCAAAACCCACCAACACTAGTAGAAGATCCATCCAGATAGGAAATATTTGTTTAGTATACAGATGGCATTTTCTACAGAGCCGGAAGCATAGCACGGCTTTTGGCATTTTGGCTTCGGCCCGGAAATGCAATCCTATAACTCCTTGCAATCATTGGGGGTTAGGAAATTCGGCGAACAAAGGCAACGTTCGCCCGAATCCCTGGAAACAAAAGCAGGTAGGAAAATCGGCAAAACTGCAGTTGAGCTCCACTTTTGCCAATTCTTGTAACTTCTTTTATTTCAGGGAGTTAGGCTTTTAGGACTATTTGTTCAGTAAAGCCCTTAACTCCCATATTTTCAGAGCCTTAGAACATCCGAAGTAAGCTGCCCCTAGAAATCGACAAAAGTCGAGTTAAGAAGCTGTCGGCAAATCAACAGTCGAGCGTTTCCCGACAGGTTTAGACTGCCCATCTGAGCGACCAAAGGCCAGGAAAAGTAGACCTTTTCGGGCATCTTGGTAATCCAGATCCTTGAACTGCTTTGTCCAGGAAAAATGGATTGGCAGACAGCCTCTAAGCGGGACGTTTGCGGATCTGGCAGAAGCGTTCGGTTTGCTCGCGGATAGCACGTTCGGTCGGAAGCCGTTCCATGGAACTAGCCCCATAAAAGCCATCGACCACAGGGCAGTGCTGGAGAATGTATTCGGCATCTTCCGGTTCGGCAATCGGGCCGCCATGGCAAAGCAGTAGGACGTCTTCCCGGACTGCTTTGGCGGCCAAGGCTATTTCGTTGATCAATCGCACACATTCGTCTAGAGTTTTAGCTGTCTTGGCCCCAATGGAACCAGAGGTGGTCAGTCCCATATGAGCTACCAAAATGTCGGCCCCCGCCTCGGTCATCGCCTTGGCCTCTTCCGGCGTAAACACATACGGCGTAGTTAAAAGGTCCATCTGATGAGCCAGTCGAATCATTTCCACTTCCCGATAGTAGCCGAAATTGGTCTCCTCCAAGTTTATCCGGAACAGGCCGTCGATAAGACCAACAGTAGGAAAATTCTGTACCCCAGCAAAACCGATCTGTTTGATCTCCTGCAAGAAATACTCCATCCGGCGGAACGGATCGGTAGCACAGACACCGGCCAAAACCGGTGTATGTTTTACCACCGGCAAAACCTCCCGTGCCATTTCCATGACAATGGCGTTTGCATCCCCGAACGGTAGCAGACCGGCCAACGAACCATGACCAGCCATCCGAAACCGGCCGGAATTATAAATCACTATTAGATCAATCCCGCCGGCCTCTTCAAACTTGGCTGAGATTCCTGTTCCTGCACCGCCGCCAATAATAGGTTTACCTTCTGCAATTTTCTGGCGAAATCGAGCCAAAATTTCTGCTCTAGAACCAACCATCGAGCACTCCTTCCTACGCCACACATCTACTGGAATCGCTGTTTTCTTTATAACGCCGTTTCTTTGCAGGCGAAAAAAAAGAGCATTTGTTTTATTAAGTTTACCGCTTCAAAGGATAGGCAAGGTTGGCATTTTTGGGATCATTTTAGGCAATCTACATAAAATACACAAAATGAATATCTTTTTCAAACCCAAATTATTTTATTTGTTTATCTCAATTTTTCCATATTTTCTAAACGCTCTAGTTTTATATCCGTGAAGGCCATCGCTATCTCCCTAGAAAAATTACGCCCGTACGTTGCCCTAAACGCTGGTCTGCCAGGTGGATACGAAATGAAAACGAAAATGCCATCCAGCAGCTCCGTTGGTCTTGGACCGCCCCATTAAATCTGTTAAAAGAAAGCTGTGCGAAGAGAGCGATTTTCAAAGGGGACTTTATCTGGACTTTTGCCATTTTGAGCCTTCTGGCGAAAAGGAAAATCGTTAACTGCTTGCAATTACTGGACATAGAACATTACGCGCGCAACAGCACCGTTTGCACCATTTGCGGGAGGCAAACCAAATCAGAAAGAAGGCAAAAGTCACGTTAAAAAGTACTTGAGCAGAACCTCTCACCTTTGGCATTTCGTTTAGCGCCTAGGAAAGACCATCATGAGGAATTTTGCTAGGGCGATTCGGCTATCACTGCGGTATCGGTGGACGTTTTTCTTTTCGATCCTGTGTGCGGTGGGGGTGGGGGTGTTTTGGGGAGCCAATATCGGGGCGGTGTATCCGTTTGTGGAGATCATTTTTCAAGGGGAATCGCTCCAACGGTGGGCTCAGCGGAATCTAGCTAGAACTCAGCAATCAACCGTCCAATATACTCTCCAGGTGCAGGAGTTGCAAAGGGCGTTGGCTCAGGCCCCAGAAGCCGAAAGGCCCCGTTTGGAAACCAAGCTGAGTTTGGCCGAGTCTCGGCTGGCGGCCGAACGCCGGGCCGAGCAGCTCTATGAGGCCCTCCAACCTTACTTCGCCTTGTTGCCTGACAGCCCGTTTCAGACATTGGTTTTGGTGATCGGGCTTTTGATGTTTGGTACGCTGATTAAATGCTTGTTCCAATTTTGGCATGGCATTCTGGTGGGCCGATTGGCCGCTCTGGGAGAGTTTGAACTGCGCAAGCTTTTCTACCGTCGGACGCTGCGGCTGGAAACCGCCGCTTTTACCGAGGAAGATACCACGGACCTAATGAGCCGATTCACCTACGATATGGAGTGTCTCACCAATGGGTTGAATGTGCTTTTTGGTAAAGTGGTTCGGGAGCCACTCAAAGCGCTGGCATGTTTAGCAGGTGCGGCTTGGGTGTGCTGGCCGCTTTTAGTGTTAACATTGTTAGTTCTGCCTGTGGCGGTTTGGGCAATCCAGTGGCTGGGCAAAATGCTTAAGCGAGCCAACCGCCGTGCCATGGAAGGTATGGCCGAACTGTATAACATCCTGGAAGAAACCTTCCGCGGCATCCAGCTGGTCAAGGCCTTCACTATGGAGCGATACGAACGGCTTCGGTTCCACCGGCGTAGCAAACAGTACTTTCGGAAATCGCTCAAAATTGCACGGTATGACAGCCTTTCGCATCCGCTTACCGAGATGTTAGGTATTGCGATGATTAGTTTGGCGTTGGGGGCCGGAGCATATTTGACCTTAGAGGGAAAGACGCATCTATTGGGGATTCGGATGAGCGACCGACCGTTAAGTGTCGGAGCACTATTGCTATTTTATGCGTTCTTGATCGGGACAGCGGATCCGGCCCGGAAGCTGTCGGACGTCTTTTCTCGGCTTCAGCGGGCGGCAGCGGCAGCCGACCGCATTTACGCCCTTTTGGATCGAGAACCGAAACTTCAGGAGCCAGCTTGCCCGATGATCCTCCACCGCCATCAGCGGGATTTGGTCTTTGATCATGTATGGTTTGGTTATCGAGAGGATCGGCATGTGCTGGAGGATATATGTTTGGAGATTCCTTTTGGCCAGCGACTGGCCATTGTGGGCCCCAACGGGGCGGGCAAAACCACACTTTTGAATCTGGTGCTTCGGTTTGCGGATCCGCTGCGAGGCCAGATTCGGCTGGACGGAGTGCCGCTGCCTCAGATGCGTCTGCAGGATCTCCGTCGGCAGATTGGACTAGTTACCCAGGAACCGTGGCTTTTCGATGATACCGTGTATAATAACATCCGATACGGCGCCCCTTGGGCAAGCCGGGAGGATGTGATCCGAGCTGCCCAACAGGCACATGCTCATCAGTTTATCGTAGAAGAACTGCCCGACGGATATGAGACGCTTGTGGGCATGGGCGGAAGCCGACTTTCCGGCGGCCAACGCCAACGAATTACCCTTGCAAGAGCCATCCTGCGAGACCCCGCCATCTTGCTCCTGGATGAACCTACCAGCCAAGTGGATCCGGAAAGCCAGCGACTGATCCGAACTGTTCTAGAAGAGTTCACTCGAAATCGCACCACCCTGATGGTAACGCATCGACTTTCGACTCTAGCCTTGGCCGACCGCATTGTAGTGATGGAGGCGGGCCGAATCGTAGATGTCGGCTCCCATGAACAACTGCTGGCCCGCTGCTCCACCTATCGACGACTGTATCAATTCGAATTTGCGCCCCTGCGAGAAAGCGCCTAAAGCCTTCGGCCTGTGGCAGCCCCGCCAAGAATAACAAAAGTTTAGAAACCTCTGCATGAGTTAACAGAGATATTTTTATACCATGTTGGCTTCCTGTATTTCTGGCTTGATATATAGGGTACCAGCGTAGCTGGCACTCTATATCTTGTTGCTGTTGGACGAACGAAGCCAAACAGCCTTAGAACCGAGAGTTCATATAGTCCAGGAACCTCTGCCAAATCCTGAACATATAGTGAACTTTATGAACCTTTAATTCTCTAGCCGTTCGGTTGTCCTTCCTGAGTATCTACTATCTATTGGTTGCTAACAATGCTAGTACCCTATATGTTGTGTTAGGGGAAGGACCAGCCAAAATGGTATCAAAATATCCCTTTTGAATGATCCAGAGATTCCGCCACTATATGTTCAGTATTTTTCAGAAGTACCTTTATTCTCTCCGGCCTTCGACTAGTTCGATCAGCCATGGGGGCGGCCGGATTGGTCGGCCACGGCGATCCACCACCACATGTTCGGTCCAGCCCCGGCATACCAGCCGGCCGGTTTCCGTATCCACAATCTCCACGTCAAACCGAAAACGGGCCGGTCCAGAACGATACAACCGACAAGTCATCCGCAGCAGATCATCATACCGAGCCGGACTTAGGTACTCCACATGCGCCTCCCGCACCGGCATCCAAACCCCCTGAGCTTCCATCTCCCGATACGGCTTGCCCAGCGCCCGAAGCAATTCCGTGCGCCCATATTCAAACCACTCCAACACTCGGGAGTTATAATAGGTGCCCATCGCATCCGTCTCGCTATACCGAATGCGAAACTCCACAGTATGCACTGGCCCCATAGATTAGCTCTTCGCAAAGGTATCCGTTGTCGAAGAATAACACCTTTATAGAACAATTCGGCTGCTTGAGAAAAGCCCCCACTTGTCTTGGGCGACAGAGGCAGGATTGTCGAAGCTAATCCCGGCTCCAGAGGCCTTAGAGACCAAAAACAGAAGGCCAAAGTCAAAAGACAGAACAGAGGTAGAATTGCGAAACTGTGCGCCTAACTTCTGCTCTCCTGCCACCGTGCTGGTGGGTGTTTCTCCTCATCCTCCCCTGTGCCGCCGGAGGAGGGGAAAAATAAGGCCACTCCATTCGGGTGTGTTTCGTTTATTGGACAATCGGGCTGCCCCCCGGTCATAAACGATCCCGCCAGGCGCGATCAGCACCAGCCGATATTCATAGCCAAGCTTGATAATGATTCGTTTCAGTTTTTGAAAATACTCAAAAGAATCAGGAAAGATGGCAAAATCTAAATGCCATTTTGCCGGTGGAAAGGGACGC
>JANXAQ010000328.1 GCA_025062105.1 Thermoguttaceae bacterium
CGGTGATTTTCTGCACCCTGCTGAAGTCTTACTGGGTGATTTTTTCGGTTTGGAGTTGCTTATTTGGCATCTCAGCGGAGCAGCGAATAGGATCGATATCCACTTATGGGAGCCAATAGTCAATTTAAGACAGGAAAAGAAAATTGAGCAATCTAGGAAAAATAGGTGCTTTTTGAAAGGTTCTTTTTTGCTATTCCTTTTTGTTGGCTGCCCAATTCGCTAGTAAGGGTATTCCGCCACATTTTTACCTTTTTGAAGCGCTCACAATAAGTGTGCCTCAGCCGTTCGACTTATTCCCATCCTATAGGGGGATTTGACCTGCTATAGAGGTGGCAAGCCTTTTCTTCTAAAAAGCTCCCAAAAGGCAAAAGGAGCAGATTGGCCAAACCAAAACCTGAATTTTCGTCCTATTTTGACTATTTTGTCTCTTTTCTCTATCCCTCATGGGAGCTGCGGCCGGATTCTGGTAAAGCATTTCAGGTTTCCACGGCCGATGGTACTTCCCAGAGAGCTTTTGTCTGCCCACTGTGCTCCTTTAGCTCTGGTGACATCCTTAGGCCGTTGAAAACTCAAAAGCGCAAAATGGCGGGGTGGTTAAACAGACATCCGTGTCAAATTGACTCCATAAAGTCTTTCCACAGAGCCCGCCCTTTTCAAAGGAAAGAGGCGTTTCCAAACGGGGAACACTTACGCCGGGTGGAATAACAGCCTCGGAACCAAGCATTCGGAGAAAAATGGGTATTGTCAGAAAGCTGGGCAATCTGGGAAATATAACACACAAATTTTCAGTCCACGCCATTCGGCCGGATAGTTAGCCCACTGGCTCTTACGAGTTGGAAGACTCAAAATGTCCGATTTGCGTCGGCATGTTCGTCCCAGTTCCTTGCCGGTCCCACTGCATCCTAGGAGCTGGGTGGAAGCTTTTGCGGCGTATGCGGCCAGTGAATGCCATTTAGCCCAAAATACAGTAGCCGCTTATGTTCGCGATTTACGCCGGTTTTTCGAGTGGTTAGGGGATCGGCCGATCCAAGAACTAACCATTACAGATCTAGGGGATTATGCAGGCTGGTTAGCAGAGCAGCAATTAGCTGCGGCCAGTATTGCCCGCCATTTAGTCTCGTTACGAGTATTTTTTCGATATCTGCAATTGGAGGGGCTATTGCAAGAAAACCTGGCCGAACTTTTGGGCAGTCAAAAACTCTGGGAACGGATCCCCAAGGTGCTTACCCCCCAACAGGTGGAAAAGCTTTTGGAAGCCCCTGGGCCGCACGACCCTTTGTGGCGTCGGGATCGTGCTATCCTGGAACTGCTCTATGCAACTGGCTGTCGGGTCTCGGAACTGGCCTACCTGCGTTTAGAAGACCTCCACCTCCCAGAAGGCTATTGTGTGTGTCGAGGCAAAGGGGATAAAGAGCGGATGGTGCCGTTGGGCGCTCGGGCTAGGGCTGCGGTGGAGGCGTATTTGACAGAGGAACGGCCTCGGCTGGTAAAAAAAGCCCTTTTAGCGGCACAGTTGGCCCCGTCTGGCATGGATCTTGGAAACCGCACGGCACTGCACCCAGCCACTCACCCAGCCACGGACGACATTGCCCGGCCAGGCCAGGGTGCTCGGACACGCAGAGGCTTTGACGATGGGGGCCGCTCCTGTTCCGGTAGTTCCGGTCAGCTAAGCCCTGACAGGTGGCCTTGGCTTGTCCCCGGCAGTGCCGGCCAGGCAGAGGGGCCGCCCTGGCTGCTTTTGTCCTACCGGGGTCGGCGTCTGCGCCGAGAACGGATCTGGGAGTTGGTCAAACGGTATGCCCTGCGCGTCGGAGCTCCGTCGGACATCAGTCCGCATACCCTCCGGCATAGCTTTGCCACTCATCTATTGGCCGGTGGAGCAGATCTACGAATAGTCCAACAGATGCTCGGACATGCTAACATCGCTACAACACAAATTTATACACATGTAGATTTAAATCGACTCAAAACAGTTCACAAACGATTTCACCCCAGAGCCTAGCTGGCTTTCGCTCGAGTAATATTTCAACCGATGACTACGCCGCCTCGAAACGTTTCAGCCCAGGAGGACAATTTTTAGGAACCTCTGCATAATTCAAGGCCGATATTTTGATACCATTAACACAACATATAGAGCTCCAGCATTTCTAGCACCCAATAAATAGTAGGTGTTCGGAGAGAAGAACCGAATGGCTATAGAATCAAAAGTCCATAAAGTTCCCCATATGTCCATGATTTTACAGAGGTTCCTTTAATTCAAGAAAGATGTCCTATTGCCAGTGCCGCGCAAGCGGCAGTTCAGCCCTCTGCTCGGACAAGTCCCAGGCCGGGGCAAACAAAACACGGAACACTTCTAACAAATAATGAGGTTTCCTACCACCCCCATCGGCGAAAGGACTCCTGAGAATACTTTATATTTGTTTATTTTAGTTAGGGGCTCTTCGCTTGACTTTTGCCTTTTTAGTCTCCAGCCAAAAGGGGAAAGTTCTAACTTCCTGGGATCGTTGAATTGAGGAAATTGTTCAAACAGAAGAGTGGTAGGTCGTAACTCTTGAGCGACGGCAGCAGTTAGGAAAAATGGCAAATGTTGAGCTTAGGCAACATTTCTGTCGAATCTAACAAGTCTACCACTGCGACCCCTGCAAAGAGGCTGGCCTGCTCTTCGATCCTCTAACAATCTAGATGTTCCTTCCTGCCCTTTTGGAGGGTAGGAGTTTCACTTTTGCCATTTTTGGGGCTCTCTCTGCAAGAAAGATTCTCCCCATTGTTTGCAACTGTTGGGATTGGAAACTTGAGTGAACAAAAAAGATATTACCCTAACTATCGGAACGCAAGGCAGTTAGAAAAATATGAAAACGGCAAAGGTGGAAGATAAGAAAACGCATTTTGTTAGTTCGACTTTTGGCATTTTAGGCCTTGTTGCGGAAGGGGAAAGCTCTAACTCCTTGTAACTATTGGAGTTAGGAAATTGTGTGGTCAAAAGGGGGGCTCGTCGCAACTACTGGAAACAAAAGGAGTTAGGCAAAATGGGAAAAGTCGAGGTTAGAGGTTCTTTGGCAATGCCGCAGCGGGGCCGAAAGAAAAGGTCTACCTATCGGAACCTCTGCAAAATCCTGAACATCCAGTGAACTTTGTGAACTTTTGATTCTTTAGCGGTTCCGTTGTCCTGCCAAGACATCTACTATCTGTTGGGTGCTAGCAATCCTAGCGCCCCTATATGTTGTGTTAGAGGGAGGCCAGCCAAAATGGTATAAAAATATCCCCTTTGAATTATGCAGAGGTTCCTATCATCCCCCCGCCCGATTGGATCACCCTCCCAAAAGAGATCTTTGGGAGGCGGGAGGGTTAGCCTTCTTTTTTGGCCAATCCGGAAAGAGTAAAGGAATAGATGATGGTAATGGCGCCGGTGGCCATCAAACTAAATGGCATCCATTCGGTGGGTTTAAAAACCTTGGGAGGTCCTACGGCATCCGGACCGGCCATGAAAGAGTTAGGCGGATCATGAATCCGGAGCACCGCTTGTTCGATGCCTAGACATTCCACCCCTAGAATAAAAAGAAATATTCCCACCGCTTGGAAAAAGGCTCGCCACATCTTTCGGCCTCCCACAAGGACCTGGTCAGGGGGTGACAGATAGGGTTATGGTTCTGCATTTCTCAAATC
>JANXAQ010000330.1 GCA_025062105.1 Thermoguttaceae bacterium
TAGGAAGGCTTGATGTTGTATGGCGAAGGGTAGCCCACTCTGTGCCAACCTATGTGTTTGAAGTGAACGTAAGAGGCGACCTCTATCGGGCTTTATCTAAATTGAAACATGCTTATGACCTGTGGAATAGCCATATTTTCCTAGTTGGTTCAAATATGGACATGGGAAAAGTACAAGAGTTACTTTCCGGGACATTCCACGAGATTGGAGATCGTCTGAAATTTATAGATCTGGAGAGGGTACGCGAATTACACAGGTCAAAGAAATACTTTAAGGATCTTGAAAAACAGCTTGGTCTTTAGGAGGAACAAGTCATGGATTTTATAGAGTATGTAGAATGCCCATTTTGCGGATTTGATCACATGGAGTTTTCCGGCGGGGATCATGGTAGTTATGCCGAATATTGGTTCGAGATGTATTGTCCGATTTGTGGATTTGCAAGATGGACGGATGGAAAAGATCCTGATCTCGCGGATGTGGAGTGGGCAAAAGAGAAAGTAAAAGAATTAACGCCCGAAGAAGTGGAACAAATCACGGATTTATTTAAAGAAGATGGCGTCCCTTTGGTAAAGAAATTTAGAGAGAATATATAATTACCTTTCTGAAGTGGCAGGGCTAAAGTTGGTCTTACACTTTGCCAGAGAAAGAGTATTCTTTCCCAATCCATGGAGAACCTGCTAGGCAGCTATTGCTTTGATGAAATTGTGAGATTCCCGAGCGCCCGGAAATTGGCCGGAGGCCGGTTTTCTATGCCGATACGCCGATTGTCGCCGACATTAGTCAATAAGATAGCGGCTGGCGAGGTGGTGGAGCGGCCGGCCAGTGTCGTCAAGGAGTTAGTGGAAAACTCCTTGGACGCTGGCGCTACGCGCATTGATGTTTCTCTGGAGCGGGGTGGGATGGACTTGGTGCGGGTGGCGGACAACGGCTGCGGCATACCGGCCGAGGAGTTGGAACTGGCCATTGCTCCCCATGCCACTAGCAAAATCGCTACGGAAGAGGACCTGTTTTGTATCCGCACGCTGGGGTTTCGGGGCGAGGCGCTTGCCTCGATTGCCGCCGTTAGTCAACTTACCCTCCGAAGCCGAGTGCCGGAGGCTGACCATGGGGCCATGATCGAAGTCCACGGCGGCCAGGCTGGGCCGGTTGTGCCCTGCGCCTGTCCGGTCGGTACGATTGTGGAAGTGCGGAATCTTTTTTTCAATACCCCGGTGCGGCGGAAGTTTCTGCGCAGTGTGCAGACCGAGTTAGGCCATGTTACGGAGGCGTTGCTGCGCATCGCCTTAGCCATGCCCCAGGTCCATTTTACGCTTCGGCATGGTGAGCGGGTACTTTTGGAGCTACCGGCAGGCGAGGATCAGCTGGAGCGAATTGCTCGCTGCTGTGGACGGGACTTGGCCGAGGCACTGCTTTATGTGGAAAACCGGGAAGGGCTGATGGAACTTACCGGCTATGTGAGTCATCCGAACTATAGTCGGCCAAATAACCGGATGCAGTATTTTTTCCTCAATGGCCGGTATATTCGGGACCGGTCGTTGCAACATGCATTGGCCGAGGCGTACCGGGGCCTTTTGACTGTAGGCCGATTTCCGGCCGGTTTTCTGTTTTTACGAATGCCGGCGGAGCTAGTGGATGTCAATGTGCATCCGACGAAGTTGGAGGTGCGGTTTCAGGACAGTGGCCGGGTGTATAGCCAGGTGCTCTCGGCATTGCGGGCGAAGTTTTTAAGCACCGATATGACGGCCCGGATGCAGCCCACAGCGGCCGATCCAACAGGTCTGCTGGATCCGCACAAAGCGGCCCAGCATCGGGCGCAGGTGGTAGCCTGGGCCAAAGGAAAGATTGCTCAGTGGGTGGCAGGGGCGTGGGCAGGAGCAGGTGCGGATTTTGGCCCAGCCCCCTGGGAGCTGGATGATGTCGCTTCTAACAGACCTGCGGCTGAGCAACCCAGCTTGGCAAGCCACAACCAGGGCAGTAGGGTTGGTTTGTCAGAAGCAATGTCGGAGTTCGTAGGTTCAACCCCCAGCAGTTCCTCTGTGGGTGGTGGTGAGGCCCAGGGAGGCCGATCGGCCGGTTTGGCCTTAAGGGTCGGTTCTGAGGCTCCTGGGCCCAGCGGCGGTCGACAGCCGCCCAGGGCCGCTTCGGAGCCTGGCTTGCCGGAGGCTGGTGGAAAGGCAGTCTCGCCGGCCTACCGACCAACCGCCGTGCAGATGCATAATCGCTATTTGGTGGTGGAAACGGAAGAGGGGTTGCTTATCTTTGACCAACATGCCCTGCATGAGAGCATCCTGTACGAGGAGCTTCGGGAGCGGGCTAGCCGGGGACCGTTGGCAACTCAGCGGTTACTGACGCCGGAGCCGGTAGACCTAACCCCCACGGAGGCCGCCTTAGTGTTGGAGCATCGGCTCTTATTGCAGCAGGTGGGGCTTTTGATCGAGCCGTTCGGCGGAAATACGGTTTTGGTGTTAAGTTGCCCAAACCTTGGTCGGCAGGTCCGGCCGGCGGAGTTGGTTCATGCGGTCGTGGAACGATTGGCTCAAACAGGCCGAGCGCCCAACCAAGAAGAACTGGTAGATGAACTGTTACACACACTAGCTTGCCGGGCTGCCGTCAAAGCGGGCGACCCTCTGACGGCTGAAGAGATCGAGGCCCTGCTGGCCCGTCGGCAGCTAGCTGTCCAATCCCACCATTGTCCGCACGGCCGTCCCACGGCCATCCTGCTGACCCGCCAGGAACTGGACCGACAGTTTCGTAGGGCGTAGGTCCTGCCTACGCCGGGGATTTGGTAGGAACGGCCGGGGACGGTGCCCCGGCCCTAGCTAGTTGGAAATCCGTGCAACCTATATTAATCTAGAAGGTAGCATTTCCCTGGATTGGTGGAGAGAAGCGGTGATTTGTGTGAGTATCGCTCGTGGTCGGCATCGGTTTATGATCGCCGAGCATCGGCATTTGGTGGAACAAGGTGCGCAGTTGGTGGAGCTTCGGTTAGACTATATCAATGGGGAGGTGAATGTGAAGCGGCTTTTGACCGATCGGCCTTGCCCAGTGGTCATCGCTTGTCGCCGGCAACGGGACGGCGGCAAATGGAACAAGGACGAAGACAAACGCCTCTTGCTGCTGCGCACCGCTATTGCCGAGGGCGTCGAATACATCGATCTGGAAGAGGACATAGCTGCCCAGATCCCTCGCTATGGGAAGACCCGCCGGATCATTAGTTACCATGATTTTCATAAAACGCCCGAAGATTTGGAGGCCCTGCATCGGCATCTGGCCTCGCTGGATGCGGATATTGTAAAAATTGCTACCATGGCGAATAACCCCCATGATAATATTCGGATGCTTCGGCTGATCCGACAAAGCAAGATTCCGACGATCGGGATTTGCATGGGCGAAATTGGCATTCCGACCCGGATTTTGGCCGGTAAATATGGTGCTCCGTTTACCTATGCAACTTTTCATCATGAACGCGCCTTGGCCCCAGGGCAACTAACCTTCCAACAGATGAAAGAGGTCTATCGATACGACGAGATCAATGAAGAGACAGAAGTTTATGGCGTAGTGGCCGATCCGGTCGGTCATAGCTTAAGCCCTTTGGTTCATAATGCAGCATTCAAACACCTTGGATTGAATAAAGTTTATGTGCCTTTCCGTGTACCTAGGGAACATTTAACCCAATTCTTAGAAGATTGCCAGGAGCTAGGCGTTAAAGGCCTGAGCGTAACCATTCCGCATAAAGAGGCGGTTGTACCGAAACTGACCCAGGCCGATGGTGCCGTGCGCGGCATCGGCGCCTGCAATACGGTCATTTTCCAGGATGGCCAGCGCCTGGGCTACAATACAGATTACCGAGCCGCCATGGAAAGCCTGGAAGAGGCCATGGGCATCCCCCCGGGTGCGGAACTTCCGCTGCGAGGTAAAACCGCTCTAATCCTTGGCTCCGGTGGCGTAGGCAAAACCATTGCCTATGGGCTCCTGCGCCGAGGCGCCAACGTGGTGGTAACCGACGGCCAGCCGGAAAAAGCACGCCAATTGGCCGAACAATTTCAGTGTCGATTCGCCGATTGGTCCCTGCGGCATACGGTACCGTGCGACATCCTGGTCAACGCTACGCCTATTGGAATGCACCCGAACGTGGATGAAACTCCTTTTGAACGCCGACATATGAAACCCTCCATGGTGGTTTTCGACGCTGTGTATAATCCGGAAAACACCCTATTTATCAAGGACGCCCGGGCGCAGAATTGCAAGGTGGTTACCGGCCTGGAAATGTTTGTCCGGCAGGCGGCCTTGCAGTTTAAATTGTTCACCGGTCTGGATGCTCCGGTTGACCTCATGCGGGATGTAGTACGCCGGGCCATCGCTGCCGTAAAATACTAAGAGCCTCTAATAAAATCCACCTTCCACAGGACAGGGAGTATTTCAGGACTATCTGGATTTTCATTTTGTTAGAGGTTCTGATCCGGGTAGTACAACCTTTGGAGTATTTGGTTTCTGGAACATTTCGGCTGGGTGGAGAAACCTGCCTCTCCTGGGGGGGAAAGGCAGCCCTGTGCGAGCAGACCGGCTGAGGAGGCCTGGCCACCGAACTCAGAAGGCCGAATGCGGAAGGCAGAACACGGTAGAATTGCGGAACTGTCTGTCGTCTACTCTCACTCCTCCGCCCTCGATGGGTGTTTCTCCTCTCTCTGACCCACCAGGGGAGAGGGGAGAAAAGTAAGCCCACTCCATTCGGCTGAACAGTGAGTTCTTTCCCAGCAAACGCCTTGTCGAACTGCTCATGAACGAACCACCGATTGTTTTGATTGGATATCGGGCTACGGGGAAGACGTCGTTAGCGCGGTTATTGGCCGAACGGCTCGGCTGGCAGTGGATTGATGCCGACGTAGAGATTGAACGCCGAGCTGGGAAAACCATCGCTCAGATTTTTGCTGAGCACGGCGAACCAGCCTTTCGGGACTTGGAAGCGTCGGTCATGCAGGAGCTATTGGCCAGACAGCGCCTGGTGATTGCTTCTGGCGGCGGCGCCCCGATGCGAGCAGAAACCCGCCAGGCCATGCAGCGCACGGGCCGGGTTGTCTGGCTGAAAGCCTCGCCAGAGACGATTTATGATCGAATGAACACCGATCCGACGACCGGCACCCGCCGTCCCCCGCTGACGGCCCAAGGCGGCCTAGAAGAAATCCGGGAGCTTCTAGCTAAACGAGAACCCATCTATCGGCAAACCGCCACCATTGAAGTAGATACCGAAGGCAAAGACCTCGTCAGCTTGGCCGACGAAATCCTCCATCGCCTTGGCCTGGCTTAACCGGGGGACGCTATTGGATTGCATCCTCTTATTTGGGTGGATATACTAAAAGTTGTTCTAAACTCGACTTTTGCCCATGTTG
>JANXAQ010000061.1 GCA_025062105.1 Thermoguttaceae bacterium
ACCCTTTTTACGCGACATAGAAGATTTCTCCTCTAAGAAAGGAACCAAACAACCAAACGGGAGAGACTCTTTTTCCCCTCTCCCCTCTGCGGGAGAGGGTTAGGGTGAGGGCCAAGTCGCCAGGCTCACAGGAGCCTGGATTCCTGCCTGCGCAGGAATGACAGTCTTGGGACTTGGGATGCCTTTGCAGAACCGCTTCCTTACAGGTGCGGCTGCGATGGCCCCTCACCCGGCCTCGGCGTTTGCCTCGGCCGACCTCTCCCACGATTGCGAGAGGCTCTTTTTTCCCCGCGCTTTGGGAGAGGCAACAGGACTTGCGGCTTCGGAGGAAATATGTTAGGATAAAGGTGTTCCTACGAAGCCTACTTGGGCAAGCAGTTCTGTGGGGTCCGGCAATCGCCGGTAAGCCACGCTTGGGGGCAAGGCAACAGGACCGAGCGGCTTGGCTTACGGCGGCTGAACCCAGGGGCTGCTTGCTTTTTTTCTTTGATTGGCGTTGGCAGAGGCCCTCGGCAGCCTACCTACCCCGACTGCCGGCGGACCTTGCAACGCTTGGGCAACCCCCAGGATGCCTGCATTGCCGCCTGATGCGGACTTAGCACCTCTGGGGATTGGCCCCCTGGGGTAGCTTGTAGGATCTTGGTCGGTTTGGGCCTCCTTTGAACCATGTACTACTTGTTTTTTCCTAATTATCCCTCTTCACTGGCGTGGGGAGTTGCCTAGTTGCTGTTGACCGAACCGAAGTCATCGTTTTCTTTTTTTCGCCCTTATTGTATCGAAGCTCCATTAAAGGTTCGCTAAAATTTTGTAAAATCTTGGTTAATCTACGGAAGTCTTTTGGGATTGATCAGCGGAAATCATTCTGCGGTTTAGAGCTTCCTGAATAGGGAACATTTTTATCTTTGTCTTTCTTTGGGCTCTTTTGTTTTTTGGAGTATTGTATCGGGATTCTGTTAAAAATGGGCTAATGGTTTGTAAAATCTTGGTTAATCTACGGAAGTCTTCTTTAGCTAATTAGTTAGCATGCTGGAGGGCTTTGGAAGGCCCAGGGAGGAAGAAACATTTTTTACTTTGCTCTCTTTTTCCAGCACCATATTTGTGGGAGTAATTGTATCGAGGCCGAATTAAGGGATTGTTAACGTTTTGTAAAATCTTGGTTAATTGGTTGGGTTCATTCTTGGGCTTTTTGGGCCTGAATGGGTTAGGGAACATTTTTTCTGGATATCTTTTTTCTTGCTTTTTTAAGGGGTTTTCTTATCTTTGTGGGGTGAGGTGGACTTTAGGAATCTTTTTGGAGGCATTGTACCTGGGGTAGGTTAGCAATTGGCTAAGATTTTGTAAAAAATTGGTAAGGTTAAAGGGTACTTTTTTGGGGCTGGATTCCTCCGGTAAGGGGAGAGTTTGGGGAGTTAGCAGCGGCCGGATCGGCGCTAGGTGAAGTAATTTCCACGGCTAAAATTTCCACTACTAAGGGTTGCTGTTCTTGGAGCGAGCGAGGGATTTGAGGCTGCAGGGGACGGATACGTATTTGCACCATTCGTAGCGAGGGGCCCTCCTTCGGACTACTAAGGGATTCGACCAGTAGGGCGGCCTCAGTGGCACGCTGACGGGCTTTGGGCAAGCTGCGCTGTAGGCGTTCAGCAAGCCACTGCGGGCTGGCATTGGTCTGCCATCGGCTAACATACACAATTGTTCTATCGTCAGGAACCCTCCATCCCACCTGCTGGCTGCGCTGGGCCAGGTCGGCTTGCCAGAGGAAGATCGGCCGAAATGGCACTGAGACAGACAAAGAAAGGCCAAGCGGGGCCAACGTTTGCTCTTGGCTGGAATTGACCGAACCAGTGGCAAGCTGCTGTAAATTTTGCTCCAGGAATCGCTCGGTCGCCTGATCCCAAAGGGCAAGCCACTGCTTGGCCACCGGCAATAGGCTTTCATGGCGGGTTTTGGCATGCAGACCTGGTCGAGGCAGCTTGGCGGCCGTCGGCTTGGGCTTGGCCGATGGATCTACCGGCACCAATGGATCAATCTCTTCATAAAGCAGGCGAGCTACCAGGACCAAAAAGCCTGGCTCAAAAACCAATTGCTCGACCTGGTTGCGAATCGACTCGGGCCGCTGGGGCCAGCGCTGCGTTAGCCAATCGGCCAAAAGCCGACGGGCCCAACCGGCCGGAATCGTCATGGCCAGTTGGGCGGCCGCTTGTTCCAAGGCCGACTCCCCCGCCCCAAACATAGCCGCCGGCGACAACAGCCCTTGCAAACTGGCGGCCATCGTCGGCTGCCAAAGAGCCTGGGCCACCTGACGAGCTTGAGCCAATTGCTCGGCCGGCTGATGCAACCCCTCGGGCAACCAAAGCACCTGAGCGGCCTGAGCACTCCAAAGAGCAAACTGACGCAAAATGGCCGCTCGCACCGGCCCACTGGTACGCGACGACTGCAGCAACACCACATTGGCAGAAAAATGATCCCACCGGGCCGGTACAAAGGCCTGCTCAATCCGCTGACGCAACGACGGGGCTAAAGCCGGCTGATCCACATAGCGAGCCAACTGCTGCTGTAGCTCCGGCCGAGCTTGATTGGTCAGCACCCGCAAGGCCTCCTGCTGCAAGGCCTGCGCATGCAAAGCGGCTGAACGGACTAGAAGATTTTCCGGCCCTAAGACGGCCTGCAACAAGAGCCGATCATGCTCCGGCGCCGGATGAGCGGCCAAAGCCGCCAAGACCACACGCATACAGGTTAAATAGTCTTCCGTGGGGGTTTGGCCGCTCAGTAATTGCCCAAGCCCGTCCGCGGCCTTGGGGGTCTGCTGACTGGCTAGGGCCTGGGCCACCGCTTGCAGCACAGTTTCCGTATGCTGCGAGCGTCCAGAGGAGGCGGTGGAACTGGTAGCAACGGCGCCGCCTTGCACCCAAACCACATCCAACAACAATTCCACCAGTTCGGGATCACCACGGCGGAGCTGAGCCCAATGGGCCACCGCCTCCACAAACCGCTGCGGAAACTGCTGGCGAGCAAGCAGAAAATGCTCCGGCTTCCATTGATCCAGCGATTCGGGCAAAATCGGCTTGGGCTTAGGCGCCTGGCTGCCTTCGGCTTCTGAGTCGGCAGAGTTGGCTTGGGAAGCCGAGTTGCCGTTTGCCGAAGCCGGCTGCCCGCTGGTGCGCTGCTTCCGACGAGCGGCAGCCTGCTGACGAGCCTCTTCCTGCTGCTTACGACGTTCCTCTTCTTCGCGACGTTTAGCTTCCTCCGCGGCCCGGCGAGCTTCTTCCTCCTCTTCTTTGGCGCGTTGCTCGGCCAAGGCACGCCACTCTTCTTCCGACATGCCGCCCCATCGGCCTTTGAAGTGAAGCGAACGGGGATCAGAAGAACTCCCACAGCCGCCGCAGCCAGCCCAACAGACCACTAGTCCTGCCAACACCAGCATCCAAACCCATCGTGCCCAACCGGACGGCGTTGCCGCTTGAGCGATCACGGTCCTACTCCCCATCCGAAAGGTTGCAATCCGGTCCGAGCCCACAAGCCGGTTCCTGCTCACCCACCGACTACTGGGCCACAATGTCCCGCAGCGACCAACCGCTAAAGACCTCCTCCGGCGGCCATTCCACCTGGCCATCGGCAAAGCCATTGTTGGTGCTGGGCGTAAAACCGTTGTTGATCAAAAAGTCCTGATTGAGATCTTTCACCTGCCGCACGCTTCCATCGGCAAAAAGCACATTGCAATAGCCGCGATGCACCGGAGCAAAACCCCGATAGTCCTGAAGGGTTCTGTTCCAGCCAGCCCACCAGCCGTTCGGCCCAGTTCGGGGAGTCCCTGCGCTAAATGTCGGCGGCGTCATTTCGGGATTTCGGACCGGGCCGGTGGTGAAAGCTTTGGTCAGGAAAGTACCAGCCGGCACATTGCCCATGGGCTGCTGGAGTTGGCCGACCGAAGCCCCACAACCCATCAAAGGTACTAGCGACTGAGGCACCGGCGAAGAATCCAATATAGCGGGCGAAAGCGGCCCGAAGGTGCTTGCCCGTGAGGCCAACGAGGCTTCACACCCACTTCCACCACTATACAAATTGCCGCTTGCATCCAACCGAACACCTGTACGAACCAAAAACCAACTGGCGGTGTAGTTCGTATTGTAAAACTTTTTATAGATTTGGGACTCTACCAGTTGGACCCGGGCTTGGCTGCCAGAAGCTAGATTCCCTTCAATGATCTGCCGACAGGGATTGACCTGTTGGGTGCCATCGGGCAGATCCTTGGGCGGACTACCAAGGTGATCGACGCAGGGATCGAGCGAACTAGCCGTAGCCTCCAGAAGTTGCTGATAGGTTTCCGTCAGCAGGGCTGGATTGGACGGACAAAGCATCTTGCCCACCGGCGTGCCTTGCCGAACCAGATCGGCCACCCAACCCACTTCGGTTACACAACCGTCCCGATTCCAATCCATCGCTCCCGAACAGTAGGTGCCATGAGTTTGGGCATGCGTCAGAAAACCGACATAGAACTGTTTAAGATTGTTTTGGCAAGTAGTGGATCGGCTGGCTTCTCGGGCAGCATTCAAAGCAGGAAACATCAGGCCCAAAAGGATCGAAATAATCACAATGACCACCAACATTTCTACTAGCGTAAAAGCCTTTGGCCGAGGCCGAAATCGGTCCGGCAGCTGAACAGAAGCCGCACTAATAGCCCCCAAAACCCGAGAACCGGTTTTGGAAGGCAATTGCCTGTCGGAAGCATGTTCCGGGCGCAAACTTCCTTCCGGCAGCTTCTGGCCAGGCGTAGGTTGGTCGAACGTCCAAAGTCTATCGGTCTTCATGGAACTCTCCTTTTACTTAGAAGAAAAAAGAGGAAAAAAAGGAACGGAGGCGCACCCCCTGGACGGTAGCTGCCGTTGAACCGGGCCAAGCATGGTGGACCTTCACCGCTTGAGCCCTCAAGGAACCGATCTGCCCCAGGGCCAGAAACCAGCTCCTGTAGCCGAAGCTGCCAGCAACCGTCTGATCGGCAACCGTCTAAGGGGTATTTTTTGGGCATTGTAGAAAAGCCACGTAAAGCAAATATCAAAGTTTTGTAAAAATTCTGTTAGCGAATTGCTTCTTTCAGGGGAACAGGTGCCAATCCGAAGGGTTGCTACCAAAGAGGGGTTGTCGGACTCTGCCATGGTTTGCCTAATCCAGATCGTTTGCTTCTACCATCTATTCCTGCCTTCTTACTATTCCGGCCTTCTTCACAGTGCCGGCTTTCTGGAGCCTAGAGATCGAAGGCCCAGGCCTCCTTCGGTGCAGAGAGTCCAATCCTGCGGAAGATATGGGAAGCAAAAAAAACGAGATACAATCCTTTAAGAAAAAATCCGAGGATACTTTGCCCAGACGGCTATAATTCAATAAATGGAATTGACTTTTGCGTAATTTCGGGGGAACGAATCCCAACCAACGGCGGAGTTCGGCCCGAGCTTTCCCCCAGCTCTCCGATCAGCCGGCAACAAGGCAGACCAGGCCCTGGATTTGGCCCACTGCAAATACCACAAAGGTGTAGGCTACACCATCCTCGTAGGCAGCCATTCGGAGTGCTGACCTCCTGAGTTGAAAGGGCCCCCTACCACCGGGGTGCGGCCTATACCACCTGCCTAGGCCTCCATTCTGGGTGCCATCGGCGCCTTGTAAACCGTTGGCTCACACCAGCAAGCTATACCCAGCTGAATGTCTTGAAGTTCCGCCAAATGGAAATAAAATGTTGGCCCACACCAGTACCGGCCAACCGAGGACCAGCTACTGGATGTGGGCCGGGGAACCGAGCCACACAGTTCCTAAGGTCCACACTGCCCCTTGCTACCAGCAAGCCCAACTGGGGTCGGAAAAAGGCTAACGAAGAACATCCTGCGAACATCCTGCGATGGAAGACCAATCGCTAGTTCTAGAGCCGAAGGTGGTGGCCTTCTGCTGCACCTACTGCGCGTATACGGCGGCGGATTTGGCTGGGGCTATGCGCCTGGAATATCCGCCCAATGTGCGGGTGGTCCAAATCCTATGCACCGGAAAAGTAGAAGTGCAGTGGCTGCTACGGGCCTTTGAACAAGGGGCCGACGCCGTTTATGTTGCCGGCTGCGCACTGGGCGATTGCCATTTTTTAGAAGGCAATCTCCAGGCGCTGCGTACGGTCGGGTATGCCAAACGACTTTTAGCCGAGGTCGGCCTGGAACCGGAGCGGCTGGAATTTTTCCATATTCCGGCCTCAGCCGGGCTGCAGTTTGCTGAGCGTGCCCGCCAGATGACCGAACGGGCCAGGCAGTTGGGTCCGAATCCACTTCGGATAAACCGAGGCCTACTGGAGGAGCGGAAAATTGCTCTGCCACCGGATCCCCATCCCCCTTTGCCCCCCGCACAATTGGGCCGAATCATCCGAGACCAACAGAACGGCTAACACTACCCCCTACATAGCACGGGCATCGCCCTTTTAGAAAAATCTAAAGCTCAGCTTTCGGGGAAAATCTCTGGAAACGCCACTTGCCATCTTTTGTAACTTCTTTTATTCCCTCGATATTTGGGCATTTTCCTTAACTACTTTGTCTCCAACAGTTAGTATGGATCTGCCTTTTATGCACCCAATTTTCTATCTCGAAAAACGGCAACGGCTCAGAGGCTGTCCTGAAATTGGGATTTGGGTGGTTTCCCATGGGTTTTGGCCGACCGGCTCCTGCATTTCAGACTCCTTAAAAACAGGGATTTTGGGAATTCTGGAGCATTTGGGACGGAAACTTCCTTTCTTCATATCTTCATAATTTTTAGGACAACCTCTCAGCTCGACTTTTGCCCATTTTTTCTAACGGCCTTTGCTTCCAGGAGTTACGACGCAAACTCTTTTTGTTCGCCTAATTTCCTAACTTTAATAGTTACAAGAAGTTAGAACTTTTCTCCTCCGGGAAGAAGCTAAAATTGGCAAAACTGCAGCTCAGAGCGTTCCCCTCTGGGCAGGAAGCCCCAAGTGCAAAAAGTCGAGTAACAGCGTTCTAACAAAATGAGTTTTCCAACTAACCACCCAGGAGACAGGAGACACCTCGAAAACCGTCTGGATTTTCATTTTGTTAGTCAACCTCGACTTGTGCCATTTTTCTTAACTTGTTTTTTCCCAAGAGTTACGAGGAACCGCCCTTTGGTTCACACAATTTCCTAAGTCCAATAGTTTCAAGGAGTTAGAATTTTCCCATTTCGGCACAGGGCCAAAATTGGTAAAAGTCGAGGTCAAAGAGCGCTTTTATTTTAAGGGTGCTTTGTTCCGGAAATTTGCTAGAGTGCACTATTTGCAAAAGATGAGAATATCCAAATGGGGGCACCCAGGAAATTGACACAACAAGTGAAAAAGACTCTGTGGTTACGCTTCCGGCGGGCAGCAGAGGGGTTTTGCCCTGCCGGACCGGTTCTGCTTCGATTTTTGTAGGTTTAGGCCTTCGACGGGAAACGGTTGGAGAGAGTCAATCGGTTAGCTTTCGCCGAGGAAGGTGCCATGATTGTTGCTGAACGAAAACCGCTGGAGGAAATCGAGGCCATGCTGGGTGGGGCCGAAAAGCTATTAGTGGTAGGCTGCGGCACATGTGTGGCGGTGTGCATGGCTGGAGGTGAAAAAGAAGTGGAACTTTTGGCCACCGAACTCCGCCTCCGCTCAGGCCTGTCGGGTCGGCGACGACGGATCGACCAGGTAACGCTCACTCGGCAATGCGACCGAGAATACCTAGAACCGTTGGCTCCCTATATAGACGAATACGATGCCATTATCTCCATGGCCTGCGGTGCGGGAGTGCAACTTTTGGCCGAGCGTTTCGAGCACAAATTGGTCCTGCCGGCGTTAAACACCCGATTCATCGGTGTGACGGAAGGACCGGGCCAGTGGAGCCAACGCTGCCTAGCCTGTGGGCAATGCCTACTGCACCTGACAGGCGGCATTTGCCCCATAACACTCTGCCCAAAGAACCTGCTCAACGGCCCCTGCGGAGGAACCAACCACGGCAAATGTGAAGTGAACCCGGAAAACCCCTGCGCCTGGACGCTTATCTACCACCGATTGGAAAAACTAGGCCGCCTAGACCTTCTAGAGGTCATTCAGCCGCCGAAAGACTATCGACCTATGACCAAGCCGGCCCGGCTATCGCATCCGGCATTCCAGAGTCCGTCAACTGCCGCTCCAAAGTGAAACTGTTTTCAAGTTATCACCAGCAACCAAACCGAAGCTCGAACCTTTGCCCTCCATGGCCTGGAATGGTAGAAGGATGAGCGAACTGCATGTAACTATGTGAAGATTTACCCAATCATGGCGGCACCGGATAGTTTCGAACTAACCGAAGGAAGCAAAGAGAGTTAGGAAAAATGTTAAGGACCCACGTTAGGTGAATGGGCTGAAACTAATGTTTTCCCTCTTCCCGGTGCTCTAAACCGCTTAGAGGCTGTCCTGAAATTGGGATTTGGGCGGTTTCCCATGGGTTTTAGCCCACCGGCTCCTAACCTTCGGGCTCCTTAAACCAGGGATTTTGGGAGTTCTGGGGCATTGAGGAAGGAAACCCCCCTTTCATCATAGAAAATGTTTTTTAGGAGAGCCTCTAAGCTCGACTTTTGCCATTTTTTTCCTAACTTATGGTGTTCCCAGGAGTTCGGGCGAGGGGTCGTTTGTCCATACAATTTCCTAACTCCAATATTGATAAGGAGTTAGAGCATTCCTATTCCGGGCGGAAGCCAAAAATGGCAAAAGTCGAGCTAAAGGTGCGGAGGAAGGAGACAAACAAGTAGGGGTTTTGTGCGATTCAGCCGAAGAGCTTCGCTGGCCGCCTCGGCGATCCCCAGGCAGAGGTAAATTACCTCTCTGGGCGGAACTGTTACAATTGGCAAAAGTTGCGATCCGACAAGGCTTCCGAGTCCGCCTCGTTTCTGAGGTCGTTCTTGCCTAAAGAGGGGCGATCCTGAGTTGCTGTCTCCATAAGGATGGCGGAGGAACCTTCTCTGCTCCCGCTAAAAGATAAGGAAGGCACTATGGTGCGAGCGTTTCGGGATCTGCTGCGTGAGAAGGATTTTATTATTACGGCAGAAATCGGTCCCCCTAAGGGAACCGATGTAGGCCGACTGATTCGTCATATCGAACTTCTGCGGGACCTAGTGGATGGTCTGAATGTTACGGATAATCAAAGTTCGGTGATGCGGGTTAGTTCTTTGGCTGTCTGTCGGCTCATCCTCGAACATGGCGGTGAACCCATCCTGCAACTAACCTGCCGAGATCGGAATCGGTTGGCCCTGCAATCGGAGTTGCTGTCGGCCTGGGTACTGGGGGTGCGGAATGTCCTGTGCCTGACGGGCGATTATGTCAGCGTAGGCGACCATCCGGAAGCCAAGCCGGTCTTCGACCTAGATAGCGTCCAGTTGCTTCAGACGGTGCAGTGTTTAAACCAGGGAAGGGACCTGGCGGGTAACATGCTGCAGGGAGCTACCGATTTTCTAGCCGGGGCGGTTGTTACCCCAGAAGCCGATCCCCTGGAACCTCAACTCATCAAGTTCGCCAAAAAACTGCGAGCAGGCGCTCGGTTTTTCCAGACCCAAGCCGTGTATGATTTGGATCGGTTCCGGCAATTTATGGAGCGGGCTCACCAAGTCTTAGCCCAGACAAACACAGGGCCGGTCAGGATTCTGGCAGGCATCGTGCTTTTGACGTCGGCCAAGATGGCTAGATATATGAATGAACATGTCCCTGGGGTACAGGTACCCGAGCATCTGATTCAGCAGCTGGCCGCGGCCGAAAAAAGCAAGGCGCTTGAGGTAGGCATCGAGATTGCTGGTCGGCTGATCCGGCAGATTTACCAACAGCGGCTCTGCGACGGGGTGCACATCATGGCCATTGGACGGGAGGAACGAGTACCGGATATTTTGGCCGCTGCCGGGATTTTATAATAGGAATCTTAGCAGAATACGGAACATATAATAAACTATATGAATATTTACTTCTGTAGGCTTTAGCCATCCCCCAAACATCTACTATATGTAGGGTGCGAGCAACTCAATATAGTGGGGCACCAGCAAAGAAGACCCAATGGTATCAAACTATCTCCCTTGAATTATATACAAAGGTTCCAACACTTGGTTTTGAAAAGACTTCCAACCATTCAACAATTCGGCTGCCGCCCCCAAACCTGTCCAAAACACTAAAAGCTTCTGACTTCGACTTTTACCATTTTGGGCCTCTTGCCGAAAGGGGAAAGATCTAACTCCATAATCATTGAACCTAGGAAGTCGGATGGACAAAAGGGAGTTTCATCGTAATGATCAAAGGCAAAGCAAGTTAGAAAAATGGCAAAAGTCGAGCTTACAAACAAATGAATTTGCCTCCCTGTTAATGTCTCGCTGTTATCCACAAGTTAGAGTTCAGAGGCTCGGACATCCCTTTAGGAAAATACCGAAAGTTTGTGGAAGGAAATTGAATAGATAAAACAGACAATATAGGTAAAAATAGTTTCTGAAACCAAACACTTCCTGATCTTCCGAATGATCTTTCTTAATGGTGTCTTTTCTCTAAAGTAACGGTTGGCTTCTTTTGAGAAGTTTGTTATACCCCTAGGTGGGGCAATCGCTTTGGCCCATTGGGATGGGAAATCCATTCCGAAAGATGTCTATAACAGCCAGCCGTTAATGTGCAGAAGGATGGCTCCGCCGATCCCTCAGGACTTTCATTGTGTTAGAGGTTCTTACGTCCTCCAGCCCGGTAGAACCGGGTTGTTTAGGGATTTTCTTAGCCTGGGCTTTTGCGATTTTCTAAGGAGGACATCTTTTAGATTAGATGTGACTCTATTGAAAGGTTGTCAGCAGTCTGGGAGATTTTGCCCATACTGGTCGGTTTTGCTTCAGTTTTGGTGGGTTTAGGGCTCCGACCGGAAAAGGTTTCAACAGAGCCATTCGCTCGACTTTTACCATTTCCCTAACTCCCTTTGTTTCCAGTAGTTACAACAAGACGTCCTTTTGTTCACATAATGTCCTAAGTCCAACAGTTACAAGGAGTTAGAGTTTTCCCCTTCCGGGAAAAGGCCTAACATGGCAAAAGTCGAGATTAGATTTTCCAAAGAATCTGCCAACTGAATTTTCGAAATAAAAAGCTACAGAAAATGCCAAGAAAACGAGCTTGGAGAATGCCATTTAATTGGTTATGCAAACCTTAAATACAGGGGCAGAAGGCATAAGGGGAAAGGGGGTTGCAAAAATAGGTAGTATAGATAAAATAGATAAAATATTCTCTAAGACTTCTAGAAAAAACCTGCCCTCTGGAGTTGTAGGTTTGTAAGCGCGTAAGTATATTTTAGAAATTTCTAAGAGCCAGGCTACAAGTTCAAAAGGACTTCACAGACTTCACAGAAGATTGACCCGACCGAGCAAGCCCTCTACCGGGGCCTGGTTCAGGATATGCCCAAAATGGTAGGCTTTAGCTGGCCCGCAGCGCCCGGAGAACGGCTAGGAGCTGCCATGGTATTTTCCCCGGTACCTAACCCCTCCCAGGCTTGTAAGTCTTTAAGATAGCAAACAGATTACGATGCATTTTTCCTTAGTAGATCGAATCCTAGAGTTGGAATTGGGTCGGCGGATTGTGGCCGTAAAAAATCTCTCCTTGGCCGAGGAATATCTGGCCGACCATTTCCCCCAATTTCCGGTGATGCCCGGCGTGCTGATGCTGGAAGCGATGGTGCAGGCTGGGGCTTGGTTGGTTCGAGCTACCGAGGATTTCCAACACAGCATGGTTATCCTGCGTCAAGCTAACAACATTAAATACGGACGTTTCGTCGAACCTGGCCAGAGCCTGCAGATCGAGGCGGAAATCCTCGGCCAAACCGAGGAGGAAACCCGGTTGAAGGCGCAGGGAACGGTCGATGGGCAGTTTGCGGTGGGGGGTCGGCTTGTCTTGGTTCGGTATAATCTGGCCGACAGCCAACCCCACCGAAAATATGCTGACGATTGGGTCCGGAAAGAACTACGAAAAAAGTTCTACCTTTTGTATCCCCCGGCACAGTTTCAAGACAGCGTCGGCCTCCAATCAGGGCCTTAACAACCGGGGCCATAAACAATGGGGTACAATGGCTTTCGGAGTGCCAAGCCAGATCTTTGATCGACCCACTTTCGGACGCTGCCTAGAGGTTTCAGGAAACCGGAAGGGATTGGCAAAGGGAAGCCCTTGTAACTTTGGAACTACTTAGCCGAAGGGGATACCGATTTGGAGAAGATGAGGAAAACAGGGAAATTGGAAAATTTCTTAGTTTTCCAGATTCTCAGTTTTCCATACATTGCCCATTTTCTCCAAATGGCAGGTTTCGATCCTGTTACTTTACCCGGCGGAAGTGTTATCACTGTGTTCATAGGGAACTGCCTACACTAAGCAGAGGGTGAGCGGATGAATTTTCAGGGAAAAACAGCCATTGTTACTGGAGCGGCGCGTGGGATCGGCTTGGCGATTGCCCGTCGGTTGTCCCAGGGCGGGGCAACCGTGGTGATGGTCGATTTGCTAGAACAGGCTTTGCAAGAGGCTGCTAGCAGCTTGGGCGGGGCCCCGGGCGGTGTTTATCCGTTCGTACTCAACGTTACTGATGAAAAAGCTGTCGAAAAACTTTTTGACGACGTACTGGCTAAAACAGGCCGGGTCGATATCTTGGTTAACAATGCGGGAATCACCCGGGACGGCTTGCTGGTGGCCATGAGCACGGAGGATTGGGATGCCGTGCTGAATGTCAATCTCAAAGGGACTTTCCTGATGACCAAATATGCCTGCCGGGTCATGATGCGACAACGGAGCGGCCGGATCGTTAACATTGCCAGTGTGTCCGGCCTGATGGGTAATCCCGGACAAGCCAACTATTCAGCCTCCAAAGCCGGCGTGGTGGGCTTTACCAAAACGGTAGCCCGGGAAATGGCAAGCCGAAATATCTGTTGTAATGCCGTGGCCCCCGGTTTTATTGATACCGAAATGACTCGGGTCCTACCCGACAAAGCCAAAGAACGGGCTCTGTCCTTGATCCCCTTGGGCCGAATGGGTACGGTCGAAGATGTTGCCGCAGCAGTATGCTTCCTGGCCAGCGATGAAGCCGGCTACATTACCGGCCAAGTACTAGCTGTTGACGGAGGCATGGCCATGTAATACTCCCCCTGGACTACCGTTTCCGAAGAACCGTAAACTAACTTTTTACCGTTTTAGGGTAGTTCTTTTATTTCGACCTGTGCCCCATTTCTAAGGTGGAGCACTCTTTAGATGTTCTAACCCCTGAAAATATGGAACTTAGAGGCTGTCCGAAACAGCATTTTCTATGAAGAAAGGAGGTTTACTTCCTCAATTGCCTAGAATCCCCAAAATCCCTGTTTTTAAGGAGTCTGGAGGATAGGAGCCGGTCGGCCAAAACCCCTTGGAAACTAGCCAAATTCCCATTTTAGGACCAGCCTCTTAGGGAATTTACGGAACAAAGCCCCTTAAAATCTCAAGTTCCTGAAATATAAAAAGTTACAAAAATGGCAAAATCGAGTTTTAGTTCCCAAATGTTTGGCTTTGAGGAGCCTTTCTTCGGAAATTTTCCGAACCCTAATGTTTTCAAAGGGGTAAAACATCCAACAGACTGCTCCACCCAGGAAATTGGTAAAAGTCAAGGGGAACCTTGGCATCCTTCGAGGGAGATATCTGGATACGATTTTGGTTCCCTCCGCCTCCGACCCAATCTATTGGGTTACTAGTACTCCTAGCACCTTCCCTACATAGAGTAGGTGTTCGGGTGAGAACAGCTAAAGCCTACCGAATCAGAAATCCATGAAGTTCACTATATGTTCAGCATGATGCAGAGGTTCCATGGGTAAATCCAGCGCTAGGGGGGGCAGATAGATCCCAATGGTGTCGAGAAGGAGGACCAATATTGTCGAGAGAGAGGTCTGAAAAACAAAAAAACACTTCAGGCGAATGGAGAACTCGGCTTTGTCTTCCTTGCAAGTGTGGGAATGACACTTATGGCACTGTCCTGGGAAAAGTTTTTTATCATCTGGCTGAAATGTTATGTGAATCCGAAAGATGTTGATAAGGCCACATAAACCTTCTACAGTAATTTTCACGTTGGGAGGTCATCCATGCCGACGAGAGAAGAAATCTATCAAAAGGTGCAAGCAGCCTTGGTGGATGCTTTAGGCGTAGATGAAGAGGAGGTTACTCCAGAGGCGACTTTGGTGGGCGATCTGGGCGCCGAATCGATCGATTTTCTAGATATTGTCTTCCGACTGGAGAAAGCCTTTGACATTAAAATTCCCCAAAACGAGTTGGTGCCCCAAGACATCCTGACCAACGCTCAATATGTCAAAGATGGGCGTCTAACCCCGGAAGGCTTGTCTGCCCTCCAACAGCGAATCCCGTTTGTTGATCTGAGTAAATTTGCCGAAAACCCAGTGGTCCAGGATTTCCCGAATGTAATGACCGTGGGCGATATCTGCCGGTATGTGCAAATGAAACTGGGTGTAGATTAAGGCGCAAGGAGAGTGGGTCCTTTTGGACTAACCTTTCCACCGCACGGCAAAACACTGTCCACCCTATTCAAGTTGCCGCTCAAACTTACAAGAAATTTCCAGAAACTTAGCCCTGTCCTGAAAAGCGCTTTCCATATGAAAGAAGGTTTTTCCTCTAGATTCCCCTAAAATTTTCAAAATCCCTATTTTTAAAAGGGAAGAGGCCGGTCAGCCATAGCCTACGGGAAACCCCCAAGATCCCAATTTTCAGGACAGCTTCTTGGCTTGACTTTTGCCATTTGGTTTGACTCCACCAGTTACGGTGAATCATACTTTTGTTTACATAATTTCCTAACTCCCCTCATTCCACGGAGTTAGAATTTTCCTCCTTCAGCAGGAGTCGAAAAATGGCAAAAGTTGAGCTTAGAGCTTCTAAGAGGCTGTCCGAAAAAGCATTTTCCAGGAAGAAAGGAGGTTTCCTTCCTCAATTGCCCAGAATCCCCAAAATCCCTGTTTTTAAGGAGTCGGAAGGCTACAAGCCGGTCGGCCAAAACCCATGGGAAACTAGCCAAATCCCCATTTTAGGACAGCCTCTAAGAAAACGAGTCTGCCTTCCCTTTTATGAACGGGAAGAAGCCCGATGCTCTGTGAGGGGGTTCATTTTGTTAGAGGCTCTTATTACTCAAGGGGTCGGCTGAACTCGACTTTTGCCAATTTTGGTCTTTTGCCCAAATGGGAAATTTGCCCCAATGGGAAAATTTTAACTTCTTGGAATTATTTGGACTTGGGAAATTGTGTGCCCAAAAAGAGGATGTTCGTAACCGCCATGCACACAACAAGTTAGGAAAAATGGCAAAAGTCGAGCGGAATCAGCATTTTTATGAGGAAAGGAGGGTTTCCTTCTCCATGGCGGAGAATGTCCCATCGCCATAGAGGATTTCGAGGAAGGGAGCGGGGCAGCCAAAACCTTTTGGAAACCGGCGGGCGCTCAGAGGCAGTCCTGAAATAGAATTTTGGCGTTTTTCTAAGGTGTTTTCGGACTGCCAGCGGCCCTGGCAAAGTTCGGTAAACTAGGGTGTTTAAGCATTTCGGAAACTCCACCCAGAGTTCTGCTGACAAATTGAAAAGGTGCCTTTACACAAAGGAGATATTTTTATACCATTTCAGCTTTCAGCCCCTCTGATTCCATATCCAGGGCTGGTAGAATGGCTAGCACCCAATAGATAGTAGGTCTTTGGGTAGGAGAACCTAGCGGCTATAGAAATCAAAAGTTCCTGCAGTTCACTATATGTTCAGGATTTTGCAGAGGTTTTAAACCCAAGTTTGCAGAGACAGTCCGTGTCAGGGCAACCTCTTCCTGCGGTGGAAACGATACTACCAGGCAGTTCCACTGAAGTTTGGAATCCACTTGTGCGGCCATATGAGAGTCGGCCTTTGCCGGAACAGTTTCTGGGCTGATTATCCTTTCATTAAGGTCAAAAGATGCGTTGGTTTTGGATCGATCGGTTTGTAGAGTTTGAGTGTGGACGTTTAGCCAAGGCAATTAAAAACATCTCCTTGGCCGAGGAGTATTTGCAGGACCATTTTCCTGGGTATCCGGTGATGCCGGCCACCCTGATCATCGAAGGCGCAGCGCAGACCGGTGGACTTTTGGTGGCCCAATGTTCTGATTTTCGGGAGAAAGTGGTCTTGGCCAAGGTCAGTTCCGCCCGATTTTACGCTGAGGCGGTCCCCGGCGACACGCTCACCTATACCGCTACGATTGAAGCCCTACAAAAAGACGGAGCTTCCGTGCAAGTGCTCGTCCACCGAGGGGAGGAGCTTTTGGCCCAACTGGAACTAATGTTTGCCCACCTGGACGGCGAGTTTGCAAATAAAATTTTGTTCAGACCAAAAACGTTACTCTTTTGGCTTCGTGCTTTGGGCACATTCCAGGTTGGTCGGCTGCCGGATGGCAACCCCTTGCCAGAGCCGGACTGGATGCGTCAGGCCGAAGCCACTGAAGCCGATTAAACACCAGTCGCCAGGGGGGATTTTGTGCCCAAAACCATACTTCAGCTGAATAGAGAAGTCCTATTTTTGCCCTCTCCCCTCATGCAAGATTCTGCATCAGCTACCAACGTCAGTCGCCGGAGGATTAGCCAAAATTCCTATATGGCCCAATTACTAAGCTCGACTTTTGCCATTTTTGGCTTCCTCCTGGAAGAGGAATGCTCGAACTGCTTATGAATATTGGAGTTAGGAAATTGTATGGACAAAGGACCCCTTACCCCTAACTCCTTGAAACACAAGGAGTTAGGAAAAATGCTAAAAGTCGAGCTAAGAGCTTCTAACAAAAGAAACTCCTCGAAAGCGAAGGGGGCATTTGCCCACTCATAAAGAGGCAGAAAACCTCATTTTGTTAGAAACTGGTTTTGTTGAAAGGTTGTCCGTAGTCTGGGGAGGTTTTGCCCATACTGGTCAGTTTTGCTTCGGTTTTGGCGGGATTAAGCCTTCGACCGGAAAGGGTTTCAACAGAGCCTTAGAAACTATAAGTTCAAAACAGGTCTGCAGGTTCCATGAAGCCGTTTCAATCCCTTGGGTAGGAGGAATCTTTCTCGAAAATCCGGTGTCTTAATACTAGTAGCTATGCATGTGTTGCCTGGTAGTAGGAAGTTTGGATACGGGAGCGTAGGGGGCAAGCAGGGGGACTTTTGGCCGCTTTAGCCGGCTTGCTTCGGAAAACGGCCTCGTCTGCTCCTGAGCACAGATAGTTTCACTACCGGGCGGAGATGTGACAAAAATGTTACAAAAACGGAATCTTTCAGCCGAGACTCCTCCTGCCTGCTCATGGAAAGAGGCTGGTGGAGCCGAGAGACTGCTCCCGGAAACAGCCACCTAGGATCGACATATTGCTCATCCCCTCAAAGGCAGGAAGCCCAGACTGCGGAAGGGCCAGTTCTTGCCGGACGACCGCAGTGCCTACCACCAAAGCAGCACCTCTCCGGGTCATGGTTCGGACAAGACGTGTACAATACTGACATGCCTCCTTACTCTGAGAGACTGTGCTGACATTGAGATGTTGAGGTTTTTCCAGAGATTTTGGGACGGGGCTGAGTTTTTTGTGCTCCGTTTAGGTGGGAGGGGTAAGATAGCTTAGGCCCAATTTCCATCCAATGGCCTTTCCCTGACATCTCCAGGGACAAGAAGCACCGGATTCCCCATCCAGACCCTATGCCTCTCTGGGAGGAGTTTAGGTCTGCATATCCGGAAGGAAAATAAGTAGATTCTGGTTGAATCTGGATTTGGAGGGAGTAGGGCTTGATTAGCCTATTTGCCCAATTGGCCCACCGAATTTCAGCTGTCCCCCAGGTTTTGGACCGAGCGGCATTTCCTGCGGCGCTTCTGTATAATAAAGCTTTTTAGTCATTGTGGGACATTCAGAAAGAAAAACTGCGTTTCTCATGGAAATGCCATTTTAGCACAGCTTCTGACCATCTGCGCCGTTTGGCGAGAGAGCAGAAAATAAGATCATGATGGAACTCCTCAGAGGTTAGAACCATGTTGACGCTTCATAAAGAGGAAGCCAATTTCATTGTGTTAGAAGACCAAGCCCACTGCGTTGGGCGGAAACTGTTGCCGAACATCAACCTCGTTAGAGTCTAGGGACGTATTGAAGTGGGAAGCACTAATTAACCTGGACTTGGGGATAAAAAGAGCGAAAAATAGGATAACTAGGGGAGTCGAAGGTTTCGTTAGTAGTCATGGAAACGTCACGAACTGGGTAGCTATGGACCGACGCGTGGTAATTACTGGTATTGGTTGGGTAACTCCATTAGGAGCGGACATTGAAGGCGTCTGGCAGGCGCTTTTGGAAGGACGATCTGGCGTCGATTATATCAGTCTATTCGACGCCAGCCATTTCCCTACTAAAATCGCTGCCGAAGTGCGTCATTGGTCGGTGGCCGATGTGGGAGAAGATCCCGAGGATTGGAAGCATCAAGGCCGACATACTCATTTTGCCGTCGGGGCTGCCAAAAAGGCGGTAGCCGATTCTGGCATCTTCGACACCCGGCTGGACCCGACCCGATTTGGCGTCTATTTAGGCAGCGGGGAAGGCCAACAGGATTTTCATCGATTTAGCCAGATGATGGTTGCCGCTCTAGAAGGAGGCCAATTTGATCTGGCTCGCTTTATGCGCAAAGGGCTGGAGGTGCTCCATCCGATCTCGGAGTTGGAGCAGGAGCCGAACATGCCTGCCGCCCATTTGGCCAGCTTGTTTGGTGCGGAAGGTCCGAATCTGAATTGTCTGACGGCTTGTGCAGCCAGTAGTCAGGCCATCGGGGAAGCCGCCGAAATCATCCGCCGCGACGAAGCCGACCTGATGTTGGCCGGGGGGACCCATTCGATGATCCACCCCTTTGGTCTGACCGGTTTTAATCTCCTGACCGCCCTGAGCACTCAGAATGAGCAGCCCACGAAGGCCTCCCGACCGTTCGACCGGCGCAGGGATGGATTTGTTCTGGGAGAAGGAGCTGCCATAGTGGTGCTGGAGGAGCTAGAACGGGCCAAACGCCGAGGGGCCAAAATTTACGGGGAACTAGTCGGATATGGTTCAACGGCGGATGCGTTTCGGATAACAGATGTTCATCCTGAAGGCCGTGGGGCTATCAGTTGCATGCGCATGGCCTTGCAGGACGCCCGCCTGGCCCCAGACCAGATTGACTACATCAACGCCCATGGCACCAGCACCGCCATCAATGACCGAGTAGAAACCCTGGCGATTAAACAAGTTTTCGGCCAGCAGGCCTACCGAATCCCCGTCTCCAGCACAAAAAGCATGATGGGCCACTTAATTGCTGCAGCTGGCGCTACGGAACTGATTATTTGTTTGCTCGCTCTTCGGGACCAAATCCTTCCGCCGACAATCAACTATGAAGAGCCGGACCCAGACTGTGACCTAGACTATGTGCCCAATCAGGCCCGGCCGGCCCGTTGCCGGCGGGCTATGTCCAACAGCTTTGGTTTCGGAGGACAAAATATCACACTAATCGTAGAGCGGTTCACCGGCTAACCCGGCGGCCGCCACTGCCCATCCGGTAAAACAACCTACATCGAAGAACTCCCCTCCGATTTGCCCCGCTTATTTTCATCTGACAACAATTCACCCAAAAGCAGCAATAGCCCCCCTCTAAACTCGAGTTTTGTCGTTCTTATGCCTTTGTTTATCTCAAGGGGTTAGGGTTTGGGTATTTTCGTTCATCAAATTTGTTAACGCCAATATTGTCAGTATGAACCTCTACTTCTTGACTTTTGCCATTTTAGGCCTTCTGCCGGAAGGGGAAACCTCTAACTGCTTGTAACTATTGGACTTAGGAAATTATATGAACAAAAGGAAGTTTCGTCCTAACTACTGGAAACAAAAGCAGTTAGGGAAAATGGCAAAGGTCGAGCTAAGCAGGCACTATCGTTGACACCACGCTCATCCAAGCTCCAGCGAGCCGAAAGAACCAAGAGGGAAAACCTTTGCTGGAAATGGGTTCCTTGAAAAAGGGCAATCCATGGTATTATCGAATGAAGGGGCATCCGGGGATGAAGGTATATAACAAAATTGTTCACTGAATAGAGGTTATCCCGGCTAATGTGCACGATAGCCAAGGGATGGGACAACTTTTGCACGGGGATGAGAGAGCCGTTTATGGCGACAAGGCCTATGTGGGTCAAGAGCAGTCGATCCCAGCCATAGCGCCGGAGGCGGAGAGCTTTCTGTTGCATCGAGCTGCTTGGAATCATCTGCTCCAGTGCTGGCAGGAGAAGCTCAATCAGAGATGGAATTCGGTGCGTAGGGGGGTGGAAGATGTTTTTGGGGTGTTGATCGCGGGGTTTGGTTGGCGGCAGGTTCGGCTAAGCTGGGCATAGGAAGAAGGCCGGCGTAGGCGGTGATTGCCTGGGGGCCGCATCTAGCAGCATCGGCCTTGGCTACGGGAGGCTAGCCCTGGAAGCAATCCCAGACAGTCCACTGGTATGAACATTTTCAACAAGTATCGACATCTTTCCCTTGCATTGCCCCTTGCATTGGCGATTTTTCCCTACATTTGCGTTGGCTTTTGAGTCTCTGGATGCGGATAGTCCGGAACTTTGTTTTAGTGGAGGCGGCTGCCGATGCTCGCCGAGGGGCCAACTGGAACAAAAGAGGAAAACCACAAAAACCAGACAACCTGTCTGCCTGTCCTTTGCCGTTCTGAAAACGCACCCTAAGGAAAAAAATAAGATAACGATAAAATTAGTCTAACATTTATTCAGAGGTTGCATAGGCAAATGCAAAATGGTTTCCGAAGCCACATCTTTCCTGATTTTCAAATCATCCTTGGAATCGCTGCAGAATCCTGAACACGTAGTGAACTTTGTGAACTTTTGATGCTCTAGCCGTTCGGTTGTCCTACCTAGAAAGCTACTATCTATTGGGTGCTAGCAATGCTGGTGCCCCTATATGTTGTGTTGGAAGGAGGAGAGGCCAAAATGGTATCAAAAGATCCCCTTTGACTGATGCAGAGGTTCCTTTTCTAAATACTGTCATTTCTTAGTAGTTCAAAGTCGGGTTGCCAGAAGAAAATAGTTCTAACCTTTTATTTTTTAAGGAGTTATATCACCTTCTCTTTATCCCTCCTTAAAGGGGGTGGACCAAAACCTGTTAGCTGTTCCGGCTGGGCTGGCCAGCCTCTGTGAGACGGATGGTCCAGCTGCTGCGATTCAGGCCCTAGAAGGGGACAGGGAAACTTTGTCCTAACATACTAACATTTTGAATAATCTTAAGTTAGGTTTAACTTCCGTCTTGCCAGGTCTTGGATATACTCCGAAAGAGTTATTTTGGGGGCCTTCAGCTCTCGGATTTCTTCTGGGTGCTCTGGGAGGCCGGGGCAAAAACCACTTTTAAAAAAATTGTCTGGAAGGTTTTGGGCTGGGAGAAAGATGCTTTTTCTAACTTCTTGTATCTTAAGGAGTTACAGATAAAGATTCTCCGTTCACTAGACTTTGAACTACTTTTTCTCCAAAGTAACCGTTGGGTTCTTTTGAAAAGTTTGTTCTCCCCGAATGTGGGGCTTCATTTTTTTCCGATGGGAATGGCAAATCCATCCCCAAAGCTGGGTATAACAGCCAACTGTTGGCGTCCCTGGAAGAGGGGAACAACAAGGCCATGGCGGTTGGCTGCAGGAGGTGGGCCTGTTTGAGGAGGCCGCAAGAGGGGAATCAACTGATGGTCACCCAATCAAGGCCGGCTTTACGCACCGCATACCCAGCCTCTCGCAAATATTCTCCATACACTAGGATCCAATGGAAACCTCGGATCTCCTCCAGCAGGCGTTGCCAATTGCCCTGGATGGCCAAATCCAACTGGGTGCGGCAGATGGGGTAGAAGGGGCTGTCCAAAATGCGGGCTTGGAAGCCGAGCCAACGGCGCCCTTGAAAATCGGCATTGACTACGGTAACCGGCTGTCCTTTGCGCATTTCCACCTTGGTGGCTGCGCCGAAGTCGGATTCATAGTGGGTCAGCAGGCGAACTGGCTCCAGATGGCGGCCGTCCATGCGGCGGGGAGCAGTGCAATGGGAGACGGTCAGCACTGCCTGGTGGGGCCAGGAAGGATTGCATAAAAAGGCAGGCCGGTCGCCGATATAGCGCATCAGCACACCGGCCGGAATGGCCACAAAGTCCGATTCACAAAAAGCCAATAGTCCAGCGTCGTTCAGCAACGTGAGCGGCAGGCAGGCCGTTGTGCCCGATACCGGCATGATCGTCGTCATGCAAAGATTGATGGCGATGGCGTCGGTTTTGCTCTCTTCCAATAAGTCTAGGAAAATTTCGTTGAGCACAAAGGCACGGACCACGGATTCTTCCGGAATTTCTAAGCGGACGTCCGGCTGCCGGATATACTGCTGGGCCATGAGTTGGCAGGTTTGGAGGCGTTTGGGGTCTTTGAATGCGGCTTCGATCCGTTTGCCCAGATCGTCGTAGGAGACGGTAACATAATCGAATTTCCAGTTTTTCGTGGCGATCTTGGGGGCTTCGGCGCCGTCGGCACCCCAACCGGCCGGGCCGCCGACACAGACAAACTTTTTGCCTAACGTATTCTTCAGTCCATATAACGCCCGAAGCCTCCATAAAAGCTCTTCATAATCGTCCACCACCACGTCATGGATGGTCATAGCTGGCTCGGCAAAAAAATCCCGGCGCTTGCGGAGATAATGGACATGGGCACCTATGTACATATAATAAAGGGGGCCGCTTTTATGGCGAACAAACATAAGATTCCATCGTTCCGGACGAGCTAGGGCCTCAAGCACCGGTACATTCCGGCGTGCTGCATAAATGAGCATCACATCGAAGTCCCCTTGGCTGGCAGCTTGGGCCTGCTCGACCGTTTCCACACGTACTAACGGCAGCATTTCTAGTCCGAAATCTGCCTTTTTCGCAAGTTCTGCCAACTCTGCTCGAATATGAGCTTCTTCTTGCTGGATTTCGGCTTCGTCGATAATCGCACCGGTAGTGCGCCAGCTGGTCTGAGGTTTGCGCTGGTAAGGATGGCAATTAAAGACGGGTTGGACGCGGAGGGGTTTTTTGATCGGCTGAGCCCGAAGCGGCGGGAAAGCCGCTGCGGCCGCTTGTTCCGCGAAAAGCCCCCGAGCCGCTGCGCCCACTCCAACCGCTCCGAGCACACCTGCCACACCCAGAAACTCCCGGCGGGAAAACTCAGTCCCGCTGGAACAACTATCCTGCAGACTCCGGCAGCCGCAGCAACCCACTTCCGAAACGGTCTCCAAACTGCTGGTCTCTTGAAACCACCCGTACTCTGGCAAAATCTTTTCGCCCATGTTTGCTTTCTCCTGATGGTCCAGTGCCTACTTTGGGAAACACATAATAGAGCAATATATTATATACTCTGGCAGCAAGACCGCTCGGGCAACGCCGCTAAAAAACGGGGATACCACATCCAACTGCCGAATCATTCTGCAAGGTACTAGCCCTAGTCAATCGGCAAGAGGTGGACGGACTTTTTTATGGTCCGTTTAGGAAGCTGAGGAAGCTAGTCTCTAGTTTCGTCCCGGCACCTCTGTCTGGCATCTTGGGGAACAAAAAGTCTGTATTAGAGCCAGGGAGTATGAGTTTCTGTAGAGGAGTTTAGGTGCTCATCTCAGGGATAAAATGGGTAGGGGCAGTGGAAAGGTGGATTTCCGGCAGGTAGGCTTCTTGTGCCTATAAGTGCCTATAAGATTCTGCTTGCCCAATTGAACTACCCAGCCGCCCCCTCCTCCATAAAGGGGACTTTTCCAAGATAATTCCATAACAGTTTCGCGGAAAGGAGCGGGCCACGTTTTTTCCTGTCTGTGTCCGCTGCTGGAAGGGGGTTTAGACGAGGGGAAGGAGGGAAAAGCCGACATACCTTTTGGCCCCCGCAGCCGGGGTTGGTAAAGTCAACGCCGGCATCTTCCACGGAACACAGGGGCGGTTCTTCACTTAGTGGTAGTTTCTGGAGAGTTCCTCTTTATGGGGTTAACTTGCCTTGGGAGCGGGTTGGCTTTAGCGCCGGCCAGCTAGGCCCTTGCCGATGCCAAGCATCCTAACTTGTTAGAACGCCATTGGAAAGCCATAAGTTACAGGAGCCATTTTGGAAAGGTATACAGCCATAGCCTAGAAATTGGAAACGGTCTCCAGGAATGGGCGAGCTGGTTGGGCTGGCTCAATAGCCTCTGCTCGTGAAGAGTAAATTTTGCAGACAGTACCGTTCAGTTAGCGGAAAAGTTACTATATTGGTTATAGGCAGAAGGAATCAAAATAGTATAAAAATATCTCCGTCGAATTCATGTAGAGTTTCCGGAAACTCGAGGTTTGCCACTGTTGCCTCCGCCAAGAGGGGAAAATTCTAACCCCGGTATCTATTAGAGTTAGGAATGGTGGGGACGATAGGAGGTTTGGTTATAAGATTGGAAGCAAAAGCGAGGCGATTAGGAAAAATGGAAAAGTCAACAGAAAGGTACTCCTCGGCTGGAGCAATCCACTTGAAGTAAGAGGACATTGAACCGCTTAATAGGAGGTCTGTTGCTATGGAGCCGATCGTGGTGTGTGTCTATGTCCATGTAAAATCGGAATATCGGGAAGCCTTTTTGCAGGCGACTTTGGAAAACGCTCAGTGCACTATTCAGGAACCGGGCAACCTGCGATTTGATGTGCTTCAGCAGGCCGACGATCCGGATCGGTTTATCCTGTATGAAGTTTGGCGGGATGAGGCGGGCATGAATGCCCACAAGGATACCCCCCACTATGCCAAATGGAGGGATACGGTTGGCCCTTGGATGGCGGAACCCAGGCGGGGAGTGCGACACATTGGTCGTTTTCCAACCGAACCGGTCGCTTGGTTGGCCCGAAAATCGGCCGAGTGAGCTCCTGGAAGACTTTGCTGCCTTTAAGCAGATGGCCCCATAGGAGAACTCAGGCAGAGTGAAGATACTACCAACAGAGTAATTTTAACTACACTACAGTGGGGAAAAAGAAAAGGCTCCCGACGGCGGTACCCCCCCTCTGGAACTATATTTTGGACTATTTTCCCACCTATTTTGGGGGCAGTTTGGTTTACCATGTCAGATGTTTGACATTTAAGTTTACTTCTAGTAAGGTGGAAAATAGATATTTCTAGCTGGGTTGGGTCCATGGAAAATAGCGGGGGATTTCCTTTGCGGGCTTTCTAAGTCGGCAGGGAAGGCCTTCCAATTAGGTGCTGAGGTAGTTGGGGAAAGGGCCGGGCATTTTCCTATCCTCCCAAGGCGAACTACCCCCCTTTTGGCAGAGGGCTTACCAGTGCTGTCAGGCCCTCAGAGGGGGGAATCTGTATTGCCTTAAATGAGCGTAGATCGGGGGTTTTTGAGTCAAAGCGAGGTGTTGCATGACGTCAGATGCTCCTGAAGTGCCGCCTATGGAAAATCTTCCAGCGGAGCCTCCGGTGGCTTCAGAGCAGTCGGAGGGGGTTTCTTCAGCTGGAGGGGGTAGTGGGGATGGGCAATCAGTTTCCATGGCCGGGCAAGAGGCAAGGCCACCGGTGGTTTCTGGGCCGTCGGTGCCGGAGAAGGAGGGACTGCTGAAGACAGTGCTCAAGGTGGCTGCTGGGTTGGGGCCGAAGCGGTCTCCGGAGGAGATAGCTTTGGAGGAGGCGGAGAAGCGGGCCGAGGCGTTTGCCAAGGAGGCCTTACGTGCGTCGCAGGCGGCCATAGCGGCCCGGGAGCGTGCTCGGAAGGCGGCTGAAGAGGCGGCCGAAGAGGCGCGGAAGGCGGTGGAAGCAGCTGAGGCGGCGAAGGCAGCATTGAAAGATGTTCATGCGGCGCGGTTGGCGGTTGCTGCGCGGCGGGCTGCGGATCGGGCTGCTGCGTTGGCGGCCGAAGCTGCAGCGCGGGAGGCGGCTGAGGAGGCGGCAAGGGAGGCGGCCGCTCGAGCAGCGGAAATAGCAGCCCAGCAGGCGGCAGCCCGCGAAGCGGCCCAACGGGCAGCCGAGCAAGCCGCTTTAGAAGCGGCCCAACGGGCGGCCCGCCAGCAAGCCGAACTGGCAGCCCAAGAGGCGGCCCTTCGGGCAGCCCAACAGGCCGCTCAGGAAGCCAGCCGACAGGCCGCTCTGGAAGCCGCACAGCGAGCAGCTCGAGAAGCGGAGCTGGCCCGTCGGGCCGAGGCGGATCGAAAGGCCCGGGCCATTCGGGCGGCCAAAGCCGCCAAAGCAGCACGAGCCGCCAAAGCAGCACGGTTGGCCCAACGTGCCGCCGAACGCACCGGCCTAGAATACCGACCTGCCAAACGCTTAAACCTGAAAGTGGCTCTTGGCGTGCCAATTACCGTGGCCGTGCTCGCCGTTGCCGTGGTGGTTGTCCATGCATTCCAAGTCAGTCGCACGGCCGAGCTGATGCTCGCCAAGGCGGAAGAGGCTGAACAAAAAGGCAACAAAGAAGAGGCCATTCGATTCTATACGCACTATGTCAATTATGTGCCGAAGGATTATGCGGCGTACAGTCGGCTAGCGTTATTGGTGGCGGATCGGATTCGGCCCACCAGCCATCCTCGCCTGCTACTGGAAGCATTTCATGTTCTGGACCGGGCAGCCCAACAGGATCCAGAAAACATGGAAGTTCTCCGGCGATTGGCGGATATAGCACAGCGGCTTGGACGATGGCAACAGGCGGCCAACCATTGGCAACGGCTCCTGGAACGATTCCCGAAAGATTCCGAGGTTGGCCTTCGATTGGGGCAGTGCCAGATCCAGATGGAAAAATATCGGGAGGCATTAGCTACCTTTGAACACGTTATTGCGCGAGATCCGGAACATTTGCCTGCCTACGTCGCCTTGGCGGATCTGTTACGGGAAAAGTTGCAAGACCCCGATCGAGCAGATTCCTGGATCAACCAGATGGTGGCTCGCAATCCGAAGTCCGTCAAAGCGTTTGTGGAACGGGCTAAATATTTCCATCGGTCTAAGCAACTGAATGCGGCCAGCGAAGACATCCGCAGAGCCTTGGAAATGCAGCCGCAAAATGTCGAGGTGCTAGTAACGGCTGCTGAGTTTGCCATCGACAACAAGGCCTACGAAGAAGCTAGCGATTATCTGGATCGGGCACAGGCCTTGCATCCGGAAGACGAATCCGTACAGCGGGCCCGGATGGTGCTGAACCTTTCGTTAGGCAAGACGGCCGAAGTTTTGGAACCGCTAGAGAAACGGATTCGAGAAGAGCAGTCGGCCGACGCCATGGATTTGCTCACAGTGGCCGACTTGCACCTGAAAAATGGCGATCTGAAAAAGGCCCGCGAAGCCATCAAAAAGATGCAACAGGCTGGCTTCCGGGAAGAGATCCTGGAGTTTTTTGAAGCTCGTGCTGAAGTGGCCGCGGGCAATTGGCGTAAAGCCACCTTCATGTTAGAGCGGCTTCGGGCAAAGGTAGCTGGCTGGCCGGAATTCCTTACCCATGTGGATCTGTTGCTAGGGGCCTGCTATGAGCAACTGCGATTGCCGGACCGGCAACTGGTCATTTATCGTGGGCTGTTGGACCGGAACCCGAGCCTGCAACCAGCCCAAGCTGGGTATGCCGTGGCATTGTTCCGGTTAGGGAAACTGGACGAGGCGGCACGGGAGTTTGCTGCCTTAGAAAAGGCTATGGGCGACGAATTCCTGCAAACTCCCGCTTTGCGAAATGTCCTGTTCCAGTTGATTGTCGCCCGCATCTTGCAACAGCCGGAAAAGGCCAGGGATTGGTCGGAGCTGGAAAAATATGTGGAACGGCTTTCCAAAGTCGAAGGTGTGGACGCCGCCCAATTCACTTTGATGCAGGCGGAGGTGCTATCCAGAAAAGGGGACAATGCCAAGGCCCAACAACTGGTCCAGGCTCAGTTGGAAAAGTTTCCGAAGGATGTGGGCTTGTGGACAGCGGCGGTCAAACTGGCTGCAATGTTGCAGACGCCGCAGGAGGCCCTTCGCCTGGCCCAGCAGGCCAAAACTGCTTGTGGGGATGATGTAACGCTTCGGCTTACCATGGCGGAACTGGCCCTGCAACTTCCGGCTGAGGAAGCAGCGAAACAATTGGAAGCATTGGGCGTTGGGACCGAGGAGTTTTCCGAATTTGAGAAGGTTCGGCTCTGGCGAGGTCTTGGAGCCTGCTGGTATCGGCTTCGAGACCGCCAGAAGGCCTACCAGTACTGGCAGCAAGTGGCTCAGTCGCCGCTTCGGGATCCACAGATTTTCTTAGTGCTTTTTGAATTAGCCCGGGAAAGCGAAGATGAATCTCGGATGAAAGAAGCTCTGAAGATGATAAACGAATATTTAGGTAGCCAATCTACCGAAGCCGCCTATTGCGAGGCCTCGTTGATGGTCTGGCGAGCCCAACGCGGACAACTGGATAAAAAAGCCCTGATCGAGGCCAAACAACGACTTCGCCAAGCTGGCCTGGAGCGTCCTGGTTGGCATGAGATTCCTCGGCTGGAAGCGGAAATTGCCCTGCTGGAAAACAAACCGGATGAAGCCATCACCCTCCTCCGCAAGGCAGCCGACTTAGGCCCATTAAGCCCTGTTCATGCCGGTCAATTGGTCCAACTGCTTTTTAGCCGAGGTCGCTATGAAGAGGCCCGAGAGGTGATCCAACGTCTTGGGCCAGCCGCTCAGACCTTCTTATTCCTCAAGCGCATCGAAGCCGAAATCAATCTCCGGTTAGGCGATTTTCCGCAGGCGTTGGCCAAAGCCGCAGAAGCTGTGCAAAATTCCACTAACCCCGGCGATTTCCTTTGGTACGGGGAACTACTGGCCCGAAACCGACGCTTTGACGACGCTATCCAGCAATTCCGCAAAGCAGTGCAACTGGATCCGAAAATCCCCCAAGGGTGGATTGCCTTGGTGGCCGTTCTGACGGAAACCAACCAAAAAGAAGAGGCCCTTCGAACGATTCGGCAAGCCCAGGCCAGTCTGCCGGAAGATGAAGTGCCGCTGGCTCTAGCACAGTGTTACCATCTGGTCGGCGATTTGAGCAAAGCGGAACAATATTATCTAACGGCCCTGCAGCAAGCCCCAGAGAATCTGGGCGTGCTCCGGGCCGTAGCACGCTTCTATATGTTTACTGGCCAAAGCGAAGAGGCCAAACGCTATCTGGTACAGGTACTGACGCTGGCGGGCCGGGAACCCGAAAAACATCGTCGGGAACTGATCGAAGGCAGGCGATTGCTGGCCCGAGTCTTGGCCGCCGAGGGGGATTGGCGGCAGGTTCAGCAGGCACTAGCCCTATTGGATCGAAACGCCGAAGGCGGCAGTCTGTCCGTCGAGGACCTGAAGTTGAAGATCGCCATCTTGGCCTCCCGCCCGGATCGATCCAGCCGACTCAAGGCCATTGAACTGCTAGAAAAAGTACGTTCTGAAAATCAACAATCGTTCACTCCACATGATCTGTTCACTCTAGCACAACTCTATGAACAAACCAATCAGTGGGTAGTTGCTCAAGGTCTCCTGCGAGAACTGGTCCTGAAAAACCCCAAAGAACCTCAGTTCCTGGCTGGTTATGTCCAGCTGATGCTCAAACATGATGCCCCCCTCAATGCGGTGGAAGTGAACATAGGCCGGCTGGAACAACTGGCTCCGGAAGCTCCGTTTACCAAGATCCTTCGAGCTCGGCTGATGCTGAAAAAAGGGCAAACCACTGAAGCAATCGGCTTGCTCAAATCGTTGCTGCCCGCCCAACTTCTGCCTGAACACGTCCGATATCTGCCCCAGTTGGTTTCGGTTCTGGAAGAGGCTGGCCAGATTCAACCCGCCAAACAGCTCCTGGAAGGCTATGCCGACCAACAACCCGGCGCCCGATTGGTATTGGCCAATTTCATAGGCAAACACGGCAGCTGGCAAGAAGCCCTGGCCCATGTAGAAAAACTCTTGCCTCAGCACCCCCCAGCCGCGATCTTGCCGCGAGTGATCGCCATCTTGACCGAACAGCGCAAAAAAGGGCCCCTGCCCCCCGAAGTCTTCCAGAAAGTCCGGCCCTGGTTTATTCAAGCGGCCGAAGAGGCTCCCAACTCAAAAACCATTCAATTGCACTTGGCCTCCTTAGCCGACCTGCAAGAAGATTACGCAGAACAAATCCGCATCTACCGAGAATTCCTCCGACGAGAAGACCTGCGGGATCGGGAAAAGGCCATTGTCTGGAATAACTTGGCTTTCTTGCTAGCGGCCGAAGGCAAACAGCCCGATGAAGCCCTTCGACTGATCGACCATGCCATTGAAATCCTCGGCCCGGTCCCAGAACTGCTGGATACACGGGCTGTGGCCTTGTTGGCAGCTGGTAAACCCCAGGAAGCTCTAGAGGTTTTAAACCAGGCCCTTCAGGACGCCCCTTCCGGCATCATGTATTTCCATCGAGCCTTAGTGTATCAGGCATTAAAAGACATGCGTTCTGCAGCCGCCGACCTCCAACGGGCCCATGAAAACTATCAGCTTACCTACGACCAAGTGCCTAAAATCGAACGCAACGCCTATAACAAACTCTTGGCCGCCCTAAAATCTCTATGACCGACATTATCCCATTAGGCTCGACTTTTGCCCTTTTGGACCTTCTGCTGAAAGGGGAAATCTTTACTTGCTTGCAATTGTTGGAGTTAGGAAATTCGATGGACGAAAAAGGGATTCGTGGTAATGCTTAGCGACCAAACAAGTTAGGGAAAAATGGCAAAAGTCGAAGTGTCGCTGTGTCCGAGCAAAGAAGGAGTTAGATTGTCTGCAGAGCAGGAGGCCTGGCAGCGATGAACTCTCAGGAAGCCAAACAAGTAGACTGCGTTTCTGAGCAGCCTGAGCTTCTCCAGCCGAATCCCAACGCCCTGAATCAGGCCACCCAAACGGCGCCGCTGCCTGAACTGCTAGATGAGTTGGCTTTGGCATTGGTGCCGGGCGTAGGTCCCCGCACCCGACTGAAGCTGCTGGAATATTTTGGGTCGGTAAAGGCGGTCTTAGAAGCTTCGGCTGCGGAACTGCAACAAGTTCCGGATGTCGGCCCGAAATTGGCCTTGGCGATTCGATCGGCGGAGGATCGCTCGAAAGCCCAACAGGTCTGGTCGATCTGCCGTCAACACGGGATTCAAGTGCTTTGCCAAACAGATCCGGAGTATCCGGAGCTACTAAAACAGATTGCGGATCCGCCGGCGGTGCTTTTTGTTCGGGGTGAGCTTTTGCCCAGGGATCAACTGGCCATTGCCATTGTGGGCACTCGGCATCCGAGCTTGTATGGGCTTCGGCAGGCGGAGCGGCTCGCTGGAAGTTTAGCCCGAGCGGGGCTAACGATTATCAGCGGATTAGCCAGAGGCATCGATGCGGCGGCGCATCGAGGTGCTTTGGCTGCAGGTGGACGTACCCTAGCAGTACTGGCCAATGGAGTCATTGATATTTATCCACCTGAACATAAAAACCTAGCTGAGCAAATCATTGCCCACGGAGCTTTGCTTAGCGAAACCCCGCCGGGTACCCAACCGCTAGCCGGTATGTTTCCCCAGCGAAATCGGCTGATCAGCGGACTTGCCCTGGGAGTGTTGGTCGTGGAAGCCCCGCATCGGTCCGGTGCATTGATCACTGCCCGCCATGCCCTGGAACAAAATCGAGAGGTTTTTGCAGTGCCTGGCCGAATCGATGAACCCACCAGCCACGGCTGCCATCAACTAATCCGGGACGGTGCCAAACTGGTCGAATCGGCCGAGGATATCCTGGAAGAATTAGGCCCCCTGGTGCAGCCGACGGTGCGAGAAGACGGTCGGCCAATCCGGCACCCGGCCGAACTGCTGCTCAATCCTACCGAAGAAGCGGTCCTGCAGGCCATTGGCACCGACCCAACTGACATCGACCAGATCGTTCGCACCACCGGTCTGCCAGTACCCAGGGTACTGGCCTCGATCAGTGTGTTGGAAATGCGGCATTTAGTTCGGCGCCTTAGCGGCAGTAGCGTAGTCCGCCGGTAACTGCCAGCCGACCGGCTTGCTAGTCTGGACTCCTTGTAATATCCGGTGGGGCCGCTTGTCTTGTCCACGCCCCCATCCTGCCGACCGAGTTGCTAGTCTGGACTCCCTGCAATGGCATGAAGACCTCCACCTCCCCCCTGCGCTACCAGGATCCACGCCCCAATGAGACGGCTTAATGCCCCCCCAACTAAACACAACTCCCCAACCCCTCCAATGCTCCCTCGATTCCCACTTACCTGGGAATGCCAACGCAGGGGGGTGTTTCCTCTCCAATCGCCATCCACTTAGCTAAAACAGAGCAATGGACCAAGCTAGTAAGTGGTCAGGAGGTTGGCGTTGAGCGAGCCAATTGGGCTTGCAAGCTGACATGGGCCGCACGGACTTTTTCCGCCAGCTTTTGCTTGAACTGGAGGAGTTTTTCCTGCAGTTCCGGCTGGTTGAGGGCCAGGATTTGCACGGCCAATAGGCCGGCATTGCGTGGCCCACCCGAATTGGTTCCAACGACCGCCACGGGTACATCGCCCGGCATCTGGACCATAGAAAGCAGGGAATCCAAACCGCCAGCCAGTTCGGTAGGGACGGGAATGCCGATGACCGGCAGGATAGTATGGGCGGCCAGCACACCGGCCAAATGAGCCGCTCCACCTGCCGCCCCAATCAGCACTTTCAGACCGCGCTGAGCTGCTCGGCTCGCATACTCGGCCACATCCGTCGGAGTCCGATGGGCGCTCATGACCGAGACTTCATAGGCTATCCCGAACTGCTCGAGGACCTCGGCCGCTCCTTGAACCTTCGGCCAATCATTCGCACTACCTAATACGATCCCAACCAACGGGGCTTTTTCTGCCATAACGTGCCTCCTAGTAATTTAGTTAGGGAACCTCTCCAAAATACTGAACATATCGTGAGCTTTGTGAGCCTTTGATTCTCTAGCCGGTCGATTCTATTATCTGAACATCTACTATCTATTGGGTCCTAGCGATGCTAGCAACCCTATATGTTGTGTTAGAGAGAAGACCAGACAAAATGGGATAAAAATATCCTTTTCGAACTCTGCAGAGGTTCCTTTAGTTATTTTGAGCGTGGCTGTGGCTAAAATTCTGTATAGGCAAAATAAGCCTAATACCTGCAAATCCCGGCTTTGTACAGCACCTAACCGTTTTCCTGATATAAAACCCTAACCTCCTTTCAAAAACTCATATTACCTGGCATCTGGAATGCAGCCCCCAAGTTTCTTATAGATTCCCGCACTCTGTTGAAAGGTTGCCCGCCGACTGAGAGTCTGTCCAAAAAAAGCATTTTCTATGAGGAGAGGAGGTTGCCTGCCTCAATCCCCCAGAATCCAATTCCAGTTGTTAAGGAGTGCGGAGGATAGGAGCCGGTCGGCCAAAACCCATGGGAAACCAGCCAAATCCCCATTTTAGGATAGTCTCTGAACTCGACTTTTGCCATTTTTGGCGTTCCCCCGAAAGGAGAAAACTCTAACTCCTTGTAACTATTGGAGTTAGGAAATTGGATGAACAAAAGAGAGTTTCGTCGTAACTGCTGATGGCAAAACCAGTTAGGAAAAATGGCAAAACTCGAGCTGAGAAGGTTTTGCCCAAATACGGGTCGGTTTTGCTGGAGTTTTTGGGGGTTTAGGCCTCCGGTAGGAAAGGGTTTTAACAAAGCCAGATTCCCGCACAAAGCAGTTCGATTGGACTGGAATATCTATCTTCCCTATCCTCATAACCTCGACTTTTGCCATTTTTGGCCTCGCCCTGGACGGGCAAATCTCTAAGTCCATGTAACTATTGCAGTTAGGAAATTGGGTGAGCAAAAGGAGGTTTCGCCGTAACTATTGGAGGCAAACCAGGTTAGGAAAAATGGCAAAAATTGAGCTAACCGCACCCTAAAAAATCGGTCCTCCGAAGATGTTTACTTGAGCATTGGCTTAAGGCCGGTTAGATTAAAAATATAATGTGCCTAGTGCCCGGTTGGAAGGAGTGCCGATTTTCCGCACGGAGCAGTTTACCTATTTTTTTCCCCGTGAATATGGACTTTTGCCTTTTTGGTCTCCTGCCGAACCCAGAAAGCTCTAACTCCTCGGAACTGGTGAGATTACGAAATTGGGTGAATAAAAGAAGGGGTCGAACTCAAAGTAAGTTAGGAAAAATGGCAAAACTGGAGATTCGGAGCTTCTAACAAAAGATGAGTTTTCCTACGCGAACGGGGAGCAGCTGCGAACCGGGGAGAGTCTCATTTTTGATAGAGGTTCTTAGCCTCTTCTCCTCGGCGGAAGTGTCACTAAGATAGCAACGTTGCCCACCGTTTTACCGTGAGAGTGTTCCATGGGGAAACTTAAACCAATCGGGATTGATTTAGGGACAACGAATTCAGCGGTGGCTTGGGTAGATCATGCGGGCCGAACCGCCATGGTACCCAATAGCGAAGGGGATATCCTTACGCCAAGTGTGGTATTTTTTGATGATTATGAGGTCATTGTAGGCAAAGAGGCTCGAGCCGCTGCTATCCTCTACCCCGATCGGGTGGCCGAGTGTGTCAAGCGCGATATGGGCCATCCCTACTACAGCAAACCGATCCGAGGTCAATATCTACCGCCGGAAGTCATCCAGGCGTGCATCCTCCGAAAACTAAAGGCCGATATTTTACATACCCTGGGGCCGGATACGGCGGTGGTCATTACTGTGCCGGCCTATTTTGACGAATTGCGGCGGAAAGCCACGGCCGATGCGGGGGAAATGGCAGGTCTTCGGGTCTTGGACATTGTCAACGAGCCGACAGCCGCTGCCTTGTCGTTTGGAGAGGCAGTAGGTTTTTTGACCCCCAGCGGAAGCCCCAAAGAAGAAATGACCGTAATGGTCTACGATCTAGGCGGTGGCACGTTTGACGTAACACTTTTACACTTAGCGCCTGGCACTATCCGCACCATCGCCACGGACGGCGACGTGCAGTTGGGCGGTCGCGACTGGGACATGCGCCTGGTCGATTATGTGGCCGAGCAGTTCAAGGCCATCCACGGGCTAGATCCCCGGCAAACGCCGGCCGGATTGCAACGGCTGCTGGATACCTGTGTGGAAGCCAAACATACCCTTAGCGCCCGCACCAAAACAAAAGTCCGGGTGGTTCATGAAGGTCGCATTGCTGACATCGAGGTTACTAGAGAAAAATTCGAAGAACTGACGGCTGACCTATTAGAACGAACCGCCTACACATGTCGACAGCTTTTGGCGGCGGCCAAAATGGATTGGTCGCAGATAAACCGAATCCTTCTAGTGGGCGGGTCCACTCGCATGCCCATGGTCAGCCGAATGCTCAAGCAGCTTTCCGGCATGGAGCCGGATCATACGGTAAATCCCGACGAGGCGGTGGCCCGCGGGGCAGCCCAATACGCCAGCTATCTTCTCGCCAAACAAGGCGGCATCTACACCAGGCCCAGCTTCGAAGTCGTCAATGTCAACGCCCACAGCCTCGGCGTAGAAGGCATCGACCCGGATACAATGCGGAAAACCAATGTGATTTTGATTCCTCGCAATACGCCGCTGCCGGCCCGGTTTACCGAACGTTTTGCCACCAAAACAGATAATCAGCGTTCCATCGTCATCCAGATCCTGGAAGGCGAAAGTACGCATCCGGCTGAGTGTACTCCGATTGCTCGTACAGTGATTCGGGACTTACCGACGGGTTTGCCGAAAGGCTGGCCGGTAGAAGTAACATTTGAATATGGTACCAATGGCCGACTTTCTGTCCGCGCGGTTGTCCCCGGCACGCAGCGGGAAGTGCAACTGGAATTGGAACGGGACTGGGGTTACAGCTCCGAGGGCATTGCGCGGTGGCGGCAGGTGATGGCAGGTTCGCCTGGGTTTGGGGATTTTGAACGTCTGTTGCAGGAGATGTTGCAAACTGGGCCATCCCAAACGGCCCAGTCAGTAGGAGGCGGTTGGGTGGCTGTGCCCGTTGGAGCGGAATCGGCCAATTGGGCCACCCCCCTCGGGCCTGCCCCACCAGCACCCCCCGCTGCGACACAAAGCAGCCCTGCCACAGCTTCCGTACCAACGCCCTCCATCCCTGCGCCATCTGCCTCTGTGGCTTCGGGAGGAACAGCCTCTATAATGTCTGGCTCTATGATGTCTGGGGCAGCTATGGCCGGGCCTTCGCTGGCTGGCTCCGCAGCTGCAGCGGCCTCGGCAGCCGTTATGCCTCCTACGGACATACCCGGCCTGAGGGGGCCTTCTGGGTTAGGAGCCCCAGCCTCGGCTGCCCGACCGATAGGGGAAATAGCTGCAGGAGCAATCTCTGCCGGCGGGGTTGCTGTGCCGACGCCTGCTAGCTTACTGAGTGGGCCCCATCCAGCCTCAGCATCCAGCGGTGGGTTGACCGCTAGCTATCCGCCTCAGGCCCCTCCGCTGGCAACTTCCATTTCTACCAAAACCGCCACCGAACTGTCCGAAGACATGGCCGGTTCGGGCAGCTCCTCTCGAATGCTCAGCCTAGTAGGCCATGTGATTTTTGCCTTGTTGGGATTGGCCTTAGGATATTTGATCGGGCATTGGTGGAATCCAGAACGATTTCCACTTCCCTGGTAAACTCTGGATACTGGCATTGAGAACTTAGTGTCGGAACAACTATGAGCAAACAACCTCCTGCCATTGGAATTGATTTAGGAACCACTTTTTCTGTGGTGGCCATGCTCAACGAAGCAGGCCAACCGGAAACTTTGGTCAATGCCGAGGGCGATCGCCTGACGCCCAGCCTAGTCCTTTTTGACAATGATCAAGTCATTGTCGGTAAAGAAGCCTTAAAAGCCTTAGCCACCGAGGCTGAATGGGTGGCCGAGTGCGCCAAACGAGATATTGGTCATCGCGTTTTCCATAAGGCGATCGGCGGCAAACAATATCCTCCAGAGGTGATCGAAGCGTTCATTTTGAACAAACTCCGGGTAGATACGACCGCTCGGATTGGGGATTATGAAAAGGTAGTCATCACTGTACCTGCTTATTTTGACGAGGTTCGGCGGAAAGCGACTCAAGATGCTGGCTATATGGCTGGTTTTGAGGTGATGGATATTATCAACGAGCCGACCGCCGCAGCCATAGCCTTCGGCTACCAAAAAGGTTTCCTCAGCCGCGACGGCTTCCCACATAAACCGGAAATTATTCTGGTCTATGATCTGGGGGGCGGTACATTTGATGTAACCGTCATGGAGCTGCATGGCCGAGAGTTCCGTGCCTTAGCCACCGACGGCGATGTCCGCCTAGGCGGATTTGATTGGGATCAACGGCTGGTGGATTTGGTGGCCGAGGCGTTTGCTCGGCAACATTTTTTGGATCCTCGGGAAGATGCCCGAGCTGCTGGCAAACTCTGGCGAGAATGCGAAGAAGCCAAGCGAACGCTTTCGGTGCGGCCAAAGACTTTTGTGCCCGTGGATTTCATGGGCAGAACCGCCCGGATCGAAGTTACACGCCAGCAATTTGAAGAAGCCACTCAGGACCTGTTGGACCGAACCCGCTTTACCACCGAACAAACCCTGCGAGCCGCAGGCCTTACCTGGGAAAAAGTCGATCGGGTCCTTCTAGTCGGCGGAGCCACCCGAATGCCCATGGTCCGCGAAATGCTTCGGAAACTATCCGGACTAGAACCGGACGCTTCCGTAGAAGCCGACGAGGCGGTCGCCCATGGCGCAGCACTCCATGCGGGCTTGCTTTTGGCCAAAAGCCAAGGCAAACCCCGTCTGTTTAAAATCAAAAACGTAAACTCTCATAGTTTGGGTGTCGTAGGTATTGATCCGCTGACCAAACGTCGGCGAAATGGCATCGTTATCCCCCGGAACACACCGCTGCCGACCACCGCCCGCCGAATTTTCCGCACTCAAAAAGATAACCAGCGATCCATCCTGGTCGAAGTCGTCGAGGGTGAAAGTCCTTCGGCCGACGACTGCACCCTGATCGGCCGATGCTCGGTCCGAAACTTGCCGCCCGGTCTGCCCGCTAAAAGCCCTGTCCATGTCTATTTCCACTACCACCCCAACGGCCGTCTGAAAGTCCGGGTGGAAGTCCCCAATACTCACGCTAAAATTGAGACCGAATTCAAACGGGAAAATAGCCTCCCCAAAGAACATTTAGACGGCTGGCGAAAATACATCTGCGGCAAAGACCCAACCGATTATACTTAGGGAAGCTCTGCATAATCCTGAACATATAGTGAACTTCGTGAATCTTCGGTTTTCTAGTTGTTCGGTCGTCCTATCTGAACACCTACTATCTTGGGTGCTGTAATGCTAATACGCTAATACAACTAAACTATATGTTGTGTTAGAGAAAGGACCAGCAAAATGGTATAAAAATATCCCCTTTGAATTACGCAGAGGTTCCTTAAACATTTCGACCCACAGAACCAGCCGTTTATCGAACTTTGAATCACCTTCAGGTTCCATCCACCTCGAGCCCAATTGATAGGATTGGTACCATTTCAGCCGACTGAGGGAATTTGCTTCTGGCCTTGGGAGAAGCCGGCGAACGGAGCTCGCAGTTATGGAGAGAAGAAAAAGCATGGCTGGTTCGACTCCTTCCGTCGCATCCGAACTCTCAAACAGTAGCGGGGAGAGGGAAAAAATGAGCCCACTTCATTCCGGCGGACGTGTTCCTAGGGTTGCTGGCACTGCTGGCAGTCTGATGTAGGTGGGGATTTGGCTGAGACAGCCAAATCCTTCGGAAAGCAAAAGTGCGTAGAGTTCATTATATCCCAGGATTTTACAGATGTTTCTATTCTTCTTTTTGGAGGTTTGCGATGCATTCCGGACAGCCCATGCATAAAAAAGACAGTGCGGATGAGAATAGATTCAGGGTTTCTCGGCGAAGCGTTGTCGGCGGGTTAGGCTCGGTGGTGGCATGGACGATCGTCCCCCGCCATGTGCTAGGTGGCATCGGATATATCGCTCCCAGTGAAAAGATCACCCTGGCAGGTATCGGTACGGGCGGTCAAGGCATCCAGAATCTGGCTATCTTTGCCGAATTCCCAGAAATCCAGATCATTGCTGTCTGCGATCCAGAACGGGAGCGGGAAGGTTATCTCTCGTGGAATTGGGCGCAGGGTAAAGAGACTCGCACTGCTGGGCGAGAACCGGCTCGTCGGATGGTCGAAGAACACTATGCCGCCCAGAAGCAATCCGGGCGATGGAAAGGCTGCACCGCCTACGCCGATTATCGGGAACTTTTAGAAAAGGAAGACGTCGATGCGGTCATGATCGCCTCCCCGGACCACACCCATGCCGTGATCACCATGGCAGCCCTGAAAAAAGGCAAACATGTTTACTGTGAAAAGCCGCTTACTTGGTCTGTCTATGAAGCCCGCCAGGTAACCGAAATGGCCCGAAAAATGAAAGTAGCTACCCAATTGGGCAACCAAGGCCAAGCCAGCGAAGAAGCCCGCCTCGTGCAGGAATATATCTTAGATGGTGCAATCGGCCAGGTGCGCGAGGTCCACATCTGGAGCGGACCGCGTTTCTGGCCCTATCCGACCTGGGAAGGACGTCCAAAAGAAACTCCACCAGTGCCCGAGGGCTTGGATTGGGACCTTTGGCTTGGCCCAGCCCCTTATCGCCCCTACCATCCTTGTTATCATCCATGGACCTGGCGAAATTGGTGGGATTTTGGCACCGGGCTGATCGGCGACCTATGGTGCCATAAAGTTTCTACAGTCTTTAAGGCCCTGAAGCTCACCTACCCCAGCAGTGTGGAAGCCTCCGCCACCAAATGGGATCGGGACAATCCGGAACAGTATCCATTGGGAGTGATTGCCCGGTACGAATTCCCGCCTCGAGCGGATATGCCGCCACTGGTGCTTTGGTGGTATGATGGGGGGCTAAAGCCACCTAGGCCAAAAGACCTAGAACCGGGTCGTCCGATGGGCGATGTGATCTATATCGGCGAAAAGGGGACGCTGATGAACCATCGGCTCATTCCTGAAGAGAAGATGAAGGCCTATGGGCGGCCCCCGCGTCGGCTACCTCGCTCCCCCGGCCATCATAAAGAGTGGATCGACGCCATTCGAGGTGGTCCGCCCGCGGGCAGCAATTTCGTCGATCACGGCGGCCTACTGACCGAAGCCGGTCTGCTGGCCAACGTCGCTCTACGCACCGACCGAAAGCTCTACTGGAACGGCCCAGAACTTAAGTTTATTAATGACGAAGCTGCCAACCAATACCTGCACCGGCCCTACCGCGACGGCTGGAGTCTGTAGGCCTCTGTTTGCTGTTTCTCAGTCGGAGTTCCCTGAATCGCTTCCCTAGGGTTGTTTTGTGGGGGGAAAGGCTGCCCTTCTGGGGGACCGACAGTTCGGCCATGTGGCGAAATTGCCTCGCCACAGCTTGCTAATAGGCCGCCATCGCCTTTCGGCAATGTCGGCGAAGGAAATAAAAAGACTAGGCTTCCATATTCTTTTCCCTTCACCCTCCCCCCTCCCGCCGCTGCTTCGCTGTTATACACATCTTTGGAAGGTATGTACCATCCTCCGGCAGCAAGGCATCGCCCCTAAGAGAGGAAAACGATCCATTCCAAAGGAGCTAATTGCTACTTTGGAAAAATGGCATACTTCAGGAAAGATCCGTTGGAAGGTCCAAAGGAGCAAGGTTTCAGAAACTGTTTTTGGCTATATTGCCTATTGTATCCATTCTGTTTTCTGTTTTTTCAACTAGCTTTCGGAATTTGCCTAAACTGATCTCCAGCACTTGAACGCGAATTTGTGTATAACAGCGAGCCGCGGCTCGCTCCCTGTTATATATACAAGTGGAAAATCTGCGGAAGGATCGTCCAGGGGCTCTAAAGAGCATTTTCCTATATTTCCCAAATTCCCCAAATCTACTGGTCCACCGGTTCCAAAGTCCGTTTGGTACCCATCCAGCCGGACTAGGAGGCCAGGATACCCTCTGGGGCCACCAAAGATGTGGATAACCCACCAAAGACGTGGATAACACCGAGCCGACGCTGGAGAGGCGAAAAGAACAAGCACACTTCATTCAGCTGAACGGGTACCTATGGGGATTGGCTCAGCAGGTTCCGGATCCGGCGTAGGGTAGCAGTACCACCTAGGTAGAGGTCTTTTCCGGCAAAGGCAATCGGGCCGCCGGGTGATAGTTTACCCACTGGGTGGATGCGGCCATCGGCCGGGTCGATCCGCACCAGACAACCCGCCAAAAATGTCCAGACGTGGCCGTCCGGGCCTAGGCGAAAATCCCACGGTTCTTGCTGGTTAGAACCTAGACCGACCGGCAGGCGCCAAGCAAGCTGCCGGCTCCAGACCAAACGAGGAGCGGTGGTTTCCACACCGTAGAGCCGACTAGCCTCCGGCTGGTCCGGTTCCACCGTCCAGCCGACAATTCGGTTCTCCCCTGCGGCTACAATCGGCCCGGTTCCTTGGACCTGAGGCACCGGTGTAAATTGACCGACGATTTGCTGTTTTTCTACGTCCCAGAACAATAGTGCTGCCTCCGACGGTTTAGGTTTTCCCAGCAGAGGATCACTGACAGCCACGGTAGAAATGACCAATTTCCGGCCGCCTTCTACGGCTGCCAGGTGGGTGATTTGATAGGTGCTAAACGGTTGCCAGGTACCGCCGGCCTGACCGGTTTTCGGATCGTACCAGGCCAGTCCGCCCGCCGAGCCGTCTCGCATCCAGCGGCCGCCAAAATAGATCTTGCCGTCTGCTCCCACTGCCGCTGCGTACATCTTATGGGTACCGGCCATTTTTTTGTCGCCCAAATACATCAAAAATTTCGGATTGGCCGAGGGGTCTTTTTCGCTGATCCGCTGATCGGCCTCCACAGTACCGGTGGTCCATGGCTTCTTGGGATCATAAACATACAGGGGCGAGGTGGGATAGCCACTCATGTAAATCAAACCATCATGAATAGCTGTTGCATAATGGCTAAGCGGGATTTTTCCCAAATGACGAGCTTTTCCAGTAGTGGGTTCTACGATGAAATTCCCCTCATAAGCACCGGCAGTACCAAACAATTGGCCATCGGGCAACTCCCGAAGCCGATAAATGTCCAGCGGATACAGCGGCGTCTGGAACCGGAAGGATTTCCAGGTGCCTTCTAGGCGAACCCGGATTTCCGCCCAACCTTCCGGGTCTGGTTCGGCGTAGGCGAGATTCAGTTCTGGCTCCGGCGGAAAAGTAACCAGCGGTTTTCGGGCTGACCAAGGCGGAGCTTCGTTGGGGTTAGTTTTACGAATCGCTTTGCCTTGGTGAAGCCAATAATCGATCCGTTGCCCATCGGTCTGCAGTTGCCCAGTAACGCTAGCAGTACATCCGTCGGCCAATTGACTAACACTGACATAACCGCCCACCGGCCCGGTCGTAGCCAAGACCTCCGATCGGCCTGTTTGCCGATCAAAGGCCACCAAATACCAAGGCACTTTGCCGCTAGCAATGTAAATGAATCGGTCGTCCGCTCCGCCGCTATAACCCCAACAACCGTGCGGAGCATGACTGGGGCCGATCGGGCCGTAGAAAGTTACTTCCAGCGTGTCCGGATCAATCCTGGCGGCTGCCGCCGCCCGGCTCGGATGGGAACCAATGGCATACAGTTTGCCGTCCGTCCCCAAAACCAACGGATGCGTCTCGCCCAACAACTCCTCCGGCATCCGAACCGCATCCAGATAAAACTGGTTGCTGGCCGGATCGTAGATGCAAATCCGCTGGCGAAGTTTACCATCCAGAATCGAAATAAACAATTTGCCGTTCGGCGCTACCACACCGGGACATAAATGAAAGTTCCAGCCCGGCTCGGTAGTTAGCGTTTTTATCTGCCCTGTGCCGGTGTCAATAAAGACCAAAGTGTTCTGCCCACCATAATGAGGGAAATAAATCTGCACCAGATCCCAGGTTTTACCGTCTGGATTGGGTGCTTTTAGAAGCATCCCTTGCCGGATGGTCCGAACCGGCTGGCCCAGCTCTTCGACGGTTAACTGCGGGGCAGCGGCCAATTGCTTTTTCAGCTCTTCCATCGACAGAGCAGTCTGTTCGGCCGTTTCGGCCCAATCCAATGAACCGAACACAACTCCCCCAACGCCCGCCAGATAGAAAAGACTCCTTATTCTGTTTTGCCAAAGTCTCCTCTGCATTGGTTGCATGGCACTAACTCCTCAACAAAATCCAATCCCAAAAAGCCTCTCAAAACCTCCCTCAGGAGGAGAGTGTTTTCCTTTAATATACCGGTCTATAATCAGCAGAGAAGCCTATATCTTCCCAGTATTTTTCGAAATAGGTCGCCGTATGGGACTGCGGGTATTGCTGACCAGTCATGACCCTATGGGGCAAGGGCTAGGTGGGCAGGAAGTGGTTCGGCTGGCTCGGGCATTGAAACGGTGCGGCTATCAGCTCCGAGTGCTCCTGGCCGATACTACGCACCAAAAAACAGAATGGGAGAACCAAGCTGATTTTTCGGTTCGTCGACTGATCTGCCGACCCCAAGACCCCACAGCGGATCTGCCCATGCCATTACCCTGTTTTGACCCTGGGCCGGAACAGATTGATTTCCAACAACTGAGCCCAACACAGTGGCAATGCTACCAGGAACAGTTTCGTCAGGCCCTCCATCTAGAGCTCCAAACGTTCGACCCTCAAGTGATTCATTGTCAATATGCCTGGATTCATGCAGGATTGGCTATGGAGACAGGGCTGCCGTATGTAGTCAGTGTGTGGGGGCCGGAATTGGAAGCAGCCGAACAAGATAGCCAATTCCAACGGTTGGTCGAGCAAAGCACGGTGGGAGCTGCTCGGCTGTTAGTACCGGATCCAGCCGTAGCCTATCGCTTACCCCCAGAAGCCCGGCGTCCGCCTGGCCGGGTGGTACTCCCGCCGCTCCATCTGGAACAGGAGGCCTCTTTCGGAAGCCGGATGGGCGAGCTATATCTTTCGGTTTTGGAAGCCTGGTTTGGTGCCTGATTGGACTCTGGAAAGGTTGAAATAATACTTTCCGGCAAATAGCGAGCGGGAACCCAACCATTTGAAGAACATGGGGGATTTACTGGCTTGACTTTTGCCATTTTACCTAACTGGTTTTGCTCTCAGCGGTTACGACGAAACTCCCCTTTGTTCACCTAATTTCCTAACCCCAATAGTTACAAGGAGTTAGAGTTTTCTCCTTTCGGAGGAACGCCAAAAATGCCAAAAGTCGAGTTACTGGAACCTCCGCATAATTGAAAGGACATATTTTGTCTCCCAGCCACTCGGACCCAATATTAGGGTTCTCACCACTGGTAGGATCTTACATCTAGTGGTGTTCGCAGAGGGCAGTAGGTGTCTGGAGAAAGCCAAAGACCTATCAAATCAAAGGTTCACATTGTTCACTATATGGTCAGGATTTTACACAGGTTTTCTTAGCTCGACTTTTGCTATTTTCCCTAAGTCTTTTTGTTTCCAGTAGTTACGACGAGACTTCCTTTTGTTCATATAATTTCCTAAGTCCAATACTTACAGGGACTTAGAGTTTTTCACCTTCCGGGAGAAGGCTTAAAATGGCAAAAGTCGAGCTTAGGAAAAAATCGAATGTCTTGTCTGTTTTATCTAGATTACTCAAATTCCATGGTTTCTCATTTGGCTGAATAGTTACCTGTATAAAACGAGTTCTCCTCGGAGGGGTGGAAGTTTTCTTTGAGCCTTTCGGTAGCAAAAGCCGAATTATCATAACCGCCTCTCCCTTTGTTTCTTAAAGGTGTGGCAATACTGCCACGATCTTTAATTGCTGCGGAGGAGGGGCTTGGGTACATGTGGGGAGAATAAAGTACTTCTTTTAGGGGGCTTTTGTGGCCTGGTTTAGCCGTCTGTATTGGTTTATTTCTCTTTTGGGATGGACAAAAGGCAAAAAGTTTTCCTCCCGGTGGGTTGTAGGCTGTACGCTGGGACTGTTTGTGGGGGTAGGTAGTTCTGTATGGGGGGCGGAAGGCCCCTTGATCTCCCGACTCAAACGTCCCTCCCCCGAAAGCCCTGCAAGTCGAGAAGCTCAAGATGCGGCTTTGCAGGCAATTCCGTGGGAACGGCTGGATAAGACTGCTCGCGCTAAGGTGGAAGAAGTCGTCTCCGGGGCCAGTCTGTTTCGTCGAATGCCGGTGGAACTCATTCAGTGTGATCCAGAGTTTTTTCTTTTCTGCGTGCACCATCCGGAGGTGGTAGTTCATATCTGGCAAGTGCTGGGCCTGAGCCGAATGAAAGTCCAACCTACTGCCCAGGGCACCTACTACGTGGATGATGGCATGGGGACCTGCTGTGAGGCACAATTTTTGTACCAAAGTCCGCAGTTACACTTGATCTATGCTCAGGGAAGCTATGAGGGGCCGGTATTGAAGCGGAAAGTGTATGGTCGGGCGGTTCTGGTCTTGCATAGCCCAGTGCGTCGGCAGGAACAGGGGCAGAGTTGGATAGCCTGTCAACTGGATACCTTTTTACAGATGGAACCGGGGGCGGTGGAAGTACTTACCAAAACGTTGCATCCGCTGATTGGTCGGGTCTCGGAGTACAATTTCAAACAGACAGCCCGTTTTGTGGAGGAGCTTTGGCTTTGTGGGCAGAAGAATCCGGGGCAATTGGAACGATTGACCTCCCGTCTGCAAGCACTCCCGCCTGAGCTGCGTCAGGAATTTCTTCGGCTTAGCCAACAGAGCGGGCGCCCAGCCAAAGCAAGCACCTCCGCCCCCTCCCAGCCACCTCCTTCCACAACACCTTCGGTTTCCGAAACCTCAATGCCCTAAACCGACCAATTTTCTCCTCAGCATAGGGGTAAGTAGAATGCTAGTGGGACTTTGCCCATTTCTAGGGATCACTCTCTCTATTCAACAGAGTGGTGGCCTGGTACGGGAGTGAGTTTTTCGCATTTCTAAGCGTGACTTTTGCCATTTTTGTAAATTCTTTTATTTCAAGGAGTCAATATCTTCAAAGGGTTAGAAAATCCAAAGGGGGCTGACCCCTGGAAATTGTCAAAAGTTGAGCTAAGAAGCTGTCCTAAAAACATTTTCTATGATGAAAGGAAGTTTCCTTCCTCAATGCCCCAGAATCCCCAAAATTCCTGTTGTTAAGGAGTGCGGAGGGTAGGAACCGGTCGGCCAAAACCCATTGGAAACCGCCCAAACCCAATTTCAGGATAGCCTCTAAGTTCGACTTTCGCCATTTTTCCTAAGTTGTTTTGTATCCAGGAGTTACGTGGCACCCCTTTACCGACCCATTTTCCTAAGTGCAATAATGCCAAGCAGTCAGGGCTCTCTCCGTTCGCCAGAAGGCCCCACATAGCAAAACTCAAGCTAAGAAGCTCTTCTTGTGGTGAAGGGTCCTCAGCCCAATCCGCCGATAGGCGCTCAGTCAGCCCCATGGCCTTCGGAGATGCAGAAGATGTGCCGGGCCAGTTGATTAAGACTTCGGAGATCGAGTTTGCCGGTAGCGAGCACGGGGATGCTTGCTACCTGTCGAAAGTTTTCCGGTGAGGGGATCCAAAGCGGCGGTAAGCCAGCTTGGGCCAGGAGTCGACAAATTTCTTCTGGCGGTTGGGTCAGCCCGGTATGAAGCACCACCAGTTGTTCGCCTTTTGTCGGATGCGGTAGGCCGGTAACAGCCACTCGAGGTCCTTCTTCCTCTTGTAGGTGAAGGACTTGCTGAAGTGCTTCTTCAATCCGCAAATGAGGCACCATTTCGCCGCCGATTTTGGAGAATCGACTTCTTCGGCCAGTAATGCGGATGAAGCCTTCGGGATCGAGGATGGCTAAATCCCCAGTTTTGTACCAACCGTTTTGGAGAACCTGGGCTGTTTGTTCTGGCTGATTCAGATAGCCTTTCATCACGTTGGGGCCTCGGATCCAGAGCATACCTTGTTGACCGGGAGGAAGTTCTTGGCCGGTCTGTTCATCCAGGACTTTGGCCCAGATGCCGGGTAGGGGTCGGCCGACGGTGCCTTCCCGCAGGCCTGCTTCCCGGCCGGGGATAGCCCGATGCGGAGGAACGTTCACTGAAACCACCGGCGATAGCTCCGTCGTTCCGTAGCCTTCCACCGGCCGAATACCAAACTTTTGTTCAAATGCATCGGCCAAGTCCCTCGGCATGGCTTCCGCTCCCAGGATGATAAGATCCAGCGTCTTAAAATCCTCTGGCTCACAGCGGCGAAGATAATTTCGAAGAAACGTAGGAGTAGAAATTAGGATCGTAGCCCGATGCTGGCGGCATAAATCGCCTATTGCCCGGGGCTCCAAGGGGCTGGTATGATAAATCCCTTTGGGCTCAAGACTTAGCACTGTCCATAGCGTAACAGTGTAGCCAAAAGAATGGAAAAACGGCAAAACCCCGACCAATACATCCGTAGGCCGAAACGACAATACCTGCTCAAAGGCCTCGATGTTGGAAGCGATGTTTCCGTGGGTGAGCATGGCCCCTTTGGGCCGACCCGTGGAACCGGAGGTAAAAATGATCGTCATCAGATCATCAGGCTGGATCTGGTGCACCCTCAGCAGACGACGGAGCACCGGCAAGGGTAGCCAGTAAGCTTGAAAGTAGGCCAAGAGTTTGTCGGCAGCCGTTAGTTTCTCGCGCAACTGTTCCAGCAACACCAGTTGGGCATCTAACTGAAGAGGAAAACGTTCAAGCATTTTTTGGCTGGTAATGACATGGCGGATTCCCGCCGGTGCTAGGCAGCCTTCGTTCAGAAGATCAGATGTTAATGTGTAGTTTAGATTCACCACCACCCGGCGGTCCACAGTGAGAGCGGCATTGACCAGAACTGCCGGCACACAGGGTGGCAAAAGGATGCCTACATTTTTTTCATCCTCCCTGAGTACATGGCGGCGAAGCAGACGTCGGACTAACAGCGTGCGCAGCAGAAGTTCCCGGCCGGTAAGATCCATCCCGGTAGAATCGGCTACCTTAGAACGTCGGCCTGCTTGCCGGCAGCTCCGGAGGAATCGACTTGCTAAATTTTCTCCCAAATCTGCCCAACAGCTTTCCCCCATGGGGTGGATGCTGCTGGATTCTGGGGAAACGGCATGGGAAGGACCATTGTGCCTAGCCAACTTCTCCGACACCCCGTCTCTCCCGCAAAGTTTAGAGACTATCCGAAATAATCAGAGGCCAGGAGTACACCACCCGGAAAGCACTCCCAAAATCCGTAAAAATAAGATTCAAAGCTTCTAACCTCGACTTTTCCCATTTTTCCTAACTTGGGCGGGTTCCAAAAGTTACGACGAACCCTCCTGTTGCCCACACAATTTTCTAAGTCCAATAATTTCAAGGAGTTAGACTTTCCCGCTTCGGTAGGCGCCCGAAAATAGCAAAAGGCGAGGGATAAAGAGACGTTACAAAAAGCACACGGCGAGCTTCCGTTTTTATTTGGCTCCAAGAATTCTGGCTGCCTTCTATGCCTAAATAGCATCTTTCAGACAGCTTTTTCGATTTTATCATACATCGATTTGCCGTGGGCAGTTAGATGGTACCATCCCACCAACAGATACACCGCTTGGCAGCTTCCCCCTGAGATGACCCTAGAAAGACCATCTCCCTAAGCTCGACAAGCTCGACTTTTGCCATTTTTAGCTTCCTCCCGGAGCGGAAAAGTTCTAAGTTCTTGTAACTATTGGACTTAGGAAATTCGGTGAACAAAAGGATGTTTCGGCGTAACTCTTAGAAGCAAAAGCAGTTAGGAAAAATGGCAAAAGTCGAGCTTAGAGGTTGTCCTGACATTGGGATTTGGGCGGTTTCCCATGGGTTTTGGCCGACCGGCTCCTACCGTTCCGACTCCTTAAAAACAGGGATTTTGGTGATTCTAGGGCATTGAGGAAGGAAACCTCCTTTCATCATAGACAATGCTTTTTAGCACAGCCTCTAAGCTCGACTTTTGCCAATTTAGGCTTTCTCCCGGAAGGGGAAAACTATAAGTCCTTGTAACTATTGGACTTAGGAAATTGTGTGAACAAAAGGGGGCTCGTCGTAACTAACGGAAACAAAAGGAGTTAGGGAAAATGGCAAAAGTCGACCTAAGGAAGAATTCCTTTTGGGAAATAGTATAACCTGAGAGGGAGAAAAGACAGATTAGAGAATATTAGTACACTAAAAACTTGCCCCTCCATCTCTCAGCGCGGAGCTCCAAGAGGTTTTCCGATTGCCTGAATTCGGGCTGGCTAGTTCTGTTTGCTGGCCAGGCAATGTGCCATAGTGTTTTGCAATTGCTCGGGCAGGAAGGGTTTCGCGATAAAGTCGTGGGCCCCTTTGCGAATGGCCTCGGAGATCATCCGAGTTTGGTTCAACGCACTAACTACCACCACTTTGGCCTGCGGATCCAACTGTAAGATCTCTTCCAAAGCCTGAATGCCATTAGCCTCCGGCATGACAATATCCATGGTAACGGCATCTGGCTGTAGCTGTCGATATTTTTCCACTGCTTCTCGGCCATTGGCCGCTTCTCCAGCTACTTGCCAACCAGCGGCCACAAGCGTTTCGCCGATCATCCGGCGCATCAACACCGAATCATCCACAATGAGCACTTTGGGCGCCATCACAGCTCCTTTGCTGAGGAAAGGAATAAGGAATGGGCATTTAGGTAAACACCTGCCAACGGTGATCTTGCGGGTTTGTTCAAATATAGAATACCGCTACCATCGGTAGGCAAATCCTTGGGGCATATTTTGCCACCGGGGGAAACCGCTGGTACCGGTAGGGTGCCGGTCCGGATGGAGAAAACTGCTAGCACTCTGAGTTACCCTGGGGCAAATGAAGTTATTGTGCAACCCCCAGGGGGGCTATCTCCCCAATCTCTCCTATTTGGAACTGCTTCCCCACTCTTCCCACTCGATTTTTGCCATTTTTATCCTCCTGCTCGAAGGAGGAAAGTTCTAACTCCCCAGAATTATTGGAGTTAGGAAATTTTATGAATAAAAGGAGAGTTCCTCCTCCCCTGGAGACAAAACAAGTTAAACAAAGTTGCAAAAGTCGAGCCAAGGGAGTGAAAAATGACACAACTCTACTCAACCCTCGAACAGAACAAAACTACCACCCAGATTGGGGGAATAGATTCCAGGAACCTCCGCAAAATCTTGAACACATAGTGAACTTTATGAACATTTGATTCTATAGCCGATTCATGCTCATATCTGGACATCTACTATCTATTGGGTGCTAGCAATGCTAGCAGCCCTATATGTTGTGTTAGAGAGAAGCCCAGACAAAATGGAATAAGAATACCCCATTCGAATTATGCGGAGGTTTCTCCATAAGATAGGGCAAGCTTGTTTTGGCAGAACCTCTCAGTGTTTTGACTTTTTTGCTTGCTGTCCCAAATAGGAAAGCTCTGACTCCCTGAAAATATTGGCGTTAGGATGTTAACATGAAGAAAAGCAGGAATCGTCGTAACTCCTTACAATACAACAAGTTCAGAAAAATGGCAAAAGTCGATCTTTACCAAAACGAGAGTATCGTTTGGCTGGAGGGAGCTATAAATGAGAAACGTCGAGAGCAAAGGATCTGCTCCAAGACTGTTCTAAAATTGGGATTTGGGTGGCCCATGGTTTTGGCCGACCAACTCTATCCTCACAGCTGCTTTTAAAAATAGGGAGGTTAAGGATTGTAGGCAATTTAGGGAGGAAACCCACTTTCATCAAAAAAATGCTTTCTTGGACAGCCTCTTTAAGAAAAAATCCAGCGAAATTCGGGCGGAAGGACTTTTCGATTCAATGCGTCTAATCGTTCTTTTGGCTAAAAAGGGATTTCTGGAAGGTTGTTTGGAGAAGCAACCGTCCCAGGCCGATACCTTCCACGACTACCCAAAAGCTGGCTTCACTAAGGTTCCCAATGATGCGGGATCTGAATCGAAATCAATTTTTTTTGCTGGGGGTATTATTGGTCCTATTGGGGGGACAATTCCGGTTGATCGACACCGTAGTGCTCACCCCAGAGGCAGCCAAACTGTTGATCGGCGAACCCAGGCCTGCGCCCACAGCTAGCTTCTCGTTACCTCCCCTTTTACCCGGCCAACGCTCCACAAACAACCATCGAACGATCCGTCCCCCTGAATGGCTCGGCTACGCACTGCTTTCCATCGGGGCAGTACTGATTCTGCATGCCATGGCCATGCCAAAACCGGAAAAAAGTGGCTAGCCAGTCTCCCTGCCTCAGAATCTACCAGTTCCTCACCTTCCAGCTTCCTTCTACTCGACGGGGGGGAACCGGTTCGCCCAGTGTGGCAACTTCTGGGAGTACGAAGGTCTGCGCCGGATTTAAAGCAAGGGACCTCATCTCAATTTATTCCTTAGAGTCGGACTCACCTAGAGGAAACTCATTCCGGCTATTCGGCTGAGGGCAGAAAAGTTCCATTCCGGCCAGAGATTTGCCCATCTAATGGAGGCTTTCTTAGCATTCGCCAGGTGGCCATCTTTGGCTAGACTTTTGCCATTTTCGCTTTTGTGCCCAAAGCTGGGTGCTTTAACACCACGCAGCTATTGAACTGACGAAATTGGATGAACAAAAGGGCGTTTCGCTGTAACTACAGGAACAAAAGGATTTAGGAAAAATGGCAAACGTCGGGTTCTTTGGGAACTTCTGCATAATATAAGAGGATATTTTTATACCATATTGGCTTATCCCCCTCTAACCTCAATATCTAGGAGGTGCTAGCATTTCTAGCACCCACTAGATAGTAGGTGTTCGGATAGAGGAACCGAAAGGCTATAGAATCAAAAATCCACAAAGTTAACTATATGTTCAGTATTACGGAGAGGTTCTTTTTCTTGGAGGCTGTCTAAAAAGCATTTTCTACAAAGATGAAAAGGAGGCTTCTTTCCTAAATTCCCCAAAATTTCCAAAATCCCCGGTTTTAAGGCCTGTCGAGTGTAGGAGCCGGTCGGTCAAAACCCATTAGAAACCGCCCAACTCTCCATTTCAGGACACCCTATTACCTCGACTTCTGCCATTTTAGGCCTTCTCCCGGAAGGGGAAAAGCTAACTCCTTGTAACTATTGGACTTAGGCCATTGTGTGAACAAAAGGAAGTCTCGTCGTAACTACTGGAAACAAAAGGCGTCAGAGAAAATGGCAAAAGTCGAGCTTACAGCAGAGGTTCTTTTTTAAAAGTTGAATTGGAGGTTAAGGCCTCTAAAGCCTCCTTATAGGCTGGCTGTTATAAACAAAGTAGGGGTTGAAGTGTTTTGAAGATCAGTTTAGGTAAATCCCGAAAGTTAGCTAAATAACACAGAATGAATAAAATAGGCAATGTAGCTAAGATGGTCTCTGAAATTAAGCACTTGTTAAGCTTGCAAGTGATCTTTCCTAAATGCAGCAATTTTTCCAAGTAACGCTACTTTTGAGAGGTTCTTTATCTCCCTATTGCGAGCAAAACTTGCTGTCGTGGCGATGGTAAATCCATGCCAAGAATGTGTATCACAGCGAGCTTAATAGGTAGGAGCCAAATCCATAAATCCATTTCGAACCCACATGCGGCAAGTAAACCTCGGGATTGTTGAAATTATTTGAATACCCGACCCCTCTATTGGATATTATGAACCCCCACGAAAGACCCTAAACGAACCGAATGAGGGAGTACATTTTTCCTATAATTCCCATTTTGAGGATTTCAGGAGAGAACGTTTTTCTCGGTAAGAGTGGAAAGCCAGACAAAATCGAAAAAAAGCTACCATTCCGCAGAGCGGTTAACCGAAAAGAATAGACAGGTACCGACCATCGGACTGTCATGATGCGCCAGGGGGGCGGCCGGGTCTTCTGCCAGGCCTTTCCCTCCGGGAAGCAACGAGTCCAATGGCAAGGAAGCTTTTGACCGTTTTTATGTCGGTCCCCAAGGGAACCCAGCGTGGGTTGATACTTTCATAGGAGGGAAGGCATGCGAAAAGTAGGGATTGCATTGGCGGTTTTGGCCATCTGCAGTGGATTTTCTTTGGCCGCTTGGGCTGACAACCAACAGATTGCTGAGCAGATTGCCGCTCATCTGCGCAATAGTGGGCAACTGCACGGGTATAGAATTGCGGTGAAGTTTCAGGATGGTACCGCGTGGCTTCGAGGCCGGGTGAGTAGCCCGGAGCAGATGCGACTTGCCTTGCAACTGGCCGCCCAAGTGCCGGGGGTCCAACGAGTGGAAAATGAACTGACAGTAGCTCCCCCCGAGCCAATTGCCGGTTCTGTGGCCGATAACGGTGGCAAACTGGTCAATCCGTTTGGGCATGGGGGGGTACAACCGGCTTCTGGCGAGATACCTGCTCCGGTGCTGCAACCGGCTCCATCTGCCATGGGACCCGAGCAGAGTCCTCGTCCCATAGGCCTGAGCAGCCTTGGCCTGGGGGCTGCCGCAGCGGCTGTGCCGCGATCGGAACCTGCTCCAGAAAGAATCCAGCCCTATTCGGAAGGAATTGCCCGAGTGGCAGGAGTGCAAACTGGCCCCCGGATTAGCAGTCCCGACCAACTGGCTATGGCCTCTAAGTATGTAGATCGGTATCAGGAGCCACCTGCGGCGCCGGCGACTTTACAGCCGATCCCCATGCCACAGTCCTCCGCTCGGCCCATAGGCACAGCTCGGTCAGCCTCTTCAAACAGCTCCCGAGCGATTCCGCTGGCTATGGCTCCGGCAGGGGAAGGCTCGGCCCCGGCTGCCACCCCAGTGCCGACGCATCCAGTGGCAGGGTCCCCGATCCCCGTGTCCGGAGTGCCGATCAGTGCGGGCGTCTCGCCGGTCCGATATGATCAACCGCATCTACCTAACTATGCCTGGCCCAGTTACGCCGCTTATCCCAACTATGCGGCCGTCACCTATCCAAAACAATATTCGCCCACCGCTTGGCCGTATATCGGTCCGTTCTATCCCTATCCGCAGGTACCGCTCGGCTGGCGGAAAGTAACTTTAGAATGGCACGATGGTTGGTGGTGGCTGGATTTCGACGACGGCGTAGCTGCCAAACCATTTAACGGCTTATTCCGCCTAAAATAAGCCTCTAAATATTTCCCTCTTGCTCATCCCAAAGCCCTTCTGACTGTTTAGGTTAGGAGGGCTTTTTCCTTTTTGGCAACCACTCGAAACCGTTTGTACTTAGGGTGAGGATAGGAGGAGGGTTGGCCCAGCAGATGATCCACGGGCTGGAACCACTTTTGGACGGATATACCGAACCAAGTAACCAACCAAAATTGGCAATCGAACATCATTTCAGGACCGGTTAGGGTACTAAGGTTGGGAAATCTTTCGTTCTCAGCCGGGGTCAGGAAGGTGCCAGGCGATACCTCCTTTGGTACCTACTCCCATAAAGGGGACTTTTGGGAAAGTACAGGTTTCGGGCACTACTACCTCTTCTTCTACTCTGGCAATGAGAGGTTATGCATTTCATCTTGCTCTCCGTGCAGTAAACAAGCGTGGGAAACCATAGGCCCACACTATTTGGGCTGAGGGTTGAGAAATATATTTTTAATTCCCTTTTGGTTCCTGCTGTCTCTGGTCCGACTATGGGAGGCTAGCTCCAGTTCCCCCTGCTCGCCTCGACTTTTTCCATTTTTCCTAAATTGTCTTGTTACAAGAGTTACGTCGCCCCTTTTTATTCACCTTTTTTCTAAGTGGAAGAATTCCAAGAAGTTAAAGCTTTTCCCTTTCCCAGGAGGCTAAAAAACAAAAGGAACCTTTGCATAATGCAAAGGGGATGTTTTTATACCATGTTAGCTTCTCCTCCCGCCAACACAACATATAGAGGTGTCGGCATTGCTAGCACCCAATAGATAGTAGCTGTCCAGGTAGGACAACCGAACGGATAGAGAATGAAAAGTCCACATAGTTCACTATATGTTCAGTATTCTCCAGAGATTCCAAAAGTCGAGCGGCCAGATAATAGCTATGGCATTGCCTGGCCCAGAAGGAGGAGAGCGTCGGATATTAAGAAGGAGATGTGAAGGGGATCCCCTCTAAATAGTTATATTAATATACCCTATTTTGGTTAATTTAGGCCTCCCTTTGAGAAAACTAACTGCGGCGAGCATGTCCCCAGGATTCCCAACATCCAATACTTTCGGAAATACCTGCAAGTCCCACACAATTTAACACGATAACTATTGTAGCTCCGCATAATTTGCGGAAGGTGCCGGTTAGGCCGGGAAAGCCCCTGCCCAGCAGGCGGCCCCGGAGGTGTTGGGCCGGCGAAGTGTTTCCCAACCGCCACCTGATGAGGGATGACTCATGTTCCGGAAAACTTTCCATCCCATAGCCCTTGGATTTGTGGTAGTGGGCTTTTTGTCTGCCCCTGGATGCTTCAATGTGTATGGACCAAGTCTAGGGTATCTCAGTATTCCGATCCCGGTGAGCCCTTATTTCCAGGACCGTTTGGAAGATCAATTTATCGAACAAGAGCGATATGCCAAAGTTCCGATCCTCGGGCCGATTACCGCTGGAGCCCATCCGGTGGCCATGGATCCTCCGTCGGATGACCAGGTGCTTCGAGCCTTAGAAAAGGTGCGCCCGGTGGAGGGGGGGATACCTTTTTTACACGAAGTCCAGCGCACCAATGTTCGGATTGTCAAAGAACTAATTGCCGATTACATGGATCCACCCCGGCATTATCCGCTGATCGGTCCAGCCCAAGTGCATCACTGCCACTATAAATGCACCGTGTATTTTACGGAGATTACTCGGGTCGGTTGGCCCATTCCCTACACCACCAAAAAAGAAGATGCCCAAGAGGTCATCTACATTGACCTCAACCACTTCCATATTGTGGGCAATGTGGAATGTGGACCAAGCAGCGAGTACTAGGTTTCAGAGTGTTTCCCTGGGGGACGATTGCTACCTGAGCATCTTCTTGGATCCAACGAGGTCTCTCTATTTCCGAGGAACGGCAAAACGAGCTACTCCGTACCGATCGGCTCATAGGGGATAACTCTCCTTCAGTCTGAGCCCAGGTTGGCGAGCCAGCCGACTGGAGTGGGCAAAAGGACATCTTGCCGGTCCGTTTCCTCTAACCTTATTTCTTTCCCACTCCCTTATCTTGCTTGTCTTGTCGCAGCAAGGGGGCAAGAGGAGAACCTCAAGAGACTCGACTTTTGCCTTTTTTCCTAAGTTATTTTGATTCCAGGAGTTACGGCAAACCTCCTTTTGTCCACACAATTCCCTAACTCTAATAAAGTCAAGGAATTAGAACTTTCCCCGTTTGCTAAGAAGCCCAAAATCACAAAAGTCAAGCTAAGAGGCTGGCTAAAAAGAGTTTTGGCTCACTGGGCTCTCAAGTTCTTCCCCCATCAGGAGGGGTTAGAGCTCAGGAATTGCGCACCTTAGCTTCCAAGAGCCTTCCTCGCCGTGGGAAAAGGAACATAGGCCATCTCTCTTTTCAGACAACCTCTAAAGAGTGCATTTTAAGACAGCCTCTGAGGGGTTCATCTAGCACAAACGGAAGACAAAAGGTGCTCGGATTTTGGGCCCTACAGGCATAGCCCTAGCGAGAGTCAAACTACGTATCGGGCAGCCACTGAGAATTTCGCAAAGATAAACAAAATAGGCAGATTAGGAAGAGGCTCCCGCTTTTCATGTTCCGAACCATCCGCTAGGCCAGGAGTGCCGATAGGAAGAAAAGGGGAAGCTCTTGTCTCAGCACCGTCTTGGAATTGGAGAGGGTTGCTCTTGAGGAAACTGCTTGTGGATCACTACCATACCCCCTCTACGCCTCCTCCATATGCCGGAAAAAAAGAAGGGGGGAACTTTTTACAAGAGGGGCTTTGCGGATGGCCCGGTTGGTGGTTCACTCGTATAGCCAGCTATGGATTGCCATCCTAGGAGCATTCCTATGGATGGAAGCAGGGGGCCAAGGTATGGAGCAGGTAGCAGAAGCCCTTTTCTCCTCCCCACCCCCTTCCTCAAATAGAATCGAGCACTCCCCAGCAAGGATCTCCCAACAGGTTGACCCGAGCCGGACTGCCACTGCGCAGCTAGGTGGTCTATCTCCAGGCCTGCCGACCTTGCCCCTGAATAGCCAGTCTCAGGGTGGAAGCTTTTCTGCTAGTGTTCCAACGGCTCCTGGGGGGCTAGATCCGGCAGAAGAGCAATATACCTTTGCGGTTACTTTGTATAACCGGGGTGATTGGGCCTTGGCAGCCCGGGAATTGCAAACCTTCCTACGCCAATATCCTCACCATCCAAATGCAAGCCGGGCTAACTTCTTGTTGGCCGAAACCTTGCTGCAACTGGGCCAATATGAAGATGCCCATGTTCGGTTTAACCAGTATTTGGACCGAGAACCCCAGGGCTTATGGGCAGCCAAAGCATGGTTCCGAAGTGGAGAAGCGGCCTTTTGGGCCGGGAAATCCGAACAGGCTACCAGCCGATTCAAAGAGTTTTTGAGCCGGTATCCTTCCGATCCCTTGACGGCGTATGCCTTGTGGTATCTGGGCCAACTGGCCCGAAAAGAAAAAAATTGGTCCTCCGCCGCTGAGTATTTCCGGCAATGTTTAGAGCGATTCCCGCAAAGTTCGATTCGGGCGGAATGCCAATTGGGCCTTGCTCAGAGTCAGGAGGCCTTAGGAGAGGCTGAGCAGGCGATTCGACTTTATCAGACACTGGCCCATAATGAGTCCGATCCAGTGGGTGCAGAAGCCCAATTTCGTCTGGCCGTCTTACTATACAACCTCCAACGTTACTTGGAGGCGGCAGGAGCGTTTCAAGGCTATGAGCGGCGATCGCCTCGTAGTGGACAGGCCGCTTATGCCCGTTTGTATCGAGGTTTTGCCTTATTTCATCTGAAAAAATGGCAGGAAGCCGCGGAGTGTTTTGCTGAATTGGCTTCCCTAGGGAACCCAGATTTCCCAGGACCCAGCCACCCGCCCATGCCTGAGGGATCAGTCCAACCAAGTCCTTCTCCCCGAAGTGCCGCTGGCTCTGGAGGGGCTAGTTCTGGAGGTACCGGAGCGACTATTGCTGCTGGTCCCGAAGGCCCTAAAGTTGGGGAGTCGGGGGGAGATAGGTTTGGCGTGCTGGCTTCAGTACCAACTTTTCCCGGCCTTTGGCCAAACCAACTTCAGCAGCTTCGCCGCCAGGCCCAATATTGGCTGGGCATGGTCCAGCGGCAGCAGGCTCAATGGGCCGATTCGGCTAAGACGTTTACTCAATTGGCTCAAAGCGTCTCGGAACCTGCGGAACTGGTGGAATGCCACTACTATGCGGCCGACGGCTGGCTCCGAGCTCAGAATCCCAAGGCCGCTTTGATGGAATTTGATTTAGCTCTCCAGGCAGTAGAAAAAAAACTGCAAACTCCACCACCCTCTACTCCCGGCTCGTCTTTTGCCCAACCGCCAGAAGGCACGGGCCAACAGTCGGCTAGCCTCTGGCTGGATAAAATCCTTCTGGGCAGATTGGAAGCAGCGGTGCTCTTACAGGATCATAGTTTGGCGGATCGGACAGCCAAGGAGTTTTTCCAGCGGTGTGCGCACAGCCCCTTGGCGGCCGAGGCGGCCTGTTGGCACAGCCAATCCCTTCTCCATCGGAAGCAATTCCAGGAAGCTATTCAGGTCTTGGAGCCTTGGGCTCAACAAAAAGCCCTTGCTCAGGAGCTGGCTTGGCAGATCCGATATTTGTTGGCCTATGCGTATCAGGCAGTGGGACGATTGGCCGAGGCACAGGCTCAGCTTAACCCCTTATTAGAAGCCGACAAGGGCCAGTGGAAATCTTTAGCCCAATTGGCCCAGGCTAGTATCCTGATGGCCCAAAAACAGTACCAACAGGCATCCCAGCTGTTAGAGGCTTATCTGGCAGCCGGAGCGGACCTGCCGGCTCAGACTACGGCTCAGGCCCAGTTGGCCCTTTGCTACGGTTGGCTCCGCCAGACCGAGAAGGCACAGCGGCTTTATCAGGCCCTCTCAGCGAAACATACAGCAGAGGCTTGGTTTAGGCCTTGGTGTGAGCAGTTGGCCGAGGCTGCCTTGGAGGCAGGGGATTTTGCCTGGGCCAAAAGCCTTTTTGAACAATTGGCTACTAATGGTGAGCCGACAGTGATCCAACGAGCACTGCTTGGCTTGGGGTGGACTCAGTATCGGGCTGGGCAATATCCAGAAGCAGCAGAGACATTAGCCCGGCTGCTTCGCATGGAACAGCTTCCCGCTTCGGTAGCTGCGGAAGCTACTTTCCTTCGGGCTACCATCCTCACAAAGCTTCGGCAACCGGATGCGGCGTTGGCGCTGTTCGGGATTGTAGTGGATAAATATTCAAATTCGAAATGGTTTGGCCCAGCTCTTTTGGCATCTGCTCGACTGCAGGCACAACTCGGCCAGCACAACCAAGCCACCCAGTACTTCCAACGCTATGTGGAAACTTTCCCCCATGCTGCCGACTTAGATACCGCCTTGTATGATTGGGCCTGGAGTCTGAAGGATTCTGGTCAGACAGAAGAAGCGATGAAACTCTTTGAGCGAATCCATCAGGAATTTCCCAAAAGCCCATATTGGGCCGAGGCTACCATCCGCCTGGCTCAGCAGGCCTACCAGGCCCGGCAGTATGAGCGGGCTGGAGAACTGGTTCGGGCTGTATTGGCTAACTGCCAGCCGCCGGACCTCCGCCCTTACGCCCTGTATCTGCAACTGCAGATAGCGGCCGCCCAAGGCCAGTGGGAATCGGTCGGCCAATTGGCTCAGCAATTGCTCCACGAACATCCAGGAAGTCCCTTGCAGGTCTATACCGAGTTTTGGCAAGCCGAACTGGCCTTCCGCAAAAAGGATTTTCCGACTGCTGGCAAATTGTTAGAAGAATTTGTCAAAAAATATCCTTCGCTCCCTTCGGGGTTGGCTCCATTAGTAGCTCTTCGGCAGGCGCAACTGCTAGCCCACCAACGCCGATGGGATGAGGTGCTTCAGGCTGCCACTCGCATCCGAGAACAGTACCCTCAGTTTGACCAACTTTACGAGGCCGATTATCTACTAGGTCGGGCTTTGGCCATGAAGGCTCGGTTCGACGAAGCTAGAGAGGCTTTTCAACGCGTCATCCGATCTCCTCAAGGTGCTAAAACGGAAACGGCCGCTATGGCCCAATGGTACATCGGGGAGACCTACTTCCACCAACGAGATTATCAGACTGCGCTGCGGGCGTATTTATTGGTAGAGGTGCTGTATGCATATCCAGAGTGGCAAGCTCTAGCCCTGCTGGAAGCGGCTCGATGCCACCAAATGCTCGGCCAAGCCGACCAAGCCCAAAAACTCTACCAACGCCTTCTAGCAGACTTCCCTAATACCGCAGCTGCCCAGCAGTATCGAAGCCGGCAAACATCCGCCTCCCAAACCCCGCAGACAGATTCCCAACAGCCCACTTCCGCTCCTGTTCGGCAGATGCCTATCGGTTCACCCCAGCCTCCAGAGCAGAAAAGGTCCCAACGTCAGCCAAAACTATTGTGGGAACCCATAGAAATAGAAAAGAAGCCTCTCCATGATTCGAAGCATATATGTTTATACGATTTTGGTGTCCGTGCCCCTGACCCAGTATATAGGGTTGCTTGCAGTACTAGGACCCGCCATGGATTAGGTGTTTGGCAGGAGGCAGCTTAAGCCTGCCAAAGTAAAACTTTTTATATCTTATTATATGTTCGATATTAGGGAAAAGTTCCCTTAATGATGCTCTCTGAATTCAGAGGAAAGAGACAATGGAGTTTAGGGCCAAAGTTAGCAACCTGCCGATTGGGAATCCTGTTGTGGACCAGATTAAGGAGGCTGGAAGAGGCACCTTCCCAAAATACTGAACACGTAGTGAACTTGATGAATTTGGGTTCCATTAAGGGTGCCCCCATTCGAAAACTGATTAACCTCAACTTTAGCGGTTTTTCGTAACTTCTTTTATATCAGAGAGTTAGGCTTTGAGGATTCTTTGTTCATCGACTTGCCTAACTCCAATACTGTCAAAAGGTTAGATATCCAAAATGGTATGTACCTTGGAAATTGGCAAATGTCAAGCTAACTGTATGTAGGGTGTGAGCAATGTTAACAGTCCCGTCGGTAGGTTAGAGGGGAGGAGATTAAAATAGTGTAAAAATATCTTCTTCGAATTATGCAGAGGTTTCTGTATTATTTTCTCCTTTCGCATGAGGCTAGGACGATCCATGAACCATGGATGTGGAGAAAACAGGCCGTTTTCCAGAGGGTATGGTCGAGTGGCAGTTTGGGGCCTTTTAGCTGGGGCGATGGTGTGTTTTGGATTGCTTTTGGAGCTTTGGGCTGCCGAGGCTCCGGCACCGACTGCCCAGCAGAGTCAAAGGCCGGTTCTGCCAGAAACCCTTCAGCAATTCATCCCCACCCGAAACCTATGGGACATCATGCGCCAAGGCGGGCCGCTCATGATTCCCATTGCCCTTTGTTCGGTCATTATGCTGGCCCTGACACTGGAGCGGATGGTTAGTCTGCGTCGAAGCCGAGTTATCCCAAAGCCCTTCGTCAAACGCTTCCTGCAGCAGATGGAAGACGGCACGCTAGACCGAGACAGTGCCATACACTTGTGTGAGGAAAACGGTACTCCTGTAGCCGAGGTCTTTGCGGCTGCAGTCCGCAAATGGGGCCGACCTTCTGTAGAAGTCGAACAGGCTATCATCGACGCCGGCGAACGGGTAACCAATGGACTGCGCAAATATCTTCGGGTCTTTAATGGAATTACTACCGTAGCCCCACTTTTGGGTCTGTTGGGGACCATCTCCGGTATGATTCAGGCCTTCAATGCCTTAGCACTTTCGGACCCAGCAGGTCGGACTCGTCCCCAACTGCTGGCCGAGGGAATTGCCAACGCCCTGTTGACTACCGCAGCCGGCCTTTGCGTAGCGATCCCCGCCCTAATTCTTTATTTATACTTTTTAGGGCGGGTAGATCGCCTGGTAATGGAAATTGACTCACTTGGAGAACAGTTAGTTCCGATGATCTGCGCCGAAGAGATGGGCAATCGTCCTGCCAAGCCTCAGACAAAGTCCCGCCGCAGCCGCCAAGAGACCGGCGTAACCTAATTTAGAAGGACCCCAAAGCCTCTCAATACCAAACCGATCCTCCGTTGGAAAAAACCTGTCGTTTTTACCAGAAAAAACCTATGCGACTTCTTGCTGTTCAAACAGGAATGCAAAACAGAACCTGCAACATTTCCGCTGACTGTACAAATCCGCTCTCTGCTCCGAGTCAAAGGACGGCATTGCCGAAGGCAAGAGCGGTTCCGAGTGCCAAAAGGCCAGTTACACCTTTGCTTCGCTATTACCCTGCCCCCCTCCCACTGGGAGAATAGGAGAACCCAGAGAAAAAAATCAGTACGCTTTTTGCCATTTTCGACCTCCTGCCGAAGGGGAAAAGTTCTAACTGTTTGGAATTATTGAACTTAAGAGCTTGCGTGAATAAAAGGATGATCACCGTAAGTTCTGGCGACAAAAGACGTTGGGGAAAATAGCAAAACTCCGGATAAGAGTCTCCAACAAAATGAAACTCCTGTGAAGTCCGGCTCGCCATCTTCGCACTCATAGCTAGCTGTTATACACAAGTTAGCGTGGACCCGTTCGACCTTCACTTTAGGCAAATCCCAAACGTTAGTTGAATAACGCAGAATGGATAAAGTAGGCGATCTAGCTAACTGTTTTTGAAACCAAGCACTTTTTGCTCTTGGAAGTGATTTCTCCGAAATGCTGCAATTTCTCCAACTAACAAATTAGCTACTTTTGAAAGGTTCGTTATCTCGCTATTGCAAGTAAAACTTGCTGCCGTGGTGAGGGTAAATACATGCCAAAGATGTGTATCGCAGCCAGACACTCATAGGGGGGAGCAGCCACATTTTGTTAAAAGCTGTAGGCTCGCGCCGTTCGCTAGAAGGGTTGCCAGAGCCGTGGGATTCCATGTATTGGTTCTTCGGGATCATGGCGATGACGAGGTCTTTCCGTATTGCTGAGGAGCCCTAGGATTCATCCCAACTTCAGGTCTGAAGATCGATAGGAGGCGTCCACCATGCCGCTGAAAACCCATTGGGATGAATTACCTCAATTGAACATGACGCCGATGATCGACTGTGTGTTTTTACTCTTGATTTTTTTCCTAGTAGCCACCCGCCTGGAAGAACAGACACCACAAATTCCACTTCGGCTACCGGAGGTGGTCGATCGGGGCGCTTTGAGTCCAGCGCCGGAGAAACTGGTCGTTAGTGTCTATCGGGACGGCTCCATCACCCTTGACAATCGACCGGTCAGCTTGGAGGAGCTCACTGTCCAGCTGGCTGCCCTGCGCCGCCATTATCCGGATCTGGCTGTGATGCTCCGAGGCGATGCCCGAGCGCCGTACCAGCATGTTGCCCAGGTGTTGAATGCCTGTAAACAGGCAAATATTCGCGAATTAAACATCTCAGTTCGTACAATCTCCTTGGATAATTCCCCTCAGCACCCACCTTAACCAACGGCAGGGATTCGTTTATTGGCTGCTAGAGGCCAAAGTCATGCGAAACCCTAAGAAGATGACCTGAAATGGCAGTTCCACGAGAAAAACCGTTCGCCTTTCTGAATTCCCCTGAATTTCCAAACGCCCTATTCAACAGGACTATGGAGGAAAAGAGCGGTCAGTCCCAAATCCAGTAGGAGCTCTCAGAATCCAATTTCACATTAGCCTCTCAGTTCGATCTTTGTCTTTTGAGCTTTCTGCCGAAATGAGAAAGCATTAACAGTTTGGAATGATTGCAGTTAGGGAATTGGGTGCGCAAAAGAGTGGTTCGCTGTAACTTTTGGCGACAAAACAAGTTAGGGAAAATGTCCAAAATCCAGGTCAGTGCGTCCTTTGCCATGGTTGGTCTGGCTATGAAAAAGGATGCATTCCCTGCTTGTAATTTTCGGAATTAGGAAATTGGGTGAACAAACGGACGACTTTGCCGTAACTACATAAAGCAAAGGCAGTTGGGAAAAATAGGGAATCGCGGCAAAATCCCACACATTCAGTGAACTTTATGAACTTTTGATTCGGTAGGGGGCCACCTCACTGAAAGATCTCCTATATGTAGGTGGCTAGCAGTGCCAGCTCCCCTGTGTATTGGGGTCTCGCTGTTATACACAAGTTAGCGTTGAAATGCTCGGATATCAGTTCAGGCAAATCGCGAAAGCTCGCGAAAGAACACAGAATGGATAAAGTAGGAAAAGTAGGAAATGTGGCTAAGAGGCTCTCCGCAACCAAGCATTTTTGATCTTCCAAATGATATTTCCTAAATGCTGCAATTTCTCCAAAGTTAAAAATTAGCTACTTTTGAAAGGTTTGATATCTCCCTATTGGGAGCAAAACTTGCCGTCGTGGTGAGGGTAAATACATGCCAAAGATGTGTATAACAGCGAGGTATTTAGGTAGGAGTGGAGGGTACCGAAATGGTGTAAAAATATATCCTTCAAATGATTCAGCGGTTCCATAGCAACTCGACTTTTGCCATTTTTTCCTAACTGGTTTTGCTTCCAAGCGTTACGGCGGTAGCTCTTTTTATCCATACAACTTCCTAAGTCCAATAGTTTCTGGGAGGTTAGAACTTTCCTTTTTCGGCAGGAGGCCGAAAATAGTAAAAGTGAAAATAGCACAACTTAAGATAATATGTTCGTAGGTATCCATGCACGGAACCGTACGTGTTGGGTCAAAAGAGGATCCCAACATCGTAAAAAAATATCTCCATGAAATTATGCAGAGGTTCCCCTAGTTTTATGGGACTGTTGATGGAAGGGAGCCGATAGCCATCGGGAAACACACTATTCTGATTTGGGGATAGCCTCTCAGTAGGTCTTGTTGGAGGTTAGCCCGCCATGTGGGCGGTGCGTATCGGGAAAATAGCAGAATATCTTACAGGCCGGGGATTGTTGTTTGGCCTACTTTGGGCGGGGCTGATCTGTTTGAGCCTAGGCCTTGCCGCTCTGTTGTTGACCCGGTGGGGGCAATCCCGTCCCTTGCGCAAATGCCTGGTGTTGTCTTTATTGGCCCATCTACTGTTTGCCATCTATTCGACCACAGTGGAAATCTTTGTCGGGGCTATGGTGCCTGCCGAGGAAGCAGGCGTTCCGGTCCACTTAGTGGGAGACCCGACTCCCGCTCAAACTCCTTCGGAGGCCACTGGTGTGGGGGCTACACCGATTTGGGAACAGCTTCTTGCCGAGAAAACGCCTCTTTTGGCAGAATCCCCCGATCGGCAACCGTCCTCTGTTCCTGAAGTCCAACGAAGCCCATACCAGCAATCGCTCCCTTCAGAACTTTCCGTGCCTCTAGCTCAACTTCACCTAGAAACATCGGCCAGTGTTCCCCTAGGCGATGCCAGCCCGCCGACCATCCGACCCGAACATGCTCCGGAAGTTCCTGTACGGCCTCGGCCGCCAGAACCTGTTGAGGTAGCTGGGCCGATGCGCAAAGAAGCCATGGAACGGCCTCCGGCACTGGATCTGCCGTTAGGCCGATCTTTTTCTCAGACAGGTATTGTCCATCCGGATCGGTTGCCGGTGGCCGGGGCGCCGCCTGGCCTGGTGGAAATCCCTCTGCCAGCTGATTCTAATCCCCAACCTCCTTTTGGTGCCAGTGCCGGTAATACCACTTCTCCTCCTCAGGCCATTCCTCAGATTGAGGTCATTCGCGCAGACTCCGCCAGCCCAGGCATGGCCAGCGCTTGGCTAGCGCCGGCTGATGCCAAACATGGTCCTGCTTTCGGCGCTTCGGTAGCACCAGGCTTTGCCTCGCCGTTGGTTGGGCCGAGTCAGCTTTCCAGGGCCAATCCGCTTCTTAATCCTCCAGCCCCGCCTGCCCCCGGGGAACTCCCAAAACTCTATCAAGCCCGCACTGCCCCCGACCGGCAGCAATGGGCTGTCCAACATGGGGCAACCGAACAAACCGAAAGAGCCGTTCAGGCCGCCTTGGCTTGGCTGGCCGCCAATCAAGAGCCGGATGGCCGATGGGATGCCGCCCGGCATGGTGCAGGACGGGAGCTGTTCGTCGGCGGCCGAAATCGCCAAGGCTCCGGCGCCCAGGCCCATACGGCTACCACCGGATTGGCTCTGCTAGCCTTTCTAGCTCGAGGGGCCACCCATCAGCAAGGCCAATATCAAAAAACCGTTGCCCAAGCTCTAGAGTATCTTTTGCGTAGCCAGGCACCCGACGGGAATCTGGCCGGACCTGCCGATTTCTATGCCTTCATGTATTGCCACGGTATTGCCACCTTGGCCTTGAGTGAAGCCTATGCCATGACCCAGGACGCTCGCCTCCGGGAACCGCTCCGACAGGCCATCACCTACACCTTGGCCGCCCAACATCCCGAACAGGGCGGTTGGCGATACCGGCCACGGGAACCGGGCGACACCAGCCAATTGGGCTGGCAACTCATGGCCCTGAAAAGTGCCGAACTGGCCGGCCTTCCTATCCCAGAGGCCACCAAACAGGGTGCTTGGCGATTCCTCCAAACGGTCTCCAGTGGACCACATCGGGGGTTGGCCGCTTATCGGGCTCTAGAAACTCCTAGCCCCGCTATGACTGCGGAGGCTCTCCTATGCCGGTTGTTCCTCGGTCAACCTCCCTCCGACCCCGCCTGCCAAGAGGCCGGCCAGTATCTGCTCCAGCACCTGCCTGGCCAATCCGAACCCAATCTCTACTATTGGTACTACGGCACCTTAGCGATGTTCCAAATGGGCGGCCATTACTGGAAAACTTGGAACGACGCCCTCCAAAAAACCCTTCTGCCTCGTCAGCATACTACCGGCCCATTGGCCGGAAGTTGGGATCCAGACACCCGCTGGGATAACTACGGCGGCCGGGTCTATTCCACGGCGCTATCTGCCCTATGCTTGGAGGTCTATTACCGTTATCTGCCCCTGTATGTCCATGTCGGTGACTCCCAATTGGCCCAGCCAAAGTCCCCGAACCGATAATCTCCCAAGCCTCTGCTACCATTTCGGGCCCTTGCTCGGTAAGATCAATCTTCTAACTCTCTGCCACTATTGGACTTAGCTCGACTTCTGCCGTTTTTGGCCTTTTGTCGAAAGAAGAAAGCCCTAACTGCCTAGAATTACTAAAGTTAGGAAATTGTATGAACAAAAGGAGAGGGCGCCGTAACTGCTGAGCAAAAAAAAGAAGTTAGGAAATTTGGCAAAAGTCCAGCTTAGAGGATCTTCTGAAATTCAGATGTTAAGGTCTTCCGAAGGGGGTTTGGTCTATTCGGCTCCCCCAGCGACGGTCCTGTCAAACAGTTCGTATGGAGATTCAGGGGGGTTTAGCAAGGGAAGCTCTGGATAATCCTGAACATATAGTGAACTTCGTGAATCTTCGGTTTTCTAGCCGTTCGGTTGTCCTATCTGGACCCCTACTATCTATTAGGCGCTTTAATGCTAATACAACTATTATATGTTGTGTTAGAGAGAGGACCAGCCAAAATGCTATAAAAATATCCCCTTTGAATTATGCAGAGGGTTCCCTACTATATGTAGGGTGCTAGTAATACTAACAACCCAATATATTGGATCAGTCCCAGAGAGAAACGAAAAGCTATCAAGATAGCCCGACTTTTGCCAATTTTGGTCTTCTGCCGAAATGAGAAAGTTCTAACTCCTTGGAATTATTGGACTTAGGAAATTGTGTGAATAAAAGGGGGGGCATCGTAACCCACAGAGACAAAACAAGTTAAGGAAAATGGCAAAACTCGAGTGTAGAGTTTCCAGAGGTAATTGCAGGACAAATCGCTTTTCGGGACAGCACCTTCGCTCGACATTTGCCATTTTCGGCCCCGTGCCAAAGGAAGAAAGCTCGAACTTCTTGTAATCCTTGAACCTAGGAAACTCTGTGAACAAAGTGCTGTTTCGTCGTAACTACAAAAGAAAAAACAAGTTAGGGAAAATGGCAAAGTCAAGCCAAGTGTAAGAAAACAAACCATGAGCTGAGAAGCAGCCCTCAAATGGGGATTGTAGCGACTTCGGATGGATTTTGAGCCTAAGCGATCATCCTGCAACCTCGGTAAAAGGTGCTTTGAAGGCTTAGGAGCCTCCGAGGAGAAATCTGCTGGGTAAGGCGGAACTCGCTTTTTCGGAACAGCCTCTAATACCGTTGGCAGAGTGCCCCCCTCTAACAAAATCCGTCCATTTCTTATTTTTATTCGCCCGGCTTTTATTCGCCCGGAACCATCGTAGATTTCTGTGTTACTGTTGCCGCAATGTGAGGCAAAATGGTTTTGGTTCTCAGGCCTCCTACGAGGCCTTTAGGGGGTTTGACAGCCCAACGCCGGTTTGTAGAATAGATTTTGAGGGCCAGCAACATGGGGAAATTCTGGGCCGCTATCTTGGCTGGTGGTATTAATCCCGAAACCAAAACTTTCGCTACCATTTCACCCGACTGAACAAGCCCACCGTAGCCCCTGCTCCACGAAGGCCGGATTCGCGAACCCATTCTCGGCTGCAAGGCCAAAAAGGTGCGTTAAAATCCATACCCCCCACAGAAGCTTCGCAATTAGAATCGAAGAGCTCCGCTATCTCTTTAAGTAAATCCCGAAAGGAGTTTGACCAACACAAAATAGATAAAATAGACAATATATGTAAAATAATTTTCGAAAACAACTCCTTCCTGCTTCCCAAATAAAAGCTGTCCATTTCTCCAAAGGAACCGTTAGCTTCGTTTGCAAAGTCCGTTTCCCTTTATGTGGTGCAATCATTTTCTCCCACTTGGGATGGCCCAATCCTTTCCAGATGTGTATACCCCGAGCCCACAGAAACAGAAGAGGAAGGATCTGCTTATTGCTTTGAACAGTCCAATTTTCGAACATTGTGTCTAAAATTGTGTCTTAAAAAAGAGGAACCACTTCCTCTCGACGGAAGGCTCTTTGGATTGACATTATTTTTGGCATTTCAACATGCTTTGCTAAGATATAACCTACAAGAATCCTTTCAGGTATAGGTAGAATTTCCTCCAAAGAGGCATTTCAATCCCGATAGAATTAGAAAAAACCTTTGCGAGGTGTTGGCCTCAGATACCCGTCAAAATTGACCGCACACCTTCCCAAATCCAATCCAGTATCAATCAGTATCAATCGTTCGCCTCAGGCAGCAGGTAACTCAGAATCTATATCTATCTCAAAAGGATGGTTTCGTGGGATCCCCTCAAAAAGAGGATTCAAGCACTTTCCACAGGATTCATAGCCCTTTGCACCCTGGGGAGGAACAGGATAGGATCTTACAATCGGAGTACATGGGGCCGCTAGAAGAAATTTTTCAAAAACTATTCCTTTTGGTTGAATAGTTACGTGAAGTTTATACCGTCAAACACCGGCAAACCACACGGCGTTAAAAATAGGCAAAGCTTCTGTTTTGGGAAAATATGCTTCTAGAAAGGCGTTGCTTATGAGCCCTACATTGGCCTACATTTTTGGCATTGGAACTACCGAACTTCTGGTTATTGCGATTATCACGCTGATCCTGTTCGGCAATCGGCTACCAAGTGTTATGCGATCCTTAGGCCGGGGGGTGGTTGAGTTCAAAAAAGGAATCCAAGGGATTGAAGAAGATCTGGATGATTCTTCCCGGACGGCTAAAAAGTCGGAAGACTCCCACAACAACCGCAGTTAGCTGTTGAGAGTCGATCCGTATGAGCCAGCAAGTGTTTGCGTTTTTCTCCTTCGGCCCCACGGAGATGTTGATTATCCTATTGCTGGCCGTGCTGTTATTTGGAAAACGTCTGCCTGAAGTGGCCAGGTCGATCGGAAAAAGTTTGGGCGAGTTCCAGCGAGGAGTCCAAAGCATCCAACAGGAGTTGCAGGCCACCATTCAAGAAGAAGCGGAGGCCGCTTCTTCGGCTTCTGCCCATTCGACCCCCGCTCGCCCCAGCCCGGAAGACCTAGAGGAAACCTTGGCACCTAAATTCGATCCTCCCCCATTGCCTCACTCCCGAGAAAAAATGGCCGAAACAACACCTTTACCGGAAACCTCACCCCGTTCGTAGCTCGGCCTAGAAGAACCTAACACACTTCCATTTCCTACCATGCTGCTAGGCTAGAAAACTTTCTCGATTTCCACAGCATTTCTCCCAATACCCTTCGGAGAGTCTCTTGGCATCCTGTGGGGAGAGTGATACCATAAGGGAAGTTACCAAATCTTTGATCGTACCAGCTCAGCCGAGCAGAGTAACAGCATCGCACTGGAGAAAATTGGTAATTTGGGAAAAGAAAGGAGGAGAATCCGGGAAACATTTGAAAGTTTCCGCTATATTTTTCCTCAGGTTCTCCAAAAATCATGGGTATTTAGTTCGGCTGAATACTTACCCTTTTACCCAGCCGTTCATTTAAAAAGTTGTCAGGCCACGTTTGAGGAGCAATCCTTTCCGGGTCCTATTAATAAACTCTTGCAGAGGAGATAGAAAGGCGGAACCTTTGTAAAATACCGAACATACAGTGAACGTGATGGCCCTTCAACTGGATAGGTAGGGCCCCTCATTTAAACACCTATTCCGCTTACTAGCAATGCTAGCAACCCTAAGTCAGAGGGAGGATGGGGTGAAACGGTATAGGAACCTCTGCATAATTTAAAGGAGATTTTTGCACTATTTTGGTCCCCTACCTCTAACCCAATCCGTAGGGTTGCTAGCACTGCTAGCAACCGATTATAGAGCGACTTGGCTCTGTGGAAAGATTGTCCGCAGTCTGGAAAGGTTTCTCCCATACCGGTCGGTTTTGCTCGGTTTTCCGTCAGTTTTGGTGGGTTTAGGCCTCCGACCGGAAAGGGTTTCAACAGAACAAGGGGCTGTTTAATGTAGTATACCAAGCTCTAGCGAATCCGAGCTTTAGAAGGTCACTACGGTTCAGGATTTTGCAGAGGTTCCTTTACCTCGACTTTTGTCATGTTGGGCCTTCTGCCAAAGGGGAAAACTGTAACTTCATGGAATTATTCGACATAGGACATTGGGTGAACAAAAAGAGAGTTCGCGATAACTCCTGGACAAAAAACAAGTTAGCAAAAATGGCAAAAGTGGCGCTATAAAATATCTCCGTTTAATGATGCGCAGAAGGTTCTAGCCCTTTATTTTGGGCTTGCCGGATATGGACTCATTAAAGATAACACCAAGAGCTGACGGGTAAGATTTCACCTGAGTGAAGTAATTTACCTCGGCACTGGGGTGTAGGGGGGGTGACTGGTGTAGCTTGCTGGCGAGGAGGATAGGAATCGGAAGTGGTTTGCCTTCCTTCGCCTCACCCTATAGGAGCACAAAGAGAGGGACATCTAGGTCCTTTCCACTGAAGTTAAATGGGCGGCTAGCTCAGTTGGTTAGAGCGCCATCCTCACACGGTGGAGGTCGCGCGTTCGAATCGCGCGCCGCCCACTGGACAATTATGCACTATATTGCAAGGTTGTGAAAAGCTTTGCGTAACTGGATACGCCATAAAGGGTTGTGTCGAACCTTGCAATTGCCCACAAACAGGGGAAAACGGTTGCTGAGCCGCATTTTGCGCATTTCGTGCGCCGCATTCTGCGCCAGTGCTCCGCGGCGGTTGCCACTTTTTCAGCCGTTGGTTCTGTTGAAAAGGTTTTCTGTTGGAGGCATGAACCTCCCGAAAGTGTGGCAAAACTAATCAGAATGGGCAAATCATCTCTCCGGTCGGGAGAACCTTCCAACGGACCCTCAGCCGTTCGGTAATGCCGCAAAGCTACTGTCAACGTGTTGCCCACCAGTTTGGTGGCCGCTCCTTATGGACCCGCAGCGGTTAGCTTCCTTTCAAACTACTCCGTTAGGTTCTCCCATAGCTTCGGTCAAACTGCTAGGCCAGCATTTCGGATAAGCCGCTCAAACTGCGTCCTGAGGTGGCAATTGATCCAGCCGTTCTGGCCTTGTGCTCTTTTGCCCCACTCTTCCAGGAAAATATTACTCGGCGACTTCCGGAGCCAATTCCCAGACTTCTTCCAGATATGGCATCAGGGCCTTATTGATCGGGATTACGCGAAACGGTTTGCCTTTCGTTTCCGTCTTTGGACTGGGAACTCTCAATAGGGGATTTTCCCAATTCGCATCTTGCCACCGCAAACGAAATGGTTTTAAGGGGCTCCGAAGTTCCCCGTAGTGTGTCAGCGACACTACCAGCCGCTCAGAGCCATGTCGGGCAAGCCTTTCCTTTTGAAGATGCGATTTCTTCGCTTCCTATGTTTGGGAAAGGTGGCTAAAGCTTCTTTCCGGTCTTGCTCTGAGAGGCTGTGGCTGTGTTGAAAGGTTGTCCGGAGCCTGGGGAGGTTTGGCCCATACTGGTCGGTTTTGCTTCCGTTTTGGTGGGTTTAGGCCTCCAACCGGAAACGGTTTCCAAAGAACCCTATTCTGTCTGAGCTGTCTGAAAAAATTCCCTCGGCTACCAAGTTGTTTCTCCCACCTGGCAGGGCTACAGGCCGGGATTTGGACAGCTAGGTTACCTAAAGTCTTAACCGGCCGGGTGAATAGGGAAGACGGGCTTATCCTTTTTCAGGCACCCTCTGAGTTCGACTTTTGCCATTTTCCCTCAGGCCTTTTGTTTCCATTAGTTACGACGAGACTTCCTTGTGTTCACACAATTTCTTAAGTCCATTTGTTACAAGGACTTAGAGATTTCTCCTTCCGGGAGAAGGCCTAAAATAGTAAAAGTCGAGCTGGATTTTGGGGAGTATTTTGTGTGAGTAGGGGGTATAGAAATGTGTGCTTTCTGAAAAGTTCCCCTTTATGGGGGTAACTTGCGCTGGATCCGGCTTGCCTTCAGCGGCTACCAGGCCAGACCCTGTGGGTTGCCTAGGAGCCTAACCTATTTGGAAGGCCATCGGTTAGAGGAGCCATTCTGGTTAGGGTCTTCGGCCAGGGGTGTAGAAGTTGGAAATTCTGTTTGGGAAGTGGCGGTCCGGTTGGGCTGGCTCCATCACTTCTCTCACTAAAGAGTGATTTTGCAGAAAATACAGTTTAGAAATGAGAACTTGGGTTAATTAGAGTTGATAGAGAAAATAGAAGATTAAGAGGAAATACACAAACTGGATAGCTTTAAGAAAAATAAAGGATTTGTTCCATTTTTTTCGGGGCCCACGCACAGCCAGTCGAAACTGGTAAAATGGAAGAGATTATCTGGAGCCGGGCAGCTGGTGCTCGCTGTTATACACATTTTTTGGAGGGATTTCCCAGTCTAACCGGCATCACGCCAAACAGGCGAATAACGAATCTTTCTAAAGAAGCTAATTGTTCCTTTGGAGAAATGGCAGCAGTTAGGAAAGATCCCTTCCAAGAGCAACAAAAAGAGCTTGGTTTCAAAGACACTGTTAGCTAGATCGCCTATTTTATCCATTCTGCGTTGTTCAACAAGCTTTTGGGATTTGGCAAGGTGAAGTTTGAACGCTTCACCGCCAACTTGTGTATAACAGCGAGGTAGGTGGTGGAGGCTCAAACATCCAAATTTCCTGTTTCCCAAAAAAAGCAGTGGTTTCTATAATGTGGTTCTTTTGCCGAGGGAGAACGAACGTATTTCGGCCTCTCCAAAGGACAGATATTAGCAGTAGAAACACAGGCCGGTATTGAGGGTTGCTAACCTGGGAAAGCTGCTTGAGCTGGCCCCGTATGGACACTGCACATGGCTGCGGAACGGATGCCGCAAGAAGAAACTTCGCTCTTAGCCAAGCCAATGGCGGCCTTAACCGCCGTAGCGGTCCGCTATCCAGTTCGGAGCTTGGCTGCTGCTGCGCTTTTAGCCTTAGTTTGTATGGGGGTATCGGCTCGGTATTTGCGACTGCACACTGCGCGGAGCGATCTGATTAACCCCCAAAGCCAATACCATCGCTGTTGGTTGGAGTACACCGAGGAATTCACGGATCAAGAGGATGTGGTAGTGGTTGTGGAGGGGCAGTCGGCCGAGGAGGTTGCTGCTGTAGCCGAGCAACTGGTTGCCACTTTGGAAAAGCATCCTCAGTATTTTACTTCTCTTTTGTATCGGATGGATTTTTCGAAGTTACGGCGCAAAGGGCTATATTATCTACCGGTTGAGCAATTAGAAAAGATTGAGCAAGGGCTTCAAGAGGCCGAAGCTCGGTTGGCTAGTTTCCGGAAGATCTTCATGGAGATTTCGCGTCAACCTTCCGCTGCTGCTCAACCGGCGATCAGGAGTCGGTTTTCTGAGCGAACTTTTCCTCAGTCTGTGGGGAGCGTATTGCCTCCGCCGGTAGCAGCCGGAGAGGTGGGAAGATCTTTTTTTGCGGCGATTCAGAGTGGCTTGGCCCATCAGGGGAACGGTGCTAGGCTTATCACAGGAAAGGAGAGGGATTTTTCGTTTAGTTTGTTAGAAGGGGGCTGGCATCCGAAGGATTTGAGTAGCTTGGTACCCTGTTGGCCAAGCGATCGGTTACAGAGTGCGGATGGCCGAATGGCGTTTATCTTACTGCGACTGGTTAAGGAAAAACAGGAGCAGTTTGCTCGGCATTCGGAGCAGATCGAGGCGCTGCGGCGGATTGTAGCCCATCTGCGTTACCGGCATCCGGAGGTAAATATTGGGCTTACTGGTTTGCCTATTATTGAACACGACGAGATGCGGGCCAGTGAGATTTCCTCTGCTCGTGCGAGTCTTTTGGCCCTGATAGGGGTGATGTTTGTGTTTGTGATGGGTTTTGGGGGGCTTCGGCATCCGTTGTTGGCCAATGCGGCGTTACTGTGTGGAATGATTTGGGCCACGGGATTTACCACGTTGGCCGTAGGCCGGCTGAATATCTTGAGCATTGCTTTTGGGGCGATTTTAATCGGGCAAGGTGCGGATTTTGGGATTTACTATATTGCCCGATATTTGCAACTTCGGAAGATGGACCACTTAGGCCCGGCGGAGGCGTTGATCCAAACGGGTTGGACAGCTGGTCCCAGCATTGCTGACGGAGCCCTGGGCACAGCGGCAGCGTTTTTCATGGCCGGGCTGACCGATTTCCAAGGCGTGGCGGAACTTGGCATCATAGCCGGTGGTGGGTTGATTCTCTGTTGGCTGGCTACGATGGTGGTTTTGCCGGCGATGGTTCGTATAGTGGACGGATGTAATCTTTTCCGTCGCTTGCCCGAACCGTTGGATCTATTGCCCTGGTTTAGGCCTTTGTACGTTTGGCCCCGGTTTACGCTGGCGGTGGTATTGGTGATTACGGCCGGGTTAGGTGTCGGCTTGAGCCGACTGTGGTATGACCATAATTTATTCAACTTGCTGCCAGCCGGGCTGGAAAGCGTCCAATGGGAGCGCCGCCTGGTCGCCCAAACCGATAAGGCCGTCTATTATGCGCTTTCCATAGCCGATAGCCCCCAGCAGGTCCAAGAGCGAAAACGTCAATTCTTGCAACTTTCTTCTGTGGATCGGGTGGAAGAGATTGCCTCGGTGTTAGCCGATCAGGAGGAGAAAAAACAGCCTCTGATCACCCGTATCCACCAACGTCTCCAAGAGTTGGCCAGCCAATTAGCGTGGGTCCAGCAGACAATGGCAGCGTCTGTCCCGCCGGTTGCCCAACCCGACCTTCTAACTGCCCAGCCTTCCGGCTCTACCACCTGGCTGTTGGACACCGCTTCGGATGGGGCTCCTGATGGAAAACCATCGGAGTTGATGCCCTCCGCCCTCAGCTGCCCTACGGATGCCCCCCCCGCCTGTGCACAACGTCCGGGGACGAAAGGATCTGAACCATTACCCTCTGCCGTCGGCCAAGCCGATCCTCTTGGCTGTTATGAAAGCCCCTTGGCAGCTGCTGGCCAGCTGCTGGCCAGCTTTTCTCCTGAGCAAATGGCTGCCTTCCGAGCATTGGTACAGTCGTTAGCGGAGCTTTCAGATCCCGAACCTCCCCGCCTGCAAGATCTGCCCCAGGGGCTCTGCGATCGGTTTGTCGGCCGGCATGGTCGGCATCTGATGAAAGTCTATAGTAAAGCCGACATCTGGGACCTGGACGGAATGACCGAATTTGTGCGAGAGCTTCGCAGTGTAGATCCTCAGGCTACTGGCAATCCAGTCCAAATTTACGAAGCAAGCCGACAACTGAAGCAAAGTTTCATCCAAGCCGCTCTGTATGCTTCGCTGGTGATAGTGCCGCTTTTGTGGTTCGATTTCCGGAACTGTCGGCATACGTTCTGGGCGATTTTGCCGCTGCTTTTGGGAATGGTCCAGATGTTTGGACTGCTGGGCCTGCTAAACATTCCGCTAAACCCAGCCAATATGATTGTACTGCCGATCATCCTAGGGATCGGCATCGACAATGGGGTACACATCGTCCATGATTTTTTGCAGCAGGGTCGAACCTATCGCCAGATGAGCCCTTCGACCTGTATGGCCATTGTGATTAACTCCCTATGCAATATGGTAGGCTTCGGTAGTCTGATGATCGCCAGCCATCAGGGCTTGCAAAGCCTGGGGCGGGTCCTCACCATAGGCATGGCCTGTATTTTGGCCAATTCGCTGGTATTACCCAATCTTCTGGTGCTGTATCAACAACGGCAAAACCGGCAGAAAGATTCCCAGCAGCAAGTACCAACGTTGGCGGTCATCCCGGATGTTTCAGAAGAACCGGCCTCCGTTGCCGCAAAACAGCTACCACGGGCAGCATAACGCGGAAGCCCGGCTTTGCCCATTATGAACAACCGTAAGCCGTCAGCCGAACGGATATTTGTTGATCCCTGCCTAAGCAGGCATACTGTTGGACAAAAACATAGGAGAACCTCTGCATAATTCAATGAGGACATTTTTATACTATTTTGGCTTGTTCTCCTTTCCCCCCAACATATAGGGTTGCTAGCATTGCTAGCAGCCAATAGATTGTAAATGTTCGACTCGAAGAACGGACGGGCCTAAGAATCAAAAGTTCATAAAGTCCACTAAATGTTCCGGATTTTGCAGAGGTTCCTTTTATAGCATTTTGTTTCTCTCCCGTCTGATCCAATATATTGGATTGCTAAGCATGCTAGCAGCCTTACAGGTGTTTGGGCGGGTGCAGCTAAACTCAGAATTATGGAGAGGTTGCTAAAGTGGGCTTTTGCCAATATTGGCTTCGCCCTGGCAGAAGACTGTTCTAAATCCTTGTAACTATAGGACTTAGGGAATTGGGTGAACAAATCAGAGTTTCGCCATAACTGCTAGCCCTAAAGCCAGTTAGGGAAAATAGCAAAAGTCGCGGTAAATCATATGGGCATAAGTCTACCCTCCCACATTCCCGTTTTGCACATCCGTGAGCCGATTTCCTGACACAGAGAGCTAATCTCCTCAGACACCGAAACTCCTTTCAGTGAGTTTATAGCCCCGGGAAGGGGGAATTCGGGCCCTTGTTTCCTGGAGTGGCCGACAAGGAGCAGTTGAACTGGACTGGGGGCTGTCTATCTTCCTCATCCTCCTAAACTCGACTTTTGGCAATTTCCAGAGTGCCGCCCCTTTTGGATATCTTAACCCTTTGACAACATTGGAGTTGGCAAATTTGCTGGCGAAAGAATCCCGAAAGCCTAACTCTTTGAAATAAAAGAAGTTACAAAAGATGACAAAAGTGGAGCTAAACGGCCCATAAAAATCAGCCCCCCATTAGGAGTTTAACGTTTTCCGAGGGATGTTGGCCTGAGCGGTCCACAGGCAAAAGTGGATAAACTAGGTGGCAAGGGCCTCAGAACGGAGCTTTAGTTGAAACGGGAAAAGCGTATCAGGCCAACCTCTGAGAAGCTGTTCTAAAATGGGGATTTGGCTGGTTTCCCATGGGTTTTGGCTGACCGGCTCCTATCCTTCAGACTCATTAAAAACAGGGATTTTGGGAATTCTGGGGAATTGAGAGGAAGGAAACCGCCTTGCATCATAGAAAATGCTTTTTCGGCCAGCCTCTGAGCTAAATTAGGCAGCTTCGTTGGGCTAAAGTGTTTCCCGAACTGTTGGCTACCAACTAGGCCTTCCGGGCGGAGAAAGCGATTCCTTCAATTTCTACCAGCAACTCGGGTCGGCAGACATCCGCAATGGCATAGATAGTGGGCAGTTCCCCCAACCGGCGTTCACACACCTGCCGGACTACCGGATAATCCTCTGGCCGTTTGATATAGACCCGGGCTAAGGCAAGTCCTTCCAAGCTGGTGCCTAATCCAGGCATCCCATGCCGAGCCAGGTTTTCTTCAGAAATCAACGCCTGGATATTGTCTAACGTTTCATGAGTCTGGGCTTGAGGGTCGCCAATGTGGCGAGTTTCCGAACCAGTGATGCTGGCGGTGCCGGAGATCAAAATCGTGGCAAACGGCCCACACGACAGAGCCATCGCCCGACAAAACTTCGGACTCTTGAGCCCATATTTGGCCGAATATTGATAGGCCGAAACCTGCCGGGGATTCTCCAAAGGCACCGCTCGAATGTCGGATCGTTCCGTGGCAAAGGCGATACAACTCATCAAGATATCGCGGCCATCCGCCCCAATGCCGGTACTGGCCGGATATACCTCCCCCCGAAAACCAGGAAGCACCAGATCCCGCGCAAAACGGAATTGTTGGTAAAAATCGCTGCGTGCACGATTGAGCTCTTTGTACCGTTGAGTATCACCTTCCAGCCCCACAATATCGCCCAAATAAAGCCAGGTACGGATGACCTGCTCGAAATGGACGCCTACTTGGCTCAGAAGAGTTTGCATCCGCTGGAACGCATTGAAAGAGCGTTCATAGACGCTTGTGGCATCTGTGTTTGGTTGCACATGGGCCAGATGGATCCAACTGACGCCATTATGCCGGGTAATGACTAGGTGATGACTGTGGCGATGAATCTGGACTTCACCGAAGCCGCGGCCGACACCCAGCGCCTCGATGGCTAGCAGTTTGCCTTCACAGGGATGTTGGGGTACATAGGTGGTAGCTGGCAGTTCATCGCCGTAAAAATCCCGCATGATTTGCCGACATTCCTCGGTCAGTCGGGCGTCGCTCAAAAAGACGGCCTGATGAACAATAGATCCCTTAGTGCTCTCCTCTTGGATCACCGCCTCTAAGGTTTTCAAGGCATCATAAGCCTGCTGGTGCAGGGTCTGGCCAGCTCGTGGGACTGCCGCTGCATACACATGGCGTACATCCTGCAACTCCACGACCGAATAGCCTATCCCCGCACTAGAACATTTGCGGATCATCTTCGAACCCCAAAGGGGCGTCCGAACAGAAATACAGGTAGCAGCCGGATAGGTGGGCATAGGCGTCAGGCGGGAAAAAATAAGGTGGGAGGTAATTCTGCTTTTTACTTTACCTATTCGCCCAAAGGCTGTCAATAGGGGGCCTGAGTTTTTGTGGTCCGTTTACTCCGCTTTCACTATGGTTGGCCTAGCCCCAAAAGGAATATCCTAAATCCAATAGTTACAAGCAGTTAGAGTATTCCTCTTGGGGGGTACCACCCAAAACCCCAAAAGTCGGACAAAATTAAAAAGATGGAAAACCATGCTAAAGGCGGATTGGCTGGCTAGCTCGCCCGCTTTCCGGAAAGTTACTGCGTGATTTTTTAAAGTCCGGATGGTATCATAAAAAGAAAAAGTAACTGTTCAGCCTAACACAGAAGCTATTGGTCTCATCCCTGCGGAAGCAGAAAGCCGGTTTCTCAAAATACCGCAGGGATATTTCCGCCCAAGTAGCACTCCAAGGCATTCCTGCGAAAGCAGAAAACCAACTTTTTCGTTGTCCTGCAGGCCTGATGCTTGTGCGGAAAACAAGCCTGGATTGTTGCGCCGAACCTTTAAGACCTAGGAAAACTTAGATGGTTCTGAGGCGTTACCCACTTGCTTGAGGAATGGTAGAAAAACAGATCCTGTCTGAGGTTCTCCTGTAGAATGCCTAGGGTAGTTGGTGGCTAATAACCTTCCAGTTGGCTGAAGTGTTACGATACGACTACCGGAATGGGGAGATTGATTGTTTGCATCTACCTAATTGTTTACTACGAGAGAAACTCGAGATCGGGATAAATGCACTCTTTTCGAGCAGGGGAAATTTTATGAGAGCTAGTGGGCAAGTCTGTGTATGGGTTCTGCCAAGGATTCTGATGGGAATAGCATTGGTAGGGGTAGTGAGCCTGGAGAAGAGGGTTTGGGCCTTTGGCGAGCAACCGCCAGCAGGTTCTCACCAGGCGCCGGGCTTGGTGCGTGCCTGGGCTAGCCAGGTACAGATGGACCCAGCTCGAAGTCGGGTCCAGTATCTGTGCTTGTATGAAGATACCCTGTTGGTCCAAACCGATCGGGCGGTGCTGCATGCCTTTGACGCTGAAACAGGCCGGACTCAGTGGACGATGATGGTAGGGAGTCCGGATCGGCCTAGCCTCCAACCCGATCTTAATGAGCAATTGGTGGCGGTGGTCAATGGTTCGACGCTTTTTGTCCTGAACCGCATCGATGGAAAGATATTATGGAAGACGGCCTTAGAGGGATTTCCCGGGGCAGGTCCGACGTTGGGACGAGGGCGGGTCTATGTCCCCATGCTCCAGGGACTGGTCTATGTGTATCCCCTCCAGCCGGCCAAAGATCCCCGTGAAGAACTAGGCGAACTTCGGTCTCCCAGGCCCAAACGTCAGAAAGAGACTCCCCAGGAGCAGCGGGCCCGGATGGCAGAGTTCCGCTTGAGTCAGGAAAAGATCCGTCCGGTGGTTTGCCAATCAATCGGCCATACTATGATTCCTCTCCGGGTGGGAGGGCAAGATGCCGTTTCCGAGTATGTGGCTTGGCCTTCGCATCTAGGGGATCTATTTATTGGTGTGTTTGACTCTCGAGCAGAGAAGATGACGGTACGTCATAGGCTACAAACATACAAGTCAATTTCGGCACCCCCGGCTTATTCACCCCCGCCTCGGCAAAAGCCAGCCCAAGGAGGCACTTTTTTCGTCGCCAACCACGAGGGGTATGTCTGGGCCGTCGAGGAAAAAAGTGGTATGATCCTTTGGAAATTCGCAACCGGACGCACTATCCAGTCCGCTCCAGTGCTGATCGACACGCAGCTTTTTGTCACCCCCTTAGATGGTGGCTTATACTGCCTGAACGCCCAGACCGGCCAACAGCAATGGTATCAGCCTAGTATTGTTCAATTTGTGGCTGCCAGCAAACAATGTGTTTATGCCACCGATAAGCAGGGGCGGCTTCATATCCTGGATCGAAAAGCAGGAACCCATATGGATTCATTTTCGGTAGCCGGCCAGATGCTGCTTACCAATACTGAGAATGATCGAATTTATATGGCTAGTCCTACTGGGCTAGTCCAATGCTTCCGGGAATCAGAACTGACCGAACCCGTTGTTCATAGCACGGCCCGTGCCCCAACTCCTCAAACTCCCCCTCCCATTATCCAGCAAGAGGCTTTCCCGGCCCAAAAAGAGCAATCTCCCCCCCAACAACCTCAAGATAAACTCTTTCCTTTTGAACAACCTCCCTCCAAAGAAGAACCTGTTCCGAAAGAGAAACCACAAGAAGCTCCAAATCCTTTTTAAAAGATTCTAACACAATACGTTTGCTTCCCCGGTAGTGGGAAGATGTCGCCGCCGATCTCTCATGGGGGTTCCATTTTATTGGAGTCGTTACCCTCCCGCTTTTGCCATTTTTGGCCCTGTTCTAAATCTTCGAACTAAATTGAGTAAACCAAAGGTGGTGTTGTCCTCCCTACTGGAAACAAAGGCAGTTAGGGAAAATTGCAAAAGTGGAGTTATTTCAAGGAGTTATGGTTACTGGCTTTTCCAACGAATTTCTTAAGTCTAATATTTTCAAAGGGTTAGAACATTCAAAAGGGGCTGGATCTTGGAGAGGGAGAAACGTTTAAACTAAAAGTAACCCATTTTTTCAAAACCCCTCCCCTCTCATGCACCATGCTCTTGATGCTGGAGAAAAGGAAAAAAGCTTGTGGAGCTGATCTTTTGCAGTCCGATCAGGTGAGATGGGGAAGATAGCTTATGTTCATTTCCATCCAATTTTCTGTCTCATGGCCTCTCTAGGAACAAGAAGCCGCCTCTTCTACATCCAGAGGCCGTGGCTGGCTGGGAGGAGTTTAGCTCTGCGATCCAGAAATAAAATGGGTAGATTCTGTGGAAAGCTGGATTTGGAGGGGGTTAGGCTGGTTTGGCCTATAGGATCTATTTTGGCCAATTGATCCGGAGCATTTCAGCCCCACCCCAGAAAAAATCCCATTCCATTCGGCTGAAGTGTTACACAAAATTTTTGGTTTCCCTCCGCTGGAGGAAAACCGAGGAAATTTAATTGGCCCAGAGAAACGGAAGCAATCATGACGGCAGGGTTTCTTCAACGGATTCTTGCTTGCAAGAGGGAGGAAATTGCCCAGGCCAAAACTTTGGTGTCGGAAAAACAGTTGCGAGCTGAAGCGGAAGCCGCTCCGCCGGTTCGGGATTTTTTGGCTGCACTGGAGGGGGGCCCGCCCATCCGGCTCATTGCCGAGCTAAAAAAAGCCAGTCCCTCCAAAGGCCTGCTTCGAGCCGATTACCAGCCCGAAACCATCGCCCAAATCTATCAGCAGCATGGGGCGGCCTGCCTGAGCGTCTTAACCGATCCTGAGTTTTTCCAAGGTTCTCTAAGCGACCTCCAGCGGGTCCGCGCCACGGTCCATCTGCCGATTCTGCGAAAAGATTTCATTCTGGATCCGTATCAGATACTCCAAGCCCGCGCCGCTGGGGCCGATGCCGTGCTTTTGATCGCCGAATGCCTGGAGGATGCTCTCCTGGCCCAACTTTATCGAGAAGTGCTCGCCTGGGGCATGACCCCGCTGGTAGAACTGCATGAGCCGGAAAACCTGCCCCGGGTCCTTCGGTTAGGTGCTCGGTTGATCGGCCTCAACAACCGCAACCTGCAGACTTTGGAAGTGGATTTAGAGCAAGCCATTCGACTTCGGCCGAAAATCCCTTCAGAATGTGTAGTGGTCGCCGAAAGCGGCATCCGTACCCACCAAGATGTACTCCGGCTCCAAGATGCGGGCATCCAGGCCATGCTGGTTGGCGAAGCCTTTATGAGCGAACCTGACATCGGCGCTGCGGTCGATCGCCTGCTCGGACGGGGCCCCTAACCGAAATCTCCTCATTTAAGTTCTCCACATCGGGGTCCAGGATATTATCCAAAGTCTCTATATTTCCCGGTCTTCCAAATCCAATCCCCATGTCCGGTTTCATAGGGCAGATCCAATCCTACGGGTGGCGGAATTCTCCTCGAAAAGCAGCTTTCTTATATGGTACCAAAGAGCTAATCCATTTTCTTTAATCCATTGGCACCTCTGCATAATTCTGCATAATTTAAGGGTGATATTTTGATACCATTTTGGCTGGCCTTGCTCTAACACAACATATAGAGCTGCAGCATTGCTAGCACCCAATAAATAGTAGGTGTTCGGATAGAAGAACCGAACCGCTATAGAATCAAAAGTCCATAAAGTTCCCTAACATATTCAGGATTTTGCAGAGGTTCCAGAAATATTTTTACCATTTGTAGATTGTCTTCCCTCTAACGCAACATATGGGGGCTAGCATTCCTAGCGTCCAATAGCGAGTAAGTGCCCAGGCAGGACAATGGAACGGCTAGAGGATCAAAAGTTCGTGAAGTTCCCTATATGTTCAGGATTTTAAGAGGTTCCGCCCTCTCCGGGACTGGCCCAATATGAGTTGCTAACAATTCTAGCCCCCTTCATTTCAATGGCAGTAGTTAAAGCCTCCCATATCAAAAGTTCATGAAGTTCCCTATATGGTCTTATCTTGCTCTTGCCTGCCACCAGAGGAGGTAGGAAGGGATCAGAAGCATAGCTCGTCTTCCTAGTCTCTGTAGTAAGCCAGGCACACCCTCTGTCAGCAGCTGGCTCAAGGGCGAACGGTAGGTTCGCCATTCGGCTGAAATATTCCGAACCCGCCGAGCGTTTTGGTTTGATTTGGGTGGGCTGATTTTTTGTGCTCCGTTTAGGGGATTTGGCAAAGACAGGTTGCCCTCTGCCCCATCGAACCTCCCCTTCCCCAGGTAGCTCCCACCGCCCAAGTGGCTCCCCACTGGAGGCCAGGAGTCGGCCGAAGGAGTTTAGATCCCTATATGTCGGGCTCGCTGTTATACACAACACATTTTTGGGAGGTATTTCCCATTCGAACGCCAGCAAATGATTGCCCCAGATAGGGGGAATAACGAACCTTTCTAAAGAAGCTCATCGTTACTTTGGAGAAATGGCAGCCTTTAAGAAAGATCACTTCCAAGAGCAAAAAGTGCTTGGTTTTAAAGACTGTCTTAGCTAGATCGCTTATTGGATCCATTCTGCGTTGTTACACGAGCTTTTGGGATTTGCCTAAAGTGATTTGCCTAAAGTGAAGTTCGAACGCTTCACCGCCAACTTGTGTATAACACTGAGATAATGTCGGGGAGGAAAAAGGAAAGGAAAAGGGTTTGTTCTAGGGGGAGGTGCTGCTGTGTAAATCTGGTTTGAGGGGGCCGAAGCCTATTTTTTTCTCTATATTACCTATGTTTCCCAGTTAACCCCAAAATTTTAGCCGCACCCGGTTTGATTGTCGATCTTGTGGGTTCGTATTAAAATACTTAATGGCAGAGGAGTGGACTGGATGGCCGCCGGCTGGCAGGGTCGAAGGGGTTTCCTGATGCCCTGACAGCGGGAGGAAAGTCCGGGCTCCGCAGGACATGGTGGTGGGTAACACCCACCGGCCAAGGGGCCGTATGCCCCAAGGCTAGGGAAAGTGCCACAGAAACTACACCGCCAAAGCAGGCCTAAAGCCTGCATGGTAAGGGTGAAATGGTGCGGTAAGAGCGCACCGCAGGTCGGGTGACCGACCTGGCAGGGCAAACCCCACCAGGAGCAAGGTCAAGTAGGGAGCAGCGGAAATCCAGTCCCGCCTGGATTTCCCACGGGTTGGTCCGGCCCGTTATCGACTCCCGGGTGGACCGCTTGAGGGGTCGAGCAATCGGCCTCCTAGATAAATGGCCATCTACCTCAGCCTTTTTGGGACTGCCCAGATCCTCTTTTTGTGGGGGCCTTCCAAAAAGCCCGGAGGTGGGCAGAATTCCCAAATAAGGCGAGGGAACAGAACCCGGCTTATAGGTCCGCTTCTCTGCTGTTTTTCTTTTTTGGAACACTTCAGCCGAAAAGAATCGGGGGGAACCTCTGCAAAATCCTGAACATCCAGTGAACTTTATGAACATTTGATTCTTTAGCCGTTCCGTTGTCCTGCCAGGACATGTTGTGTGCTGACAATCCTAGCGCCCCTATATGTTGTGTTAGAGGGAGGCCAGCCAAAATGGTATAAAAATATCTCCTTTGAATTATGCAGAGGTTCCTTTATGAACGGTAAAAGTGCCCCTCCGCTTTCGGGAAGTTTCAATTTCGTTAGAGGCTCAACCTAACTTTAACCCTGTAAAACTCTCTTCAGTCGCTTTTTAAACCTCTAACAAAATGAGCTTGCCTCACCCTTTATGAGCGGCAAAAGGCCAACCAGTTTCGGTAGATTTCCATTTTAGTAAAGGCTGGCTCTGTTGACCCCTTCCGGTCGGAAGCCTAAATCCACCGAAACTGAAGCAAACCCGACCAGTATGGGCAAAATCTCCTCAGACTACGGACAACCTTTCGACAGAGCCTTAAAGGCTCTTGGCTTGACTTTTGCAATTTTTGTAACTTCTTCTATTTCACGCTGTTAGGTTTTGTGGATTCTTTGTTCCGGAAGCTTTCTAAGTCAATATGGTCAAAGGGTTAAGATATCCCTAAGGGGCCGGCCCCTGAAAATTGACAAAAGTCAAGCTTTATCTCTTTTTTAACCCGAAAAAACTCCTCTGTGTAATTTGAGAAAGCTTCTTTTAAGTACCTTCTGAAAGCCTTCGGGCCATGTAGCTGCTAGTCGGCCTTGTTGGGCCAGAGCGGGTACGGCAGCCGGGCCATTGGAAAGACTTCCAGAACGGGTACCTGCCGGTCAGTGCCCGGTTAGTTTTGCACGGCTAATATGGGCCTCTGCAGCGGTGGACGTGGCAACTTGTTTGTCTCTCGAATGATCACATAGCCTCCATTAGGACCAGGAACTGCGCCCTTGACGATCAGCAGATTGTTTTCCGTATCAATCCGGACAATCTGCAAGTTTCGCATGGTGCAGCGAGCATGTCCATAATGGCCCGGCATCCGTTTGCCTTTAAACGTATGGTGAGGGTCGCTATTCATGCCGGTCGAACCTATATGCCGATGGACCTTCTTGGTACCGTGGGAGGCACCTTGACCGTGGAACCCATGGCGTTTCATAGCGCCGGCAAAGCCTCGGCCTTTGGTAATACCGGTAACATCCACTGCCGGCACACTTTCAAAGATATCCACCCGCAACACTTGGCCCACCTGGAATCCTTCCACTGGGCCGCGTAGTTCGCGGATGAACCGTTTCGGCTCACAGTTGGCCTTGGGAAGAGGTTCTAGACCGGCCGCTTGAAGAGCTTTCTGCCGTTTGGAATCCAGCCGAGCTACATGGCCCCGCTCTGCGCGACTGGCAAGCCGACGAGGTTTATCCGCAAAGCCTAATTGGATCGCCTCATAGCCATCCCGCTCCCTCGTCTTTATTTGCAAAATATGGCATGGCCCAGCCTCGATGACCGTTACCGGAATGACCCGCCCCTGTTGGTCAAAAAGCTGAGTCATGCCGATCTTTCGACCTAAAAGTCCAATAGGCATAGGTATTGCCTTTCCTAATGGCTTGCCAAATTGCGCAGTTCGCCTGGCGGGACCGACCGGTCATTCCGGGGTTACCCGCCCGGCTTCCACCCCATAGGGCCACCCTCTCGATCGAATGCCACAACCCAAAAATCTTTAGTATACCCCCTTTGATAAGCTTGTAAAAGGGGGACTTTAGTTTAACTCTTTAACCTAATCAGTCCTTTTCCTGGAACCTCTGCATGATTCAAAGGGGATATTTTTATATACCATTTTTAGCTTGTCTTCCCTCTAACACAACATGTATGGGGCTTAGCATTGCTAGCACCCAATAGATAGATAGATAATAGGTGTCCAGGTATGACAACCCAACGGCGAGAGAATCCAAGGTTCACAAAATAGGATATATTCAGGATTTTGTAGAGGTTCCTACTCTTTCCAGGCCGAGACTATTGAGCCAGCCCAACCGGCTCGATCATCCCTGCCGTTCATTGCCCACTTGTTACTGGCTGAAGCCCTTTCCAAAATGGCCTCTCTAACCGATGGTCTTCCAACAGGTTAGGTTGTTAGCAATCTCAACAGGGCTAGCTAGCAGGCCTTAAAGCCAAGCCAGTCCCAGAGCAAGTTGACCCTCATAAAGAGGAACTTTTTAACTCGAGTTTTGCCATTTTCCCTAAGTTGTTTTGTCTCCAGAGGTTGCAACGACCCCTCCTTTGGTTCACACAATTTCCTAACTACAATAATTTCAAGGAGTTAGGACTTCTCCATTTAGGCAGAAGACCAAAATTGGCAAAACTCGAGTTTAGAAACTACAACCAAATGGAATAACCTGCTTTTCTCCCTTAGCCGCTGCGGCCCAGGAGGGGGACCTTCTGGAACCAGTCCCTTTCCCCTCGGCTGAACCGATACTGGTATTTACCGCCGGGGAGTGGCTTTGATTTTAATATCCACCCCAGCCGGCAGAGTCAATTTATTTAATGCCTCTATCGTCTTGGCATTGGCCTGGATAATATCAATCAGGCGCAGATGCGTGCGGATCTCATATTGCTGCCGGGCTTTTTTGTCAATATTCGGCCCAGAAAGCACTGTATACCGCTCAATCCGGGTGGGAAGCGGAATCGGCCCATGGACGATGGCCCCAGTCCGCTTGGCCGTATCCACAATTTCGGAGGCCGACTGGTCCAAAACGGCATGATCGTAGGCTTCCATCCGGATGCGAATTACGTCAGTACTCGGGCCAGCCATATCCTCCTCCGATTTTTCAAGCGTTTAATTGCCAAAGAAACTTGCCTTTTTAGGGCCGGAAATACTACATCCTAAAACTTGCCCAAGAATCTGTCAACGGGGTAAAAGTAGGACGGGCTGATTTTTATGGGGTTCTTTAGCTCGACTTTTGCCATTTTTTTCCTAACTCTTTTGCCTCCAGGAGTTACGCGAAACCTCCTTTTGTTCACCCAATTTCCTAACTCCAATAGTTACAAGAAGTTAGAACTTTCTCCTTCCAGGACGAGGCCAAAAATGGCAAAAATCGAGCTTAGATGAGAAAGGGGAAACGTAGCTCCTGTGCCGTCGAACACAACTTCTAGCTGGTCTTTCTAGGAAAAGAGCCTGTAGAACCAGGCACTCTATGACTCTAAGGAGTTTTTTAGGAAACAACTAAGTTCTGCGGAAGCTGGGATTTGAAGCTAGGATTGTTTTGCTTATATTATCTATTTTGCCCATTTTCCTGATTGCCCCAGAATTCCAGCCATGCACTACCGACTCTTCATGTCTACCCCCTAGAGTGCGTCCTACTCTCCCCATATGCTAGGTATCGACAGAGCATTTTGGCCCTTTCCTACTTCCTCTCGCAGAGTGTTACTGGAAATGCTGACTTCTCTTATGAAAATAGGCAAATTTAACCAGGTTTAGAACTTTCCGAGGAGAAGTTTCTCAAATAGTCCAAATTTTTCCCCTCGTCCCGGAGAGCAAACAAAAAAGGCCCACAGGAAATGGCCCACACTTTGTTTTATCCTGGTTGTTTTATCCTGGGTTTTTACCCGCCCTTTGGAGGGTTCCGATCAATATGGTAGTATTGCTGTCATATGGTAAGGGATAGGAACCTCAGATTAATTTTAAAAGGCTATTTCCAGGTAGGCTTATCTCCCTCTAAACCTAGGGTTGCTAGCATTGCTAGCACCCAATGAAAATAAGTAGGTGTTTGAAAAAAGAACCGAACGGGCATAGAATCAAAAGCCGCTATAGTTCACTACATGTTCAGCATTTTTCAAAGGTGCATGGGTACAACGCTTATATATGGGAAAATGCCCTTGTTTTCCTGAATCTGTTTGGTTAGAAGGGTAGGCTTCAATTCTGTAAAATCGACCTAATTGTAGGTAAGCTTTTCAAGCCGATTTAAATGAGGGAACTTTTATGAGAATTTGGACAATATGGGCAATTTGGGTTATTTGGGTAGCTGGATTAGGTATTACTTACCCCTCAATATTATTAGCTGATAGCCCGCTCAATGGGGATAAGTTAATTACCGTGCTTCGGCCTGATCATCCAGTGGATAAAGATTTTCTGGTTTATGCAGGAGCAGTGCTAGAGGCAGGCTATCTGCCTGCTAGTTTGGTAGAAAGCACCTTTTTGTGGGCCCGGCAAAAACCTCAACATCAAGCCCGATATTTTCGAGAAGGGCTGATTCGACGAGCCCGTCTGCAAGGGATCGAGCTGCCCACTGGTCAGCCTCCCTTACAGGGCACCATCCAAGGTCAAGTGCTTTTTATAGTGAACCTTGGTTTAATAAAAATTCCTGTTCCGGTTCCCAATGCCACTGTCCGATTGGCCGATCGCCAAACGACCACCGATTCCTGGGGAAGGTTTTCGTTTATTCAAGTGCCCTTTGGTGAGTACAGCCTTCAGGCAGAAGGGTACGCAGGGCTTGGAAAGCGAAAAGGAAGTGGCCAGGTTCGGCTCCCGACACGACCACCTTCTACCGAACCAGCTTGGATCGTCATTTATGTCCAGTAGCCATTCGGCGAGCCGTTACTCCAAAATAAGCCCGTCCTGCTGGGGCTCGCTGTGATACACAAGTTAAAGTTCAGACGCTCGGACATCACCTTAGGCAAAGCAGGAAAACTCGTTGAACAACACAGAATGGATCAAATAGAAAATATAGACAAACCATTTTCTGAAACTAAAAACCTCCTGATCTTCTAAACGATTTTTTCTAAATTGTGCAATTTATCCAAAGTAACCGTTAGCTTGTTTTGAAAGGTTGATTTATCCCCCGGATTGGGGCAATCGTTTGCTGCTGCTGTGAGGGTCAATCCATTCCAAAGATGTGTATAACAGCGAGCTGCTGGGGTGGGCCCAAAGAGTGGATTTGGGCCCCATTTTCAGACATTCCTTCCGGAAGGTACATTTCCCCATAGTGGGGTGATGAGTTTACTGCCATACTTTCTCTCCAGATTTGTTGGATCACCTTTTAGCTCGAGTTTTGCCATTTTTCTACCTGGTTTTATTGCCGGGAGTTACAACCTGCCCCCTTATTATTCATACAATTTCCTAACTCGAATAGGTCCAAGAGGTTGGAACTTTCCCCTTTGGGGAGTAAGTAAAAAATCCTAACAGACGAGGGTACCAAAGGTACATGAGCAAAAGAGTAACATCTTCTGGTGCTGAAGAGGATGGGGTTTTCGCCTCCCTTGTGCCAAAGGGAACATTTTAGCAATGTCTAGCAATGGGTAACATTTCAGGCGTGCGAAGAGACCCACAACTCCCCTCCGAGCCAAAGGGCCTTTTAATCCGAGCCAAAGGCCTTTTAAATCGAAAGCAAAGCCAACGGCAGGAGAAAAAGCCCAGTCAAGCGTCTGTCCCTTACCGCCCTGCTCTTGGCGACGGTCGAAGGAGGAAATTTAAAGCCCCGTTGATTCGGCTGAACTGTTAGGATTTTAAAAGGGACATCCTACGGTGGTTGGTCAGCTTGGGACAATCCCTGCAGAGCGAAAGGAGTTTTATGAAAGCCGAAGCGATTTTGACAGCGGCGAAAAAAGATGCTAATGCCACCGCTTCAGGCTCCCTGCAGGCCGAAACCCTTTATGAAAAATGTTTGGCCTTGGCCCGCAATCTCTGGTGGAGCTGGCATCCAGAGGTGATTAATCTTTTTCGGGATTTGGATCCAATCCGTTGGCGTCAGTTGGATCATAATCCGATTGCCCTATTAGCGGAGTTTACGCCCCAACGGTTGGAAGAACGGGCCTCGGAACTGGTCTTACACAGTCGGATCAATCATGCCTATCGCCGGTTAAAGGAATATCTTTCCACCACCCCGTTATGGGGTCGAACTAATGCTGGGGTGTTAGGTTCTAAACCGGTGGCCTATTTTTCGTTAGAGTTTGGTTTACATGAATCGATCCCGATCTATTCCGGCGGATTAGGGGTATTGGCTGGCGACCATATCAAAAGTGCCAGTGGGCTAGGGGTACCGCTGGTAGCAGTGGGGCTATTTTACGACCAGGGTTATTTCCGGCAGCATTTGGATTCGAACGGCTGGCAGCAGGAGGAATATCTGCATACTAAGGTGGAGCAATTGCCGATGGAGCCGGCTCGGACTCCCTCGGGAGAACCGATCACCTTAGAAATCCCTACCCGCACAGGTCCGCTGAGGGCGAAGGTTTGGCTGATGCATGTCGGGCGGGTCCCGTTATATCTTTTGGACTGCGATGTGGAGGGCAATAGTCCTCAAGACAGAGAATTAACATCCCGTCTTTATGGAGGGGATCAGCGGACCCGTATCCGTCAAGAATTGGTAGCCGGCCTAGGAGGTGTACGGGCGTTGCGCGCTCTGGGTATTAAACCAGGCGTCTATCATCTGAACGAAGGTCATTGTGCCTTTGCTGCTTTGGAAGCCATCCGGGAGGAAATGAAAGAAAATGGTCGATCTTTTGAGGATGCCCTACGGGAAGTAGCCCGTCGGACCGTCTTTACCACGCATACACCGGTGCCTGCCGGGCATGACCGGTTTGACGGGGGACTGATCGAAGAACATCTGGGACCGCTGCGAGACGAATTAGGCCTGTCGTTTGAGCAACTGATGGGCCTGGGCCGAGTCGAACCCCAAAACCCCTATGAACCCTTCTGTATGACGGTGCTGGGTCTAAAGCTTTCCCGCCATGCGAATGCTGTCAGCAGCCTCCATGGGCATGTCACTCGCCGGATGTGGGCCCATCTTTGGCCCTGGCGCGTGGAAGAAGAAATTCCCATTGGTCATATCACCAATGGAGTGCATATTCCCAGCTGGCTTTCCTGGCAGATGCGTTTGCTTTATGATCGGTATTTTCCGGTCGATTGGGTCAGCCGCATGGGCGAGCCGGAAGTCTGGCAAGCCATTTATAATGTCGATCCTGGGGAATTATGGGAGACGCATCATGCGCTGAAGAACCAACTTTTAGCGTTTGTGCGCCGCCGGGTAAGCCGACAATGCCGTCGTCGAGGGGAAAGCGACGACGTAGTCGAAGCGGCTCGTAACATCTTGGATCCAAATATTTTGACCATCGGTTTTGGCCGTCGGTTTGCCGCCTATAAACGAGCCGACCTCATCCTGTACGATCTGGATCGGCTCGCCAGCCTGATGAATCATCCGGAGCGACCGTTTCAGATAATTTTTTCCGGCAAAGCCCATCCGGCCGATGATGAGGGAAAACGCATTATCCAGAAGATTGCCAACCTTCGCTATGATCCCCGGTTTGCCAACCGGATTGCTTTTATTGAAGACTATGACATTAATGTCTGCCGACATATGATTCAGGGAGTGGATGTATGGCTTAATACGCCTCGGCGGCCTCTGGAAGCTTCTGGTACTAGCGGTCAAAAAGCGGTTTTAAACGGAGTCTTACATCTTTCGGTGCTTGATGGCTGGTGGGCCGAGGCCTACGACGGTACCAACGGGTTTGCCATCGGCCAGGGAGCTAGCCATGTCGATGACCGCATTACCGATCAACGGGACGCCGAAAGCCTCTATGAAGTGCTCGAAAAGCAGGTCATACCTCTGTATTATGAGCGGGATGTCGACGGTTTGCCCCGCGGCTGGATCCGAATGATGATGAATTCGATCAGCAGTTTGGCATGGCGATTCAGCGCCCACCGGATGGTGGCCGATTATGTCCGTCATGCCTATTTGCCTGCGGCCGGCGGCTTAAGCTGTGAGATGCCACGCCGCTAACACCTACCCGGGGGAGATATCTGCTTCTTTTGATGGGTTCTTGACCTTGTAACCCAAGAAGACTCTGCATAGCTAAAAGAGGTGGTATTTTTACAGCTTCGTGGTGCCCTCTGCCTCGAACCCAATCGAATAGGGGATCTTCGCATTGCTGGCAACTTGCTAGCAACCCAGATGAGTAGGTCTTTGAATGGAACGGCCATTCTCTACCCAAGCAAACATTTATAACTGGGGCTCCCTGTTCTGGATTTTGCATAGGTTCCAGTAGCAAATTGTCTGAGGAAGGATGGCTGTCTGAAACTCCTGGAAGCAAACCCCACTGAGAGCCAGGTCTGAAAAGAACTTTTTGGCTCACTGGAAGCCAAGTGGTTTCCCCCACCAGAGGGGCTACACCCGAGGATTTGGGCGCCATGGCTACCCAGAGCCTTCACCGGCCGTTGGAATGAATACTGGCTACATCCCTTTTCAGACATCCTGTGAGAAAAAAATAGCCAATGTCGAGCGTAGCTATCTTGGTCCTACTCCCCAGCAAACTGTCAATCTGTGGGGCTGAAATCTCTCTGTGGGGCTGAAATTCTGTTGGGGCTGAAATTCTGTGGGCAATTTGGGAAAAATAGATAATATAGACAAAATAAGCCTAACCCTCTTATTCCAGCTCCGCACAAACCTCCCCATTTTCTTTCCGAATATCCTGTGCTAAACCCCACCCCAAAGAGGTATAGCTTGTAGAACTGGAGGCCAAACCTCTTGTTTAAAGAGGCCAGCAAGGTACAGGTCGAGGGGACTAAGGGGGACTATAGGAATACCTATCTTACCCATCCATTCCGAAACGGACCACAAAAAATCAGCCCTTCATTTCTGGCACCCACCATTGCCATAGGAAGGCTGCGGGGGATATGATATAGATTTATGCTGAATTAGGTAGCTTGCAGGGAGAGGGCCCGGGCAAAGATCGGGTTATGGCTTACCCCTCAAATTGGCGGATTGAGGCCCCGCTTTATGTTTGAAACCTTGCAACAAGGTCTACTGTCGGCCATTCGCACGCTCCGAGGCCGAGGAAAACTGACCGAAGCCAATATGCGTGAAGGTCTGCGCCTGGTTGAACAGGCGTTACTGGAGGCCGACGTCAGTTACTCGGTAGTTAAGGAATTTATCCAGCGGGTGAGTCAAGCCGCTTTAGGCGAAAAAGTCCTCAAATCCCTAGATCCCAGCCAACAGGTCATCGGCATTGTATATCATGAGTTGGTGCGGTTGATGGGCCCGGTGGATCATAGTTTACACCTATTGCCTGGGGTGTCGGTGCTGATGCTTTGCGGGCTGCAGGGGTCTGGGAAGACGACCACTTGTGCGAAATTGGGGCGGTTGGTGCGTCAGAAGGGCCGGCAGCCGCTTTTGGTAGCCGCTGACTTGCAGCGCCCCGCCGCTATAGAACAACTGCAAATCCTAGGGAACCAATTGGGCATTCCTGTTTATGTAGAGCCAGGGGCTACGGATGCAGTCCAGGTGGCGACCCACGCGGTCGAACATGCCGAACGGATCGGGGCAAATGTGGTGATCTTAGATACGGCTGGTCGGCTCCATGTGGATCAGGAGCTCATGGAGGAACTAAAACGGATCGATCAGCGGGTTCAACCCCAGCAGGTGTATTTGGTGGTGGATGCGATGACCGGCCAGGATGCCGTCCATAGTGCCAAGGCCTTCAACGAGGCCTTGGAGCTGGACGGTGTGATCATGACGAAGTTAGACGGTGATGCCCGGGGCGGAGCTGCCTTATCGGTAAAAGCCGTTACCGGAGTGCCCATCAAGTTCGTCGGCGTTGGCGAGCACTTGGAGGATTTGGAAGAGTTCCATCCGGACCGGATGGCAAGCCGAATCCTCGGCATGGGCGACATCGTAACCCTTTTTGAGCAAGCCAAGCAAAAATTCGACCAGGAAGAGCTGCTGAAGCAGCAGCAACGGCTTCGGGAAGGGGAGTTTACCCTGGAAGATTTCAAGAATATGCTGTTGCAGACCACCCGGCTTGGACCGCTGCAAAAGATCTTAAGCCTCATTCCTGGGTTCGGTTCGATCCAACAGATGATGGAGCAGATAGGGCAGACCGATGTGGAAGGCGACCTCCGCCGAGTCGTCGGCATTATCGACTCCATGACGCCGGAAGAGCGACGGGATCCGTCCATTATCGATCAGAGCCGCCGACGCCGAATTGCCGCTGGCGCCGGCGTTGCTCCTCATGAAGTCAGCGAATTGGTCCGCCAGTTCGAGCCGATCGCCCAGGTTATGCGCCAGCTGTCCGGTATGAGCATGTTTGCCCGAATGCGCAAAATGCAGGAACTAATCCGAAGCGGCATGTTCGATCCAACCGGCCGTATCAAAAAAGAAAAAATCGGCACCGGCAAACGCCTGACCACCGAAGAGAAAAAACGCCTCAAAAAACTCCGAGAAAAAGAAGCTAAGCGCCGAAAATGGGAAGCCAAACATAAAAACAAAGGCAATCCTTCGACCGACTGAATGCCTGATAGCTGTACAGAAGCTACGGCCTGAAAAAGCGAAAAGAAAGGGAGGGAACACTTCGGCCGAAAGGGGAATCCCATTTTCCCCTTGGCATGTCGTACTACGAGGGGCAGGGCTCAGGGGAAAACGAAACGGGCAACCGAGCTTTTTGCTCCTGCTGCCCGCATCGCGCAAGCGATCCTGGCAGCCAGGGCCTTTAACCCCGAAGACAAAGGCGGAGGGCAGAACACGTTAGAATCCGGGACACCGTCCCTCTGCATTCTGCTTTTCAACGGTTGCTCTCGGTGGTTGTCTTCCTCCCCACTTGCTCGCTGTTATCACATATTGGGATAGTCTCCCAACAGCAACAAATCCCCCAATAGGGGGGGGTTGGGGACAGCAAACTTTTTACTAGAAGCTCCTTGTTACTTTGGAGAAATTGCATCATTTAGGAAAGATCCCTCGGAAGAACAGGAAGTGCTTGGTTTTAGAAACTGTTTTGATTATATTGCCTATTTTATCCATTCTGCATTTTTCTGTGAGATTTCGGGATTTGCCTAGAGTGTGTCCGAAGAGGTTAACTCTAACTTGTGTATAACAGCGAACCCACACTTGGAGCCAGAGGAGGGGCACAGGTAACCGTTCAGCGAAGTGAAGTAATTGGCCTTTCTTTTGGGGTGGGACGGACTGGCAAGCAAACCTTGCCGTCTGGAAGCAGCTGTGTGGGGGCAAAAGTCCTGATGGTTTTCCTTCTTCCGCCTTACTCTAACCCCCTTGGAGCATCGGGAAGAAGGAAAAAAATATGGCCTCCATTCGGCGGAAGTGCAACGGAGGCCTTTCGGTCCCTTGCGTTTGCCAAAAAGACGACGAACTTAGCCAAAAACAGGACGAATTTACCTGTCCGATTTGTTTGAGGATGTGATTTTCGTTTTCAATATAGAAAGGAGGAGGTTTCGGTGGGAGTACGTATTCGGATGAAACGGATGGGTCGGAGGCATCGGCCCTTTTTCCGAATCTGTGCCACTGATTCCCGGCGTCCCCGGGATGGACGGGTCTTAGAGGTCATCGGCACTTATGACCCAATGGTTCCGGATACGGATGCTCGGGTGGTGTGGAACCTGGAGCGATTACAATACTGGTTAAGCGTCGGGGCGCAGCCAACCGAAAAAGTCAAGGTGCTGATTAAAAAATACGGGCCCAATGGGACCCACTTGGAGCAGCAAAAAGAGGCCCTGGAACGGTTGGCCGAACAACGCCGACGCCAGCCGCTCCAAATACTACCCAAAAAGAAAGCCTCTGCGGCTAAATTGGCGGAAGCCTCCGAAGAAAACGCTGACTGAGAAAGCCGCCACCGGCCGAATCAGCCTCCTACCGGCATTATCCCCCACAAAGCCGAAACCAAGCCTTCGGCCCGATCAAGGTAGCTTTTGGTCTGAGCTGGCGAGGTTTGGACCTGCTGGGGCGTGGCCCGATAGCAGCCCAAGCGGCGGCCACCAGGTCCAACATAGTGCTAATAGCTCCGTTTGGTAACAGTTCAGCCCGATCCAATGGGCTCATTTGCCACCTTTCCCATGCGCAAACACAAGGGGGATGAAAACGGAGACCGGAATCGGCTGTTTAGGCACGCAGAGGGCTAATCTTCGGCCTGTCTAGCCTCTTTCCGGCCGCCAAAATCGCCGGGAGGCAAAACCCAAGAGTGTCTATCGGCCTTTTCAGTTGTCTTGGGGGGTTGGTCAAGCACTTTCGAGGCAGTCCGCGGAACCGAAAAATGTCAATCGGCCTTTTGAGTGGTAGCAGACGGCTAGGCTCCGGCTCGGCCTGCCTCTGGTGGCCTCGCTGTTATACACAAGTTAAATTTCAGACGCTCGGCCATCACTTTAGGCAAAGCAGGAAAACTCGTTGAACAACACAGAATGGATCAAATAGAAAATATAGATAAATCTTTTTCTGAAACTAAAGATCTGCTGATTTTCTAAATGATTTTTCCCAAATTGTGCAATTTATCCAAAGTAACCGTTAGCTTGTTTTGAAA
>JANXAQ010000085.1 GCA_025062105.1 Thermoguttaceae bacterium
GGCAAGCGCCCAAGCTGTCCAATCCATTTTTGCCTCTCCTGGGGAAAATAGTTTTGTTTCTTTGCCCCCAGGGGAGTTTTTTTGTCAAAATCCATCAACCCCACACAGCGGAATTTTCGAGAAAGTACAGATTCCTGGTATAAGATATATTGTTTATGTTCATCACTATTTGACACCGGATTTAATCGAAGGTAAGGAGAACCTGCAATCCCTCTATATCGAGGGCATACAGATGATTTCCGGCTCGGACGGCTTGCCTAAGAGGCTGTGCTGAAATTGGGATTTGGGCGGTTTCCCATGGGGTTTGGCCGACCGGCTGCTACCCTCGACGCTCTTTAAAAACAGGGATTTTGGTGATCCGAGGGAATTTAGCAAGGAGCCCTCCTTTCATCATAGAAAATGCTTTTTAAGATAGCTTTTAAGTGGAAATGGCGAAGGAATCCATGTCACTTTAGGAAAGTGCTTTGAAAGATTTTGGGACTTCCGTTTTTTCCAATTTTCGTCGAACTATCCAAATAGCACGACAATCTCTATCAGCGCACCATACATCGCACCGTACATAGTCCTGCCCTTTTCAAGCCTACACGATCGGTATTCTCAAGCTCTCGTATTGACCTCAGAGGCACAACCTATCAAAATTACCTAAAAATACCGCACTTACTAGGTGGCTGGCCAGGGTTGGGTCGGCCGCATCTATTCGGCTTTCTGTTACGGGGCAAACGAAGTATCCTCTCAAGCCACATAGGTGGGGCTGATTTTTTGTGCTCCGTTTCGGTAGGATGGCAAAGATAGCTAGTCCCCATTTCCATCCAATTGCCTCTGTTTGCCATCTCCCGGAGCAAGAAGCGGCATATTCCAGATCCAGAGGTTACAGCTCTCTAGAAGGAGATTAGTTCTGCATATCCGGAGGAAAAAAGATCGGTTGTCTGCAAAACTCGATTTCCAGGGTGAGGTTTGTTTCGTTAAGGGACCTGTGCATAATTCAGAGGATGTGTGTTTATATCATTTTAGTTCCTCTCCTTTCGGACCCAATATATAGGATTGCTAACACTGCTAGCGTCCGATATTTAACAGGTGTTTGAACAGGGCCGCCGAATGTTTATTCCATCAGAAGTTCATGTAGTCTTCATATGTTCAGGATTTTGCAGGGGTTTCTCCTTTGTGTGTGGAACCTTTGCCTAGTTGGTCAAAGAGGGTTCTGGTTATATACCATTTCAGCTAAAGGGCGCAAGCCTTTGGTTGGCTTTTCTTTTTGCTGCTCCAACCAGGTTGGGGCGATACAGGAGGCGACAAACCCGCAGGACTTTTTGTTTTCTGCTGCCGGGGGCTTCGCTCCTATGGCTTTGCCAGCCCAGGGGAGAGGCAAATTATTGCATTTGGGGGGAAGTCTTACCTGGTAACCTTATGTCGTGTAAAAAGGCTTGGAGGGCACTTGGTTATGACCAACGCCGAGATAGCGGATGTGTTTGACCAGATTGCTGATCTTTTGGAATTTCAAGGGGCCAATCCATTTCGGGTGCGAGCGTATCGGAATGCTGCGCGTACGCTCCGAGAGCTTACCGAATCGCTGGAGCAGATGGTTTACAACAGTCCAGATTCACTGACGCAGATTAGCGGGATTGGAGCGGATCTAGCTGAAAAGATAAGTACCTTGGTGAAAACTGGCACCCTACCGCTTTTGGAAGAGCTTCGGCAGCAGGTGCCGATGGGTGTGTTGGAGGTGATGCGGGTGCCTGGCTTAGGGCCGAAACGGGCTGCCGCCTTATATCGAGAACTTGGCATCAGCTCACTGGAGCAATTGCGCGAAGCCTGCATGGCGCAGAAGGTACGGGAGCTGCCTGGCTTTGGGGCCAAAACGGAAGAAAAAATACTGCAAGGCATCGAACTGGCGGCAGAGGCCGGTCGTCGAACCCTTTGGGCTATTGCCGATCAATTGGTCCAAAACATTTTGACCCACATGAAGCAATGTAAAGAAGTGGGTACCATTGAGCCTGCCGGCAGTTACCGCCGGGGCAAAGAAACCGTCGGTGATCTGGATTTTCTAGTCATTACGCGAAAACCTGCGGTGGTGATGGACCATTTTAGTCGGTTGGACGGTATTGCTCAGGAACTAGCCCGAGGCGATACGAAGATGTCGGTTCGGCTAGCTCTTGGTATTCAGGTGGATGTGCGGGTGGTGCCAGAAGAATCGTTCGGGGCGGCCCTACAGTATTTTACTGGTTCTAAGGCGCACAATGTCGTTTTGCGGGGGCTGGCCAAGGACCGGGGCTTAAAGATCAACGAATATGGCGTCTTTCGAGGGGAGCGGCGGATTGCTGGCCGCACAGAGCAAGAGGTCTATGGAGCATTGGACTTGCCTTGGTTTCCGCCGGAACTTCGGGAAGCCAGAGAGGAATTTCAGTGGGCGGCCGCTGGCCAGTTGCCTGTGCTGGTCGAACTGGCGGATCTAAAGGGTGATTTACATGTACACAGCGATTGGACGGATGGCCAGAATAGCTTAGAGGAGATGGCCGAGGCGGCCCGCCAGCGCGGGTTGCAGTACCTGGCTATTGCCGATCACTCCAAACGGGTCAGTATGGCCCATGGCCTGGACGCCGATCGGCTCCGCCGGCAATGGGAAGAGATCGACCGGCTCAACGAGAAATGGAAAAATTTTCAGCTTCTCAAAAGCATCGAGGTGGATATCTTAGAAAAAGGAGGATTAGACCTGCCGGACAAAGTGTTGGCCGAGGCGGATTGGGTGGTCGCCAGCGTCCACTACGGCCAAAATCAGTCAAGAGAGCAAATTACCAAACGCGTAGTTGAGGCCCTAAGCCACCCGGCCGTCTCCGTATTTGCCCACCCGACCGGCCGTTTACTAAACGAACGGCCCCCATATGCCATCGATCTGGAGGCGGTGCTGGAGGCGGCCAAAAAGTACGGCAAGATGATCGAACTGAACGCCCATCCGGCCCGGTTGGATCTGGATGACGTGGGGTGTGCGGCCGCTCGAAAAATGGGTGTTCTGGTGGTCATTTCTACGGATGCACATTCTATTAGTGGACTCGACGCATTGCGCTACGGTGTATTGCAGGCACGCCGCGGCGGCCTGAGTCGGCAGCATGTGGCCAACACACGCCCCTGGCCGGAACTAAAACGCCTGCTCGGCCGATCCTGAAACCTCCACAGGCTTCTGAGATCGACTTTTTTCACTTGGGCCTCCCCCTAAAATAACCTGGTTCTAACTGTTGGGAACTATCGGAATTGTGAAATGATGCACATAAAACCAATCCTCCTAATTGCTAAAAACATAAGCAGTTAGGGAGAATGATAATCTCGAACTTAAAAGACGAAAGTCGACCCAACAATAAGGCAACCCCATAAGAGTTTCTGGGGCTCTGTTGAAATTTTTTCCAGTCAGAGGCCTAAACCCACCAAAACTGGATCAAAACCGTCCCATATGGACAAAACCGCTACAGGCTGCGGACAATCTTTCAACAGAGCCCCAAAGAGGTAGAACGTCGCACCTTCGCTCCAGGGTTAAAATTTGAGAAAAGTCAAGTGCTTTGGCTAGAATTTGCCCATTTTGGCCTCTTGCTCGGAAAGGAGATTTTCTAACTCGTTGCAATGAGTGGAGTGAGCAAATTGCATGGGCAAATGGATTGCTCGTCGTAAGTATTGGAAATAAAAGGAGTTAAGAAAACTTTCCAAAGGCGAGTTGAAATCCACCCTATAGGGCTTTGTTGACAATTTATTCCTCATAGGGAGGCTTTGTATATTCAGCTCGATTTGGTACGAGTTTTAGTGGGTTTAGCCTCCCGACGGAAACAGGTTCCACAGTGCCAACTTTTAACAGAAACTACTGTTTAGCGGGTGGGGTTTTTTCTGGAGCGGTTTTTGGATCTTGTTTTTCTTCAGCAGGCCCTAAAAGGCGGTGGAGCTCTTCCCGGAGCTTTTCTCCGCGGGCGTTGAGCGAAATCACATTGCCGTCTTTGCCCACCAAAAGCATCGTCGGCCAGGCGGAAATGCCGTAGTATTCGATCGTGGGACTAGGACCGTCTTTGCCATAAAGAATTGTCCACGGAATGGGAGTATTTTGCAAGAATTTCTCCAGTTCTTCTCGGTTCTGGTCCCCGCTGATGCCCACAATTTCAAATCCTCGATCCCGATAGGCCTCGTAGAGGCGTTTAAGTTCCGGAATCTCCTTAATACACCAACCACACCAGGTGGCCCAAAAATCGATTAGCACCACTTTGCCTTGGCGAAACTTTTCCCAATCAAATTCTTTTCCGTCCAAGGTGTAGCCTTTGATTTCGATCGGTTTGCCCAGAAGTTCCAGGCGCCGGATGACGGCTTCCCACCGCTTGGCTATTTGTTGGGCGACCGGCAGGTTGCTTTTGGCTGCCAGTTGGCTAAATTGCCGGTAGGCCTGCACAGCCAACTCTGGCATCCGATATTCTAGTTCATGGCCGATACTAGCCATCAGACGCAATTCCGCCTGCCCGATCGGCTCCTCTCCTAAAAATTGTAAAATTTTATTCAAGTGTTTTTTCTTCTCCTCTTGGCCCGGCAACTCCCGCCATTGGACCAACAGCAAAATGCCCCGGACCTGACGAGCCAGGTCTTTTTTGCCTCCCTTTTGAAGCTGGTCCGCAAATTTGTTCAATTGTTCTTCCGCCGCCGGATCGCCTAGTTGCAGGAGCATAATCAGGCCTTGTGCTTTGGCCTGGGCTGCCTGTTCCCATTGTTCCGGGGTAGGCTTGCCGGCCAACACTTTGTCGGCTGCCTCGACCATGGCTTTGTGGAGCTTTCTTAAAAACTCGATCAGCTGCTCCCGAGAGGTAATCCCCTTGGCTTCCAACTGCCGAAGGCTTTCAATGTATTTGAGCAATTCTTCCGGCGAGCCCTCGGGCACTTGGAATGGATCCGGCTCTCCTTTTTCTTTTTCCCCAGGTTTAGGGGAAGGCTTCTCTGGAGGAGTGTTTTGAGGTTCCTTGGAGGAAGATTTTTCCTGGGGGCTTTTTTCCCCTGGCTGTTGCGAGGGAGTAGGGGGCTGTTGTTCGGCAAAGCGAGCCAACTGCCCTCCGAACGCCCCACTAGTTTGCCACATCTGACTTTCTGGTTCCGATAGCGACCAACCCAACCCACCGATCACTATTGCTAACCAAAACCATTGCATGAGAGCATCCTCCTAAAGAAAAAAGACTCAAGAAACCACTTTAACATTATACGCTGCCAGTGCCATTGGCGATAGAATCCACGGAATGGACAATCCAGCCTTCAGGGTAACTGCTGGAGGGGCAGAAGATGGATGAGTAAGCCGCCACGATAAGGTAGCGGCTCTTCTTATAGTAACAGAGGGCAGTAGAAAGTAGAGCGTCGGGGGGAAGAATAAGGGAGAGCATTGCGCAAGGCGCTATGACACCCCTACTGCAAGGAAACCCCTGTTGATATAGGAATCGCACTGGGGAGGATGTGAAGCAGAGGGGAAAAGTCTAAAAACCTCTGCAAAATACTAAACCCAGAGTGAGCTATATGAACATTTAAATCTATAGCTATTTCCCAGCCGAACATCGATTGGAACCTCTGAACAAATACTAGACCAACTGAAAATTTTATCGTTATCTTAATTTTTCCCGTTACGGTGTGGTTCCGGAGCGGCAAAGGGTAGGCAGCAGGTTATCTACTTTCTATAGTTTTCCTATTTGGCCCCGGTTGGTCGCCCTTGGCCCACACCGGCAGCCGCCACCAAACATAGCGCCGGACTGTCTCCTCCGGATACTCCAAAAAGCCGAGGCCGAGACCCATCAAAACCTACCAAAATCAAAATCCAGGCGGTTCTGAAGCGTCTGCTAACCCCCCCTTGAAAGTGGCTTGGAAAGCTCATT
>JANXAQ010000173.1 GCA_025062105.1 Thermoguttaceae bacterium
GTTTCGACGGCCAATACGGCGTCATTCGCCTATTTACCGACCAAGAACTCCGAACCAAGCGAAGCAGCCAGTGCCTGTTCGGCGGCGGGGAGATATCCCCCTCACCCGGCCCGGCTTGTGCCGGGCCACCCTCTCCCGCGGCGGGGCGAGGGGAAATTGTGGGCAGTGGAAGCGTCCCCTCCGCCGCCCTCAGCCACGGCCCACCGGGCGAGAGGCCGGCTGAGCCGAAGGCGAAGCCGGGTGAGGGGGGCCAGGGTAGGGAAATGTTGCTCGGTGTTACCCCCTCACCCTATCCCTCTCCCGCGGAGGGGAGAGGGGAAGCCGAAGGGTTGTTGGCTGGTTTGGACCCCCAACAGCGGGCAGCGGTACAGTGTGTGGAAGGACCTGTGTTGATCCTGGCCGGGCCCGGTACAGGAAAAACCCGCACCCTGACCCATCGGATCGCTTATCTAGTGGCCGAGCATGGGGTAGAACCTGCAAGCTGCTTGGCGATTACCTTCAGCCGACGAGCTGCCGCCGAAATGCGAAGCCGGTTAGATCGCCTCTTACCGCATTTGGCCGAGCGGATCCCGGTGATGACCTTTCACGGCTTTGGCTGGCAATTGCTTCGGGAATACATGCGGCGGTTGTCGGAATGGCTTGGGAAGGAAGCTTCCAACAGGGCCGGGGAAACGTCTTTTCCCCCTCACCCTATCCTCTCCCGCCAGGGGAGAAGGAAATTTGAGGGAATCTCCCGCCAGGGGAGAGGGGAAGGAGAGGAAGTCCCTCGCCAGGGGAGAGGGGCAGCAGCCCCCTCACCCGGCCTGCTTCGCAGGCCGCTCTCTCCCGCGGAGGGGAGAGGGGAAGAGGAAAGGGGCTTTTCTCTGCCGCCGGGCCTGAGGGAACGGTTTGCCCTTGTCAAGGGAGGTGTATGCGTTGCTTCGGAGCTGCAGCGGCGAGAGCTTTTGACCAAAGCTTTAGACGTCTCCGACACCCAGGCCGATCGGATGCTGAAGAAAATTTCCCTTGTCAAACGGACCACTGCCCCACCCTCAGAAGACCCCAAATTGCAGGAAGCCCTTCGGGTGTATGAGGCGGAGATGGGCAGGCGGGGCTGGCTGGACTTTGACGATCTGGTCCTATTGCCGCTAAAGATTTTGCAGAGCGATTCGGCCTGGCAAGCCGAGTGCCAGCAGCGGTTCCGGTTTATTTCAGTGGATGAGTTTCAGGACATTGATGCGGCCCAGTATGGACTGGTACAGGCGCTAGCGCCGCCGGACGGAAATATCTGTGTCATCGGCGATCCGGATCAATCGATTTATGGGTTTCGGGGGGCGGATGCGGGGTTTTTCGAGCGGTTTTTGGCCGATTATCCGAAGGCCCGGCGCTTTGTGCTTACCAAGAATTATCGCTCTAGCCGGGTGATTGTGGAGGCGGCCGGCCAGATGATCGCCGCGGCCAGTTTGGCCCCGGATCGGCGCTTGGAGGCCCAGCCGGGCCGGGTCCCCCATATAGAAATCCACACCTGTCCGACCGAGCGGGCCGAGGCGGAACTAGTGGTGCATCGGATTGAAGAGCTTCTGGGCGGGCCGACGTTCTTTTCGTTGGATAGCCGCCGCAGCCAAGGTCAAACTCAAACGGAACTGAGCTTTTCCGATATTGCCGTGCTGTATCGGACTGAGGCCCAGGCTGAGCCGCTGGTCGAAGCCTTGCACCGATCCGGAATGCCTTTCCAAGTCTGTAGCCACAGGCCGTTGGCCGAACTGCCTGGGGTGCAAAGGCTGCTCCAAGAGCTTCACCGGCAGGAGAATCCGCCTGCCGCCCCCCTGCCGGAGCGCGTGCGACGGTTGTTGGAGAGCTTTCCGTCTGCGGATACAGAAACTCGTTCAGAACAAGCCGAAAAAGCCTCCTCGGAACAAACCGAAAAGAAAACCTCGGAAGAGTCCCCCGAAACAATTTCTCCCGCTGTTCGAGACATCCTTCAGCAATTAGCGGAAAAGTACGGAGATGACCTTGCTGGGTTCCTGGCCGAACTGGCCATGACCACCGAGGCCGACCTGTGGGATAGCCGGGCGGAGCGGATTTCGCTTCTGACGCTTCATGCGGCCAAAGGGTTGGAGTTTCCGGTGGTGTTTATCGTAGGCTGTGAGGATGGGCTGATTCCGCTTCGGTTTTCAGGCCAGGAGGACCAGAATCGATTGGCTGAGGAACGGCGTCTTTTGTTTGTAGGTATGACCCGGGCAAAGGAACATTTGATCCTAACTCATGCCCGGCGTCGCCTCTGGCAGGGAAAAGTACGATGGATGGAACCCTCGCCGTTTTTAGCGGATGTAGAACGCCAACTGGTGGCATTCCAGGAACATCGGCCAACCGTGCGCCGTCGGCCCAGCGCAGAACAACCCCACTTGTTTGAGTAAAAGCCACTCACAAAATGGAAATCCCCATGGCTCTGACCTACTCTCTGCCTCCTTGGAGGCTGCTAGGAAACCCCATTTTGTTAAAGAATCTGTCGCAGGATTTCTGGCGAGGTAAAGGCAAAGCAATGACAAAAATGGGGTCAGCTAATCCTTTAGGTCAAAGGTGAACTCATTGGGGCCTTTGGCGGTAACTTCAGCGGTCAGGCCGCTGGTGTCGGCTTGATTGTATTTGGTGGGGATAAGGGACTTGCCGGCGGGCATTTCCTGGTCGGCCGGCGGTTTATAACCAGGTCGTTGGGTTTCCAGACACCGAATTTCGACTTTGTGTTTTCCTACGACAGCGCCTTTTCGCATCCGACCGCTCTGGGTGCCGGTTTCCAGCACAAAAGTGCCATCGGATTGAATCTGTCCGATGGCCGCCGGCCCCTTTTCCGGAATGAAAATGACCGTGCCGAACTCTAGGGGTTTACCTTTATAGGTTACTTTCCCTTTTGCCGGGGCTAGTTGAAATTCACTGCCGCCACAGCCGGCCAAAACGACCCCCGCCGCCAGAGCGGCCAAACCCAACCACCCGATCTGTCGGTTAGTCAGAGATCGATACATTTTCTGCTCCATCCACAGTAGCCAAGGCTTTATAAACATCCAAGGAGATATTTTCCGAGATAAAACGCACACTGCCGTCGCCGACCAGGAAGTTGGCCCCGCCTGGATGATGGCTGCCCATAGGCAAGTGGTTGTACGGTATGCCGTCAGCCGTCCGTTGTACCGGAGCGTTGACTCCATAGACAATCACCTTCAACGTATAAGAACCAAAATTGCCATTGTTGGATCGAATCCAGGCCCGCACATTGCCAGGAAAACCAGAAAAATCACCCGTCCTATCTGCATGCACAAACTCACCGACAAATAGCGTATTAGACGTGCCGTCTTTGATGTCATCGATGCGGCGTTTGAGTTTCCAGCCGAACGGCCCATTTTTCGGCATATCCCCAAACGAAGAGGATTTCACACAGGTTTCAGAACTGGAGCTATCGCAGCCGGTAAACGGCAACTTGCCGCCAACGACCTGATACGTGGTCAGCGCTCCGTTTTTGTACTCGGCCGGATCCCCTCGAACAACAGACGGTCCTCGATAACTGGGGCAGATATACACGGCAATCGGCGTGTAAAGCTCTGAACTAAGGGAAGGATTTTGATCTAATTTAATCCGATTATAGACAGCCTGCTGTTCCAGATACGGAAGGATAAACGTAAAAAACCCGTGGCGGTTATTGTCTGGGATGCCTTGGGGCAGGTTGTTGTTATATTCGCCCATGAAGTTGTGGATGGCCAGGCCGATCTGTTTCAGATTATTGGTGCATTCGCTGCGGCGGGCTGCTTCACGTGCCGCCTGCACCGCCGGCAGCAGCAGAGCTATCAAAATCCCAATAATGGCAATGACTACCAAAAGCTCCACTAGCGTGAAACCATGTCGGGCCGAGCGAAAGCTGCTCTGCTGGCAGCCGGCAAATCTCCGCCTTGCCCCTCCAAAGCCGAATCCCTGCTGGCCGAGAGGTTTTCTAAATCCTCCTGCCGGCGCCTGCCAGGCGAATACCTCCCAACCAATCCAATCCCTTTTCCAATCGGCTCGATCCAGCAAGTTGCAAAAAAGTACCCCCATTGACAAAACCATTCCTTACAGTCTCCTTTCTCTCGAAAATAGGTGATCTTGCGATTTCCGCGCCGCCATCCCCCCTGACCACAACTTTTACTATTACCTGATGGACTCCTAGAGGAAAAGGGTTAGAAACATGGGGTCTTTCCGCTCGCTCCCATGGTGTGGCAATAGGGGGAGGAGGATCGGTTTTTGGGCAGATAGGATAGCCTAGGGGGTTTTAAACAGTTTGCCGGCGGCCCAGGCAGCCAGCACCAGCCCATTGGCCAACAGCGCTAGCCCACTCCAGGCAGCCAGGCGCCATGCTTTAGCCCGCCAGGCGGCCACCAGCCCGCCTACTGCACCCAAAAAGGCCAAAATCACCACCAGTAACCCCATTCCAAGCCAGGCTTGGATCTGTTCTGCCTGGGTTGGCTCGGCCGCCCACTGCCGCTGAAAAAGCCGATCCAGCACTAAAGTCATTCCTGGCACCAGCAGTGCGAACCCTGCGGTGCCTGCCCACCATCGGGTTTGTCCCCCCTTGCCTCCGGAAGCGGATCCCTCCGCCGCCCCGGCCAGCCGTGCCCATCCAGGCACCGCCTGCCCACAGGAAGCACATCGGCCCACCTGCCGATCCCTTTCCGTTAGTTGCCGTCGGCAAAGCGGACATCGAATCATCGGCCTGCTCTCCTTAGGGTTGGCGGCGGCTCCCTAGCTGGCTTGCTCCAGCGGCTGCCAAAATCGCTGTTTGAACTTCTCCGTTCCTGAATGGACCTGTCACCGCGGCCCCAAAGCATGCTACTCCGGAAGCCTGAGCACGTGTTGGCTCCTCCGGCTTCGTAAAGCCCTGGGCACCGCAGCAGTTGGAATCCTCAGACCCCCTTATTTTACAAAATAGCCTACCCTACCACAACTCTTTGGGACAAGCTATTATAAAAACGCCCAAAAAACTTGGGGGCATTTTGGGACATTTTACTGGAATGGCCTAAAACTATTTTCCTCCGGATGGAAAAAGTTACCGGCGCTTTTTATGCTCCCTACATAGCTTGACGTTTGCTATTTTCCTAACTGCTTTGGCATCCAGTAGTTACGACGAAATCTCCTGTTGTCCATCTAATTGCTTAACCCCGAATATTTACAGGAAGGTAGAACTTTCCCCTGCTGGTCGAACCTAGAAAAGAGCAAAAATCGAGCATAACAACCTAATCCAAAACCGACAACAGAAAATTCCGTCAAGGTTTTCGGTCCATTGTGGTCCATTCTTTAAGGAGTGCGGGTATGGCAACGCTACGGTATGGTTTTATTGGTGGTGGTTTTGTGGCGGCGTTTCATCTGCGGGCGCTGCGGGAAGTTCGCGGGGTGGAAGTGGCTGGCTTCTACGCCCTAGACCCGGTCGATAAGCTGATTGCCTATTGCCGGGAGCATGGCCTAGGCGAAGCCAAAGCCTATCCGAATATCCGGGAAATGGCCAAAGAGGTCGATGTGATTGCCATTTTCGCTCCCAATTACGCCCGGGTGGAACATGTGGAGGAGATTGTTGATGCGGTCAAAGCCGGTGCGCAGCTAAAAGGCGTCATCTGCGAAAAGCCGCTGGCTCGAAATATGAAGGAAGGCCGGCGAATCGTGGAGCTGATCCGTTCGGTGGGCGTGCCGGAGGCCTATTTTGAAAACCAAGTGCACATGAAACCGGTGCAAGCGCAGCGTTTGCAGCTTCGACCGGTCATGGAGGCGATGGGGCCGCCTACCTTGGCCCGATCAGGCGAAGAGCATGGTGGCCCGCACTCGGCTTGGTTTTGGGACCCCGTGCGCCAAGGCGGCGGGGTGCTCAGTGATATGGGGTGCCACTGCTTGGCTGTCAGTTGGTATGCCCTAACGCCCTGGGGAAAGCCCCCTCGGTTTTTGCAGCCGCAGTCCGTTTGGGCGGAAACTGCCCTGCTCAAATGGGGTCAGCCCCGCTGGCGCCAGGAGCTACTCAACCGCTACGGCGTGGATTACTCCAAGACGCCTGCCGAAGATTTCGCCACCGGCATGGTAACCTATAAAAACCCCGAGACCGGGCAACTAGTCAAAGGCCAATTTACCGTCTCCTGGATGTACGACAAACAGGGTCTACGCCTGTCGTTGGATGGCATTGGTCCGGGCTATGCCTTTGAAATGAATACGCTTCGCTCGCCGCTAGAAGTGTTTATCAGCGATGCAGCCGCCGCTAGCATCCTGGATACCGAATTGGCGTTGGAAAAGCTCCAGGCAAGCCGGGGGCTTTTGTGCGTGCAGCCCAACGAGGCCGACCTGTACGGCTATACTGATGAACATCGGGATGCCCTGGCCGCCTTCCAGCAAGGCCGATCCGCCCTCCTAGACTGGGAGTATGGTCTGGAAATCACCCGGCTTACCATGGCCGCCTACCTGTCCGCCGAACGAGGCACCCGGGTGGATCTTACCGACCCGGCCACCAATCAACTGCTAGAAACCTATGTGCCGCTCATCCAGCAAGGCCGAGGCGCTGAAGTCTTGCAGGTGCTGTAAAAACAGGAAGTCAAACTGTAAAACAGGAAGCCAACAGCTCGGCCAAATGCCGAAACCTATCATCCCTGCGCAAGCAGGAATCCAGAATTGCCTTTGCTCCTAGGGGCGTCCATACTATGTTGTAGGCCAGTCTGTCAGACCACTTTACAAACCGTCTCTCGGAGGATGCTCCGTCCAAGGTCGGCTTGGCTTCCGGCCAACAGGGAGTGTTTACCCCCCTCTACCGCACCGATTGAACGTTTTGCCATGAACACCCACGACGGGAGAATTGCTCTCCGTTGTCTGCGAGGTGGGTTTTTGCTTGTTTTGGCAAGCCAAATTGGATATCAATAGAGTGTTCCTGCCTTCCTTGAGCTAGGCTTACCTTCTACCCCTTTAGGACGGAAATTGCACACCTTTGTTTCCTCCCTTTCAGAGAAGAACTAGCTCTGTTGAAACCGTTTCCGGTCGGAGGCCTAAACCCACCAAAACTGAAGCAAAACCGACTCGCATGGGCAAACCCTCCCCAGACTGAGGACACCTTTTCAACAGAGCCAGAAGAACTCCAAATGGTTGGGAGGAGCCTACCGACGGTTTCTCAAGGAGTACACCCATGCAACAGCCTCTGGGGACAAAATGGTTTTGGTTGGTCAGTCTGTTGGTTGCTGGGAATCTTTGGGTTTGGCGGCTTCCGCCTGTGGTGGCTTGGGGGCCGCACACGGAAATCACCCAAGCTGCCTTGGACGTGCTGCCCGAAATGGACAAATGGAAAAAGCTCTTAGGCGAGCATAATATCCGGCAGTTGACTCAATACTGCTGGATGCCGGACAATCGGGGCCGGGACCTGGGGCCATTTTATGCGGATGATTATCTGCTGATTCGAAAAATGCCTTATCATGTCGGGCATACCATGCCGGCGGTGCAGGTGGCCTTTGAGCCGTATTTCCGCCGGGCCTTGCAAGCATTTCGCACTGAAACAGCCACTAACGCCTGCCGCCAGCTCGGCCCGCTGCTCCATTTTGTCGAAGACGTTGGCGCTCCACCCCATGCCAAGGTCAATTGCCCCCACCATGGCGAACTGGAAAACTGGGTCAATGCCAAGCAGATCCATATCCAGGGCTACCAGCCGCAACTTCTGGGCAAAACTGACGAAGAAGCCTGGCAGGGCCTCCGGCGCCGGATTGAGGGCCTGGTGGCATTTTCCACAGAACGGGCAGAGCGGGCATTGCCCTTGGTGGCCGCTGCCAAACCCGACCGCTCCAAAGTGGAACCAATCATCCTAGAATCAGCCCTGGAAACCGCCCGGGTAACTGCCGACATGCTCTATACGGTTTTCAAGCTGGGTTTAGAGTGGCAGACGCCGGCCGAGGCCGCCGGTTTGAAAGGCACGATCGTTGCCCCGCCGCTTCCGGCCAACGAAGACCAAGAGGCCCAGGTCGTTCTGGCCGATACAGATTATGCCACCTTGACGGAGTCCTCTATGGAAACGGACCATCGCCAATGGAGAGGCGGATTTTCGTTCCGGAATCTGCCGCCCGGCGAATATACGGTGGTGGTTTATCGGGTCGGCTCTCAGCCAGCTACTGCCAAGGTACAACTCCAGCCGGGCAAAACCGCTCGGCTTGAATTTCACCTCCAAAGCACCGAACCGGCCGGCAACCTGGTCTATAACCCAGACGGCCGGTTGCACCTATTGCCCAATGCGACCCCTGACCGATGGACCAAACAGGGCAACACCTACTCCAGCGCCCCGATTACTCTCCGCCGCCGGATGAGCTACCTATGCGGCGCCGTCCGAAAAGACCCCCAAGCGAAAATCTTTTTCCATATGCCAGGCGTTCAACAGGGCGGCCAACCTACTCCCCAGCCCATCCGCAAAGAACTTCCGGCCGACGGCAGCCAACTGGAACTGGCCTCCGATCCGGATCACATGACCATGATTGTACAAGTGGAATCTACCAAGCCTCTTACGGAAGCTATTGAAAAGGTTTGGGTCTGCGCCGTGCCCAGCAAAACCCCAGCCCAGACCCCCGGAGTGGAAAAACGCAAAATGCCGGAAAAACAGCCTCTGTTGCAAAAATAGTCAGACTTCCACCGAATGAACAATTCGCCTCTGCCTGCTTCCCATGGGTATCTACAGATCTTTTTAGAACCACCATATGTTGGGGTAAAGTGGTCGGCAAGGCCACAACTTTTGTAGAAGAAACCCGTTATGTAGATACCAATGGGTTGCAGGAGAGGACCGGCCTGAGCAAGCAGAAGGGAGAACCGGATTCCTGCCGGTCCCACAGATTGCTACCCAAGGAACCTTAGTTCCCTGCTTTCGCAGAGATGTCAATAAGGTGGTCTTTTCCCATCAGCTAACACGGTACATAAGAGGAGGACGGTTTATGCGTCGATCTTTCCGATGTGGATGGGGACCTTTGTTTGCCATAGGATGCTGCTTGCTGGGATGGGCCGGTTTGGCAACAGGGGATGCGATGCCGGCCAGTGCCGCCGAGCAAGGGCTGGTAGTTCGGGAGTCGGCTCGGCAGATTCCGATTGCTTATGAAGTAGATGTGGTGGTGGTAGGCGGCAGTACGGGTGCGGTAGCAGCCGCCGTAGCTGCCGCTCAGGAAGGCGCCAAAGTTTTCCTAGCTGCCCCGTATCCCTATCTAGGCGAGGATATGACGGGTACCTTACGGCTGTGGCTGGAAGAGCAGGAAGAGCCGACCACCGAGCTTGCCCGCCGCATCTTTCTGCAGGACCCCCATGTGCCCGAACAGTTGGGCCGTCCCCGGCTTCAGTTCCGATACACGGCGGATCGGCCGTCGGCCCGGCTTCATCCGGATACCAAGCCGCCCAGTCTGCTAACGGACGGCCAGTGGGGCAGCGCGGTCAACCAAAGCGTTCAATACGATGGCGATGTTACCATTACGGCCGATCTGGGCCAGCCGATGGAGGTGGATGTGGTTCGGCTGATTGCCTATCTGCGCAAAAGTTCCCCAAAACCGGAGCAGAATTTCGCTGTGGCCAAGGTCCTCCTATCCGTCAGCAACGATGGTCAGAGCTGGACGGAAGCTGGTCAACTTTTGGCTCCGCCTCCAGTGGCCGAGGGCGACGACCAGCCGGTGGCCTTTACCGGCCGCATCGGCCAGAAAGCCCGCTATGTGCGCCTGGAAGTAAAGAAGGAAGAAAACGTCGGCCGGATTTTGTTGGGCGAAGTGGAACTATTTGGTCCACCAGAACCGGCCAGTGTAGGCCAAACCAAGGTCCGCCGCATTGCCCGGCCTCTGCATGTGAAAAAGACCTTGGACGAGGCCCTTTTGGCCGCCAAAGTGCCCTTCCTCTATAGCTGCTATCCCACCGATGTGTTAGTGGACGGAGAAGGTCGGCTGTGTGGGATAGTGATGGCCAATCGGGCCGGTCGGCAGGCCGTGGTGGCCCGGGCGGTTATCGATGCGACGCCTCGGGCACTGATAGCCCGGTTGGCTGGAGCAAAATTCGCTCCCTATCCAGCCGGGCTGCATACGTTCCAGCGGGTGGTCATTGGCGGCCAGCCGGTTACCGGTCAAAACATGCAGCATCGGCTCATCGGGCAGGGTGTTTGGGACCTCCAGCCGAATCCTGCCGAAGGATCCGGCGGGCGTTGGCCAATGATCGAATATACCCTCCAACTCCCAATGCCCGACGACTCGTTTGCCTCCTGGGCGCAGGCCGAGCAACTGGCCCGCTCCATGACCTATCATCCTGACCAACAGCTGACGGCCGATCTGCTGTTTCAGGTGCCGCCCGATCGGGTAGAATCCGAAGCCGACGCACAGACCGACTCCAGCCAACCAAACACCTCTACCCAATCGGTTGCTGTTGGGCCGTCGGCTTCAGCCAAAACCAGTGGCTCCCAGCCTGGTGCTTCTGCTGGAGCGGCGCCTTCGGACAGTAGAGTGAATTCTCATGCCGCCTCTGGGGCCCAAATTGTGGACAGTCTGGCTGCCTTTCGACCCAAAGGAAAACCGGAGCTTTGGATTTTGGGCGGTTGTGCGGGGGTGAGCCGGCAGGAGGCGGCTCGGATTTTGCGTCCAGCTCGGTTGATGGAGCTTGGAGAGCAAATTGGCCGGGCAGCAGCCCGGCAAGCCTTGAAAACACCGGCTCCGAAAAAGCTCCAGGTCTATGGCGGCAGTTTGGCTGTCGATCGGTCGGCTGTCCCACTGGCTGCCGCAGGCGATGTGCGGGAAGAGCTTCGGGGGATTCGGCCGGGGCTGTTTGATCCTAAGCAGGGGCGGATGGTGCCCCAACCAGATCGCCTCTTACCCGTCTTGGGCCAGTATGATGTGGTGGTTATTGGTGGTGGGACGGCTGGTGCGCCGGCTGCTATTGCCGCCGCTAGAGCCAGAGTAAAAACCATCGTCTGCGAACAACTCCACATGCTCGGCGGCGTAGGCACCGCCGGTTACATTACCAACTACTACTGGGGAAATCGGGTCGGTTTTACCGCCACCGTGCCTACGGAGTCCAAAAGCGGCCGTTGGCTGCCGGAACGACGAGCCGAGTGGTGGCGAACCGAAATCCTCAAAGCCGGCGGGCATATCTGGATGGGCGTGATCGGTTGCGGCGCCTTTGTTCAGGACAAGCGGGTCTGCGGCGCTGTGGTCGCCACACCGGAAGGCCGAGGTGTACTTTTGGCCAATGTGGTGATCGACGCCACGGGCAATAGCGATGTGGCCGCCGCTGCCGGGGCTGAGTGTCTCTATACCGATAGTTCCGAGCTGGCCATGCAAGGCACCGGTCTTCCGCCTCGACGCCTGGGCGCCTCCTACACGAACACCGATTTTACCATCGCCGACGAAACCGATATGATGGACATTTGGCATCTACTTGTCTATGCCAAGGATAAATACCCTCAGGCCTTCGACCAGGGGCAGCTGGTCGATACTCGAGAACGCCGCCGTATCCGGGGCGATTTTGTTATGACCCTGCTCGACCAGGTGCTAGACCGCACCTACCCAGATACCATCTGCATCGCCTACAGCAACTTCGACACGCATGGATATACTGTTGATCCGTATCTGGAACTGGAACATCCGGAACATAAAGGCTTCCGGGTACGGATTCCTTATCGGTGTATGTTGCCTAAGGGGTTGGAAGGGATTTTAGTGATCGGTTTGGGCCTCAGCGCCCATCGGGACGCCGTGCCGCTAATCCGGATGCAAGCCGACATCCAAAACACCGGTTATGCGGCTGGTCGGGCCGCAGCGATGGCCGTCCAGGCGGCAGTGCCGCTTCGGCAAATCGACATCCGACAACTGCAAAAACACCTGGTGGAAATCGGCAACCTGCCCGAAACGGTGCTTGAAGAAAAGGATAACTTCCCTCTCCCGCCGGAGCGGATTGCCCAGGCAGTGGAAACCGTCAAGGATAACTTCCGAGGGGTGGCGGTACTACTGGCCCATCCCCAGCAGGCCCTGCCCCTTTTGCAAAAAGCATACCACCAGGCCCAAAAGCACGAAGAAAAGCTCATCTACGCCCGGATTTTAGCCGTCCTGGGCGATCCCACTGGTCTGGAGAGCTTGATTGCCGAAGTGCGCAAATATCCGGCTTGGGACCAAGGCTGGGACTACCGAGGTATGGGGCAATTCGGATCGGCTCTCAGCCCATTGGATCAATTGATCATCGCCCTGGGCCGAACACGCGATCCGCGCGCCGTACCAGCCATTTTGGAAAAGGCCAAATTGCTTACGGCCAAAGACGCCTTTTCCCATCATCGGGCGGTGGCTTTGGCTTTGGAGTTGATCGGCGACCGTCGGGCCGCTCCGGTCTTGGCCGCTCTGCTTACCCAGCCGGACATGTCCGGCTACGTGCACGAAACAGTAGAAGACGCCCGGCGTCTGGACCAAAAAAGCCCCGGCGGCACCAATGCCGTACAAACCCGGCGGGATTCACTCCGGGAGTTGCATCTGGCCCGGGCCTTATACCGATGCGGCGATTACGGCGGCGTCGGCCGAGCCATCCTGGAACGGTACACCCGGGACCTCCGCGGCCATTTGGCCCGCCACGCTAAAGCCGTCCTAGAAGAAGGCCCTCGGCCAGCTCCGCCGCCACCTTCGCCACCTTAACTGTTCCTCTGACTTTCCGGAGTGGAATCCATTTGTTGGAGAAAGTTAATCGATGAGGGAAGATATATACTTTTGTCCCTTTCCATTGCAATGTACACAGGTCTTAAACCTCTTAGTATTGCAGTGGGAACAAGGGTACTCTTTATCTCCATACCGAACCCGACCTGTACCATGGCAGTTCGAGCATAGCACTTCTCCGGTGCCATGACAGGTACTGCATTTGACCCATTTACCCATGGTAGTCTCCTTATTCCAAGATCCGTCCAAAAGTTTAAAACCTCTAACAACATGAAACCCTGCAGAGGCAGTCCTAAAATTGCATTTTGCTGGACTTTGCCCCGCAGAGACGGCATCCTTTGACGCACCGGTACTCCTTGGTTTCAAGGGTTTCTGAGGGAGGATCCGTTCCCTCCCCGAAAGTCAAAAGAATCAGTGAATTCCATCATTTTAGGAGAGCCTCTCAGAATAAACCGGGCGTGCCTCCTAGAGGTCGGTTCCTCGGAAAAGTCATTTTGTTATAGGCTGTTAGTAACTCGACTTTTGCTTTTTCCCTAACTCCTTTTATTTCCAGTAGTTACGGCGAGACTTCCTGTTGGCCACACAATTTCCTAAGTCCAATAGTTACAAGTACTTAGTGTTTTCCTCTTCCTGGAGAAGACCTAAATGGCAAAAGTCGAGTTAGTAATTTTGCCGAACGAAGTTACTCCAACCTTCCCCCCTATCAGGCACCTTAGGGAAAAGGAGCCTCGGGGGAGAGGAGCGCTGTGTGGAGTAAGTTACAAATTCTGAAGTTGTTCCACCAAGTCCATCCACTGATCCGGGTATTCATACAGCAGGGATTGCAAGAGGCTGAACACAGCCGTATCCCAGCCGAAGGGCTTCTGGCCGCCTTCCTGAAGCTGCCAGCGGATCCACTGGACCACGGCGGGGATGGTAAAGTCGATGGCAATCCAGGAGGAGTTTTCCCAGCTATCGGAGGACACTTGAGCTAGGAGGGTTTGGGCGTCGCACGGAAGTCGAATTTCGCCGAAAAGAAACGGATAACGGGTTTTGACGGTCCGAGCCAGGCCGAAGAAGGTTACCACCTGCCGATTCCACAAAGGCGAGCTGGCCCGCGCCGTGGTCGGCCCAGGCTCGGCAGCCTGCAATGGCGCCTTGGCCGCAGAGGCGGAAGAATCCGCCTTGGCCAAGGCCAGCCGACCCAATAACTCCTGGGAGGCTTCCCGACAGGCGGTGGCAAAAGGATCATAAGCGGCCTGGCTGTCCAGGTCCAGGTCGGGGTTAGCGTTGCCGCTGACGGCTGGCCCGAATCCTAGCGGATTAAAGGCCACCCGTGTGGATCGCCGGGCGAGGAAGATTTTCCGATCAGCGGTTACCACCGACAGGTTCACTGCCAGCGGATTGGCCAGGCAAGAACGTTCCAACTCTCCCAGCGGGACAGGCATTTCCAAGGCTTTGAGTCGCTCTTGCCAGTCGTGCCACTGCGGCGGGGCGTCTTCCGGCGCCCGGTCGGGTTCTGCCAGGCCGGCATTAGTCAACTGGTTGTCGAAGTACCAACAACGAGCCGTCTGCAGGATTAATTGAGATATGACTTCTTGTTCATTAGTAGTAAAATGCACGCCGCAGAGACGAACTTGGGGATTGTTTTGGAATAGCGCCCCCCGTTGGGCGCTGCGTTGGGCCTTCCAGGAGAGGATAGGATCTTTGATGGCCTGGAGTTCCGGAGGAAGTTGATAATCCGGTTGGGTCCAGCGGGTTTGAATCCCGTCCGGCCAGCGAAGCCGAGTCAGGCCATCGCCGCCTAAAATTCGATACACGCGCAGACGGAGGGCGCCGACGGTAAAAAGGCCAGCGGTTTGGGACCAAGCGGTTCGGAAAGAAGTGCATTTCTGTATTGCCTCGTCCAGACGGCAGGCGGTTTCCAGGAGGATGGTTGTGCCGCTCGGACGGCCAGCCAGAGCTGCTTGGGCTTCAGACTGATTGTGGGGATGGACAAGGACTTGATGGACCACGGCAGGCAGGGCCTGGAGTTTTTCATACACGTGGGCGACTTCGGTAAAATTCCCATCGCGGCCTAGGCCAGCAGTAATCAACGTGGAAGGATCGATGGGTTGATTCCGAAGCAGGCTCGCCAGCGCCGCCGCAGCGCCGGCACCCAGCGAAGCCCCCATAAGCCAGGGAGGGGTCTGTTCCTGGGAAAGAGGTTGGATGGACCAAGAGAGATCGCAAGTTTTCAGGGCCTCCGCTTCTGCGGCAACGAAAGACCAGATGGAGTCGATAGTATTCATAAGTTCCTTAGACAAATTCGTCTGCGCCCAGAAGACCGGATTGACATACAACTGGCCGGCACCGTCGGCCAACAGCTCAGCCTGGAAACGAAAGATTCTCCCCGCCCCTTCCAAGGGAGAATAGAAGGGGATCAGAATGGATCGGCTTCGCAACACGGTTCGCTGGGTCCCGGCGAGCCAACGGATCCAATCCCGCAGCAGTCCGAGACGTAACGGCATCTGGGCATTAGTTTCCATTTGGTGGAGCAGGAGGTCCAGGCGTTGCCAGGGCTGATTTGCTGGCGGCAACCGATCAGGCCAGAATCCATCCAGTGCGTTGCCCGTCCAGATAGCTGCGGCTTTTTGGAGCCAGAGGAACGATTCCCCCTCTTCTTGTTGTTTTGCCCAGGCCAGGGCCAAAGCGGCAGAACTGAGCAGCTCCAAACGTCGACGTTGCCAGAGAGCCTCTTGATCGGGATCAGCGACGCGGAGGTTTTCCCGACAGAGGACGGCAAGGACCTCCAGAAACGGCTGGGAGTGGAATTGGCGGAGGGCCTGCTGGAAGGCCAACAGTAGGTCTGGATCGGGATGGGCCGCCAGTTCCACACACACTTGCAAAAAACCGCCCTGTTCCAGCAGGATGCGAGCGGCGCGGATGCGATCTGGGGCTCGGCGTTGGCGATCGGCCGCGATGGAGATAGATTCACACAGGGAGCAAACCCGACCGCTGACCCTGAGGGCAAAACCGCCTTGGGACGAGACTTGGGCAAGGTAGGTTTGCGCTTTCTTAGCCAGTTCGGCCAATCGCTGTTGCACCTCCGGCGGGGCGTCTGGATTGTCCTTCTCCTGCTGAAGCCACTGGACCCATTCGGATAACGCATCCGGATCATATTGTCGGACTTCCTCCAAAGACTGTTCCAGCAGAGGAAGATCTTCGGAGGTCAAATTGTCGGCCCAGAAGCCCATTTTGGTTTCCAACAGATTCTTCTGGCCGCTCACCTTAGCCAGTATCTCTGAAGGCAGTACAATCCGAGCGGTAGCCTCTTGGAGCTGGCGGCGGAAGATCAAAAAACGGCTCCATAGACAAGCACCAGGTTCTCCCGGGTCTGGAGAACGCCAGCTTACCCGAATACATAGGCCTGCCGGAAGATTGGGTTCCCAGAATTCCAACAGCCAAACCTTCGGATCCGAACCAAGGCGAACCAGCCCTTTCAAATCCGGAGATTCGGGAAAAGAAAGCTCAATGCTGGTAGGAAAGGAAGCGGGTTGGTCAGCAGGTGCGGTGGCCGAAGCAGCCATTGCCGCCGCCGGCAAAGAAAAAGGGAGCGACCGATACACCTCCGGTCCCGGGCAGAGGATGGATTCTGCCGGCTCGTGAATAGGGCGACTTTCTGGAGCTTCCTCCCAAATGCTGAGCATTCGAAGACAATACGGACAATCACTGGCATGTTTCCAAATGTCCGTATAGGTCTCATCTTCCTCTTCCGGGGCCTTCCAGGCCTCCAGCAATCGAGCCACCGGTGGGCACTCGGAACTGCGCTGGCCTCCTGGCATTGGACTGAGTGTGCTCAGCCTCCGGAGGAGTTCTTTCAACTTCGTTTCTGGATCTTCAGGGTGTTGCCATTTTCCCATGGCGAACCCTTTCGGAATGTTACAAGTTCCCTCGGGATTGGACAATTTTTTGTAACGTAATCTTTACCCTCAAGATGTATCGATAGCCGGTCCCTTTAGAGCATTGGAATTCCTCGGCCAAGGTTTCGGCAATCGTTGTCTCATCGGATTCTGTTAAAAGAAGGTCAAGAGTGCGACGGAGGATTTCGGGATTAGAGCGGTTCTGAAAGCGTTGATAAGTAAGCTCGATGATTCGTTGCCACTCTTCCTGGTCCGTTAGAACCTGAGAGGGGGGCACCTGAGGGGCCTCCGGCTCAGAGCTGCTTTGTTCGATCAGTTGATCTAAAGAAATCTGGGAGCGGCGGCGGGAAAAACTTAACCGTTGGGCAATCCGGACTAGATAGCCCCACAAAGGTTTTTCCGACGCAAACTTGGGAGGCGACGGGGATTGCAGTTTTTCAAGAATGCGGCAGAAAGCTTCTTGGGCGATATCTGCTGCGATGTAGGCCTGGTGGGGCTGGACCCAACGGTTCTTTACCAGAATCTTGCTCAGTTTCTGGACCAATTGGTCCCCCTTTTTTTGTAAGTAATCGTGGGGATCAAAGTCCATGGGGAGGCCTTTCGGGAAAGGAGGTGGGCTGTCCAGAGGGCAAACCCAGCGTCGGCAGACCGTGCGCAGCATGGTGCGCCTACCACGATCCGCTGTTGCAAGGAAACCTCCTGGGTTGTTCATCATTATAACCCTCTCCGGAAAACCCCCTATAGCTCGGGCTATCCAGGCCCACAGCGCAGACTCTCTCCTTTCCATAAGCCCCTAATCTAAATAAGGCATTCACCAAGAATTCCTCGCACTCAAAATAGGAAAATTGTCCCATTTTTTTCCTTTCCCATGGGTATCGGTTCCTCTCGGATGGCACTGCTTCTTCTAGGGGGAGTATATTAAGCTCTGTTGGAGGATTATAGAGAGCTAGCTTGATATTGTCATGTACTGATTTTTGGCAAACTGGGCAAAATGGGCAACTTAGGAAGTCGCCCTCATGGCATCATCCATGCCCCTTCAAGTAACCCCCCCAAAGTATTCCCCCAGGCCCAATACCTCGGAGCACCCCTTAGAGGCTGTCTGAAAAGGATTTTGGCTCCCTCGGCTACCAAGTTGTTTCCTCCACTAGCAAGGGCTACAGCCAGGGATTGCACACCTTACTTCCCCAAAGTCTTCACCGGCTAGTGGAATAGGGCAGACTAGCTCATCCCTTTTCAAACACCCTCTTAGCTCGACTTTTGCCATTTTTTAGGCCTTCTGCCGGAAGGGGAAAACTCTAAGTCTTTGCAAATATTGGACTTAGGAAATTGTGTGAACAAAAGGAAGTCTCGTCCTAACTACTGGAAACAAAAGGATTTAGAGAAAATGGCAAAAGTCGAGCTTAGTAGGGGAAGCGGAAAGCTTCCTCGATCGGATAAACTCGGGTGAGCTGATGTCCAGGCGGCAATTCAATATGCCCGCCCCTGGTGTGAACCGGAAAGTCCGAAAAGGGGAGTGGGTAAAGAACCTTAGTCGCATCTATTGGGGATAAACTTCCAAGAACCAAGGAACCTCTGCATAATTCGAAAGGGATATTTTTATATCATTTTGTCTGGTCTTCCCTCTAACACAACATATAGGGCTGCTAGCATTGCTAGCACCCAATAGGTAGTAGATTTCCAGATAGGAGAATCAACCGGCTAGAGAATCAAAGGTTCACAAACCTCACTATATGTTCAGGATTTTACAGAGGTTCCCAAAAGAATTTCGCACACCCCAGGGGTAGGAACGCCTCCGCCCATGGGACGTCTGGCTGTTATACACATCTTTGGGATGGATTTACCCCCACAGCAGCAGCAAACGCTTGCCCCAATCAGGGGGATAAATCAACCTTTCAAAACAAGCTAACGGTTACTTTGGATAAATTGCACAATTTAGAAAAAATCGTTTAGAAGATCAGGAGGTTTTTAGTTTCAGAAAATGGTTTGTCTATATTTTCTATTTGATCCATTGTGTGTTGTTCAACGAGTTTTCCTGCTTTGCCTAAAGTGATGTCCAAGCGTCTGAATTCTAACTTGTGTATAACAGCGAGCATGGGACGTAGGGGGCGAGCTCGTCTGGAGATTCGGCCCTAGCACAATTGCCTTCAGGACTCGGACCTGCAAACAAAGGCTTACGGAAGGGGTTGGCCGGCGCGGAAGGTACGTTCAGAGATTTTTCGGCCTTGCTCGTCCCAGGTAATGACTTTGCCGTCCGGAAGGCCTTGTTTGTAGTGGACCTGAATCTTCATCTGGCCGTTGGGATACCATTCGGTAACTGGGCCCTCCAGTTGGTTGTGGGCGTACGTTTCTTCCCGAATTTTTTGGCCTTGTTCGTTCCAGGTGATCCATTTTCCGTGGCGTTGACCGGCCCGATATTCCTCCTGGCGGATAGGTTTATCGGGCTGCCCCTGGCTCCAATAGGTCCACAGCCCGTCCAACTGGCCATCTTTATAGGTACCCATCTTGGCTTTTGAGCCATCTTCGTAGTAGTAGGTCCACTCGCCCACTCGTTTACCGTCCTCATATCGGCCTTCGCAGAACTTTTGACCGTTGGGGTGCCATTCGGTATAAGGACCATGGTTAACAGTAGAGTTGTCGCTAAAGTATTTGACGGTCCTTCGGATGCGGAGTTTGCCGTCAGGAAACTTTTCCTCCAGGGTGCGAATATCCACTAGCTTCGGCGGCGGGATGGAAGGATCGACCTTGGGTTTCGGTTCTAGAAGTTTCTTTAGGTCCAGTTCAGAAACTGTGGGCGAATCTGGAGGGGGCGGAGTTTGTTTTTCCTGTTCGAGCCGTTCTTGTTCCGCAAAAAACTCTTTCGCTCTGTCTTTGCCGCAACCACCGCTTATTCCTACCCCAATCACCATGCTCAGAACAAAAATCCTATAATAAAATCTCATTCCCCGGTGCTCCTGGGAGGCGACAGAGGTTCCATCTGCGGGAGGCAAGAAGCCCTATGAGGGCTTCCTTTTGAATTGTTGCATATCCGGATGCTTCCGTCTATGGAAACCCCCTCAGCTCGACTTTGCCACTTTCCAGAGCGCAGCCCCTTTTGGGATGTGTCCTAACCCTTTAAAGATATTGAAGTTTGGCAATTTGCTGAACAGAGGATCCTCAAAGCATAACTCTCTGAAATAAAAGAAGTTACAAAAATTGGCAAAAGTTGAGCTGAGAGGGGCAGCCGGAGTGGCGAGGTAGTTTTTGTGTATAACCAAAACAGGGGGCAATGTTACCCTCTTATGTTGCGTTGTAAGAACCTTCCTCAGAAAATCCCTGCTGGTCTCTACTTTTTCTGTTTTTGCTGGGGTCAAAAGAGATTTTGTGCCTAACCCGTAAAAAGGGGGGTATTGCGTCTTTGCTATTCTACTCCCATAAAAAAAGGGCCACCGCCGGAGCGGAGCCCTCTGACCAACTCTTTGGGCTGGCACCATCCCAATAGAGCGAAAGGTCCAAATCCTTATTCCTCATTCCTCTAAGGATATCTTGTGAGTAAGGATACCCTTAGCAAAGGTGGGCTGGGTTGCCCATCTGCTCATACCCCCCTAGCTCGTCCAAAAATCGAGGGACTTTGAAAGGGAAAGCCAAAGCCGACAAGAAGGTAGCTATTTCACCATATCTTTGAGGGCCTTCAAAGGCCGCACCCGTACGCGCACTGTAGCCGGTTTGGCCGGGATGTCGCGGATTTCGCCGGTGAAAGGATTTCGGACCCCTTTGCGGGCCTTTTGGGCGGGCACCTTCTTTTTGACAATTTTGACCAATCCCGGCAGGGTAAAGATGCCCGGTCCCTTGAGAGCCTTTCTAATCTCTTCGGTCAATGCATCCAGGACCGCCGTAACCTGTTTACGCGTCAGTTGGGTGGCTTCGGCAATGTTGCCAATGATCTGACTTTTGGTGGGCGATTTTGCCGTAGTGGCTGCTTTGGCCATGGTTGCAAGTCCTCCTTGGAAAAAGCCTACATACATATAAACCTACCAGACACGTACCCTTTCCCACCCGAAAGGAAAGGCGACGGTTCATCTCGGCTAAAGACCTATTTTACGCCAAAAGAAGCGGCTTGGTATTTTCTCTCATCCAAAACGATTCGCATTTTCTCATTCCCCGGATCGCAGCAGGCCTGGAAAACCTGTTCTGAAATGGCTGTTTAGATTAACTTTTCCCATTCTAGGCCTCCTGCCGAAAGAAGAAAAGTCTAACTCCTTGGAATTATTGGAGTTAGGAAGTTATCGGTATTTTCTGAAAAATTACGCTTTACAGGCAGAGGCTATTGAACCAGCCCAACCACCTGGTCCATTTCTGGAGACCATTTCCGACTTCTATGCCCTGGGGGAAGAGCCTTCCAAAATCGCGTCTGGAACCTAGCGTCTTCCAACAGGGTGGGCTGCGAGGCATCCGAAGGGGCCTGGCCGGCACTCGCGGAAACCAAGCCGCTTCCAGAGCAAATTACCCCATAAAAAGGAACTTTTGTGCAACGTTTTGTGAACAATCGTTCTAACTGCTAGGAACACACCAAGTTAACAAAAACGGCAAAACTCCAGTTTACGCTTCTTACAAAATGAGGTTGTCTTTCCATTTTATAAGCGGACAAATGGCCCTTTCGCTTTCTGGGAAGTCTCATTTTCGGCAGAGCCTTTTGGCCTTTTCGGATGGGTGTTGGAGCGGATCAGTCCATCCAGTAAAACTCAGTAACTTAGAGGCTGTCTGGAAATCAACACTTTGGGCGTTTCCCGATACGGTTTGGATGAACCAGCTCTTCTAGCAAAAGACGGGAAAAATAGGCACTTTCCGGCTGCTGGGTAATCCAGCTACGGAGCTGATTTCCCCTGGAAAAACGCCTTTCTAGACACCCTATTCGCTCGACTTTTGCCATTTTCCCTAACTTGATTTGCCTCCAATAGTTACGACGAAACCTCTTTTTGTTCACCCGATTTCCTACCTCCAATAGTTACATGGACTTGAAGCTTTGCCCATCCAGGGCGAGGCCAAAAATGGCAAAAGTCGAACTAAGGAAAGTTTTTGGTAATTTTGAAGCCTGCCTGCAGTGCTTTGCTCACAAGCTGGAGAATGCTTTCGGGACAACCTCTCCGCCTGGATCCGCTCCAGCCGCATACAGAAGCTCTTCATCTCCTCCTTGCAAAAGCAGGAACCCAGTTCACCAAAAGACCGACGAAAAAATAAATCTGGCTTCCAGCTTGTGCGGGAAGCAGCCTGGATTCCTCCTGGCATGGCAGTAATAAGCAGTAATAAATGGAGCAGTAATAAATGGAAAGGTACCTTCTAGACCGATAAACCTCCCGCATTCGGCGGAAGCGTTACCTAGGCCCAAAACGGTTCTGCTGATTTGGCACCGAGGAAAAAGCCCGTTTATCTGTTCGGCTAGAATATTGCCGATTTCTCCCCCTACTTTCTCCTTAGGCCGGAAAGGCCAAAAGGCTGATTCTCCATAGGGAAGATAGGGAATCGGAGTGGACACCGCACACTTCCTTCTTTTTTTATCCTTTTAGTTAGTAGTTTGTGGTGATTTATGGCATTTTTTTCGAAAATTGCAAGAGGCGGTCCCCAGAAATTCCCAAAAATTCTCAAAAATTTTGTATTTTCTCAGCCAGGCGGAGTGGACTTATTCTTTCCTCTCATCCCCACCGTAGAGGCTTAGCCCAGCGGGGCCAACCTGCTCCTGCCCTTTGGCATTGGTATCTACATAATCGATTTTCTCTACAGGATGTTGGGAGCTCGCCACCCGGATCACCCCCACCTATTGCATGTCCGGGAAGATGTGTGGATACCAATGGCCCTTTGCAGGAAAGGCTGGGGCCCATGCTCAAAATGCCCTCCGCCCGGCTCCCAGCCCCTCATCCAACGAGCAAGCTGGCCATACCTACTACCCAGCGTCTAATAGTTCCTCTTCTAAAGCGAGGCCAACAATGAACAGGAACCTCTGCATAAGTGGATGTTTTTATGCCATTTTGGCTTGGCTCCCCTAATACAACATATAGAGGTGTCAGCATTGTTAGCACCAAATATATAGTAGTTGTCCGGGTAAGACAACCGACTGACTAGAGAATCAAAAGTTAACAAAGTTCACTCTATGGTCAGGATTTTGCAGAGATTCCAACAATCGAAAAAGTCAAAAACCATCTGGAAATCCCGCTCAAACAGAAACGGACAATCTGGCGGAAAGCTTACTGGGTTTATAGAATGATTCAATAGACGTAGTTGGGATAAGAAAATAAGGTCTGGCTAATTCTGCGAGATGGGAGAAACCTCCCCTTTGGGGGGGCTATAGAGGCCAATCAGCAAACATCATCAGGAGGGGGTGCAGCTTAAATTCAGTGGGTCAATTAGGCAAAATAGGATATCTAGATAAAACCAGCATAACTGCCGAAAAGCCAGTTTGCACTCGGAGGCTCCCCTCATAGAACGGCCTACGCTGAGAGAAAACAAGCCTAACTGTCGGAAATCCAGCTTTGCCCAGCAGCTACCCATTTTATCCCGAATATGGAGACCTAACTTCTTTTGGAGAAAGTCATAGCTTCTAGCACGGGAATCTGGTGCTTTTTGTCTCTGGAGATGCCAGGCCCAGGCAGTTGGACGAGACTGGGCATTAACGATCCTCCCCTTCCCTTTCTTAACGGACCACAAAAAATCAGCCCCTCCCTCTGGATACTTTTTGGTAGAAACATTCCCCTGGAAGAGGTAAAATACAGGTAATTTCCATAAAGTGCCGGGCCAGGGCCCAGAATCCGGTACTAGGGTGCTGGCAAGGGAATTCCTGGGGAGTTCAGGTTTACAACTAGGTATGCCCAGCCTGGGGTATATTTTTGGTAAGCTGTTTGGACCCTTCCGCTACCCCAGAGATTGGAAAGCGGAAACTTATGGAACTGGATAGGGGCTGGTGGTTTCGACGTATTTTTCCTGCATTCCCTCCTCTCAGCTAGAAAGGAGCACCAGATGGGCACTGGTGTTCGGATAGCCTTGCTGGTCGGGGCCATCGGTCTGGTGCTGCCCGCCCTAGGAGCGGAAGCCCCCCCATGGGCACCGTATCATCCCTGGGGGAGTTTTTCACCAGGCGTTTGGAAAACAGTCCGTGTGGTTACCGAATCGTTAGATGAGCATGGTCGGCCCACCAGCATTAGCACTACCGAAACTACCACCACCTTGACAGCCAGGGATGCTCAGGGCATTACCCTGCTAGTAGAAGCGGTGGTCGAATTGGTGGATAAGCGCTTGACGGTGCTGCCGCGGAGCGTGCGGCAAGACTATTTCGGTCTTTCGGCCGGGCACCCGTTGCAAGTCAAATTCGTCGGCAAAACCCAGCTGGAATTGGAAGGCCAACGCTTACCGGTTCAAGTCCACCAAGCGGAAGAGACCACCCCGAATGGCCGTACCGTAACTAAAATCTACTTTTCCGATCGAGTTCCGCCGTATGTGCTTCGGCGGGAGACCCGCTGCATGGATACGGCAGGCAATCTGTTGGCGGAAACCATTTCCAGCGTGGTAGCGGTGGGACTGCCATGGAAGGTGCTTTCGGAAATCCACCAGACCGCCTTGCTCCACACTTTCCACAAAGACTCCAAGGGGACGGTGGAAACCTGGGCGATTATCAGTGCCGAAGTGCCGGGCGGGGTGGTCTCTCAGGCCTCAAAAGAATACGATCAAAGCGGCCGATTGGTACGCCGGAGCAATTTGGAACTAGTCGATTATGGGCTTCAACCTTCCGGAGAACCCAAACGTGGCCTGTTCCCACGGCTCCGGGCCAAACGGGCCCAGCGCATGTAGCGGCCATTGGCCCCCTGAAGCAGCACTTTTGCTCTAATAGCAGCCGGCCTGGAACAAAAGGCCATCCGCTCTCTAGAACTGGCCGACCCGTTAGGAAGTCTTAGCTTGAGGTCTGCCATTTTTCCTAACTTGATTTGTCTCAAAGAGTTACGATAAACACTCCTTTTGTTCACCCACTGTCCTAAGAGGCTGTCTGAACATTAAGGCATCCAGCGGTTTGCCAGGACATCGCTCAGGGAATTGCCTTGGCACCACCCCTAACAATAAGTGTTCCATTCCCATCGGAGCAAAGGACTCTCCCTACCTTCTAGGCTAAAATGCTTTTTCAGACAGCCTCAAAGTCCAATAATTCCAGGGACTTCGAACGTTCTCTCTTCGGTAGAAGAGCCAAAATGATAAAAGTCGAGCTTAAAGAAGTGCTCCAGAAAAACTGGTCGGTCGAACAGGCGCCGGAGATGTTCTGCTTTGGTTTGCTAGAGGAGTTCGACATTCGGCAGTTGGCGGCCTTGGTGGCACCTCGGCTGGTGCGATTCCGACAACCCAGCGACCGGGCTAAAAAGGAATTGGCCGATCTAGCCGATTGGTACCGCTTGCTAGACGCCCAGTGTAACCCCCTTACTCAGTAGGAATGTGGTAACGATTCCCCGGAATGGGGAACTGGCCATTGCTCCCAGCCCCTCAGAGAGTGTCATCCCTGTAAAAGCAGGGATCCAGTGTAAAAAGTGGTAACACTTCAGCCAAATGGAGTGAGCTTATTTTTCCCTCTCCTCTGGCGGGATAGGGGAGGGTGAGGAGCAAATGATACGCACAGGTGGCCTTTTGCTCTCTCACCCGGCTTGGCCTCTGGCCAAGCCGGCCGCTCCCGCGGTGGGCAGAGGCGAGTGTGAGTGCCCCCTTATCCGGAGAGGAGAGAAATAGGGTACATAAGTTCTAGTAGATCACTTTACGACACCGAAGATCTTTCGTGCGACGGCGATACTCCAGAATTCTCTTTCACCACTCCAGAAACCATACCGGACGAGCCCGATCTGTGATACAGCAGCCAATAGACCACCGGCACCACTAGCAGGGTAAACAGCGTGGAAGCAAAGATGCCGAAGATGATCGACCAAGCCAGGCCGGAAAAGATCGGATCAAGGGTAATGACCCAGTTGCCCAGAAGCGTGGTGCCGGCGGTGGCCAGGATGGGCCGGGTTCGCACCGCCACACTTTGAATAACAGCTTCCCGGAGATCTAAGCCATATTCCCGACCGTGCCGAATAAAGTCAATAAGCACCACCGAATTCCGCACTACAATGCCTGCCAAGGCGATCATGCCGATCATGGCCGTTGCGGTGAAAAACACAGGATCGGGATAGCCGCCTACGGGCCGATTAGCAATGAGGTTCAATAGCCAAAACCCGGGCATGATGCCGATCATCGTCAGCGGGATGGCCAGCATGATTACTAGCGGCAGCAAGCGGGAGCCGGTCTCGAACATCAGGAGCACATAAATGGCTAGCAGAGCGGCCAGGAAGGCGATACCCAGATCGCGGAAGACATCCAGCGTGATTTTCCATTCACCTTCGCCGTGCCAGACGACTTGGTAACCGGGCGGCACAGCCCAGGGGATGCCGCCGCCGGGCCGAAACCAGGTCCGCTCTTCGACAGGCCGAGGCTGGGCCGGCGCAGGTTGGCTACCGTCAGGCAGCCGATCCATCTGAATATCGACAATGGCGTCGGCCGGTGGCCGGCCTGCTACCTCACCATAGACAAAGGCCACCCGACGCAAATTTTTGTGATAGATGGTTTTTTCTTCGGTCAAAGGACGGCCTTGGGCATCGGTCTGCCGGAACTGGCCCAAAGCGCCTAACTGGATCATGTGGCCGCCCGCACCTTGCACGTACAGTTCCCGCAGATCGTCGATGGCCGAGCGGATCTGCCGCGGCAGACGAAGTTCAATCCACAGCGGATGCACTTCGCCCGGCAGGTGCAAGACGCTCACCGGCATGCCGGAAAGAGCCAGTTGCAAAGTCCGGCTGATCTGCTCGGTGGTAATGCCCGAGAGGGCGGCCTTGGCCTTATCGGTAACAAAGATCCACTTTTCTACGTCGTCTTCGGCTGTCGAATCGACATCCACTACGCCCGGTTCCTGGCGTAGGCGATCTTCGACGATTTGAGCTACTTTCGTCAACTCCTCGTAGGAGGCTTCTGGTGGGCCATAGACTTCGGCCGTTATGGTCGAAAGCACCGGCGGCCCAGGGGGTACTTCCACCAATTTGATCCGGGCACCGTACTGGTTGGCAATTTCGGTCAGTTGGTCTCGAATCCGTAGCAGGAGGGTATGGGATTGCTGCGAGCGGCGTTTTTTGTGAGCCAGATTCACCCGGATATCTGCTAGGTGCGGCCCCCGCCGTAAAAAGTAGTGCCGAACCATGCCGTTAAAATCCATCGGCGAGGCCATGCCGATGTAAGCCTGGTAATCTTTGACTTCGTTGACGGTGGCCAAAAATTCCCCAAGCCTATGCGCCACCGTGGCCGTGCGTTCCAGGGTGGTTCCCTCCGGCATGTCGATGACGATCTGGAATTCGTTTTTGTTGTCGTAGGGGAGCATTTTGAGCGGCACCACACGGAAGGCCGGTAGCAGCAAGGAAGCTACAAATAAGCCCAGCACTGCCAAAAGCACCAGAACGGCCAACCACCCTCGGTCCAAGATAGGTCCAAGAATCGCCCGGCTGACATAATACATCGGAAGCGTTTTCACGTCATAGGCTGGTTCTTGACTATGGATGTCTTTTTGCAAAACGACCATCGCCATCCAAGGGGTTACCATAAAAGAGATCACTAGCGACACGAGCAAGGCCACCGGTACATTCAGCGCCATCGGCGCCATATAAGGCCCCATCATGCCGGTGATGAACGAAAGCGGTAAGAAACTGGCAATAATGGCCAACACCGACATAACCAAAGCCGGTCGAACCTCCTGTACGGCCCGAAGCACCGCCTCTCGAGGCCTGTAGCGCCGCATTGCAAAATAGCGGGCAATGTTTTCCACGTCGGTAATCGGATCATCCACCAAAAGGCCCAGGGCCAAAATCAGGGCAAACAGGGTAACCCGATTGATGGTGTAGCCAGCCAGGTAGTTAATGAACAAAGTTATCCCATAGCAGATGGGAATAGCTAAGGCCACCACCCCAGCCGCCCGCCAACCAATAACAATGCCGATCAAACCCACCACCGTAAAGACAGCCACCACCAGGGCTTCGACCAATTCATTGACCTTTTCATTGGAGGTTTCGCCGTAGTCGCGTGTAATGCGCCAATAGACGCCTTCGGGCAGGTGCGTGGCTGCCAGTTGGTGCATACGGGCTTCCACAGCCCGGCTTACCCAGACGGCATTGGCCCCTCGGCGTTTGGCCACGGCAATATGGACTGCTGGATAGGTTTTGCCGGGACCAATCAGGCTGGCTGTCAGCTCTCCTTGTCGGTGGCTGGCGGATGAACGATCGGAGGATTGACTGCTGGCCAATCGATCTGCTATTTCGGCCTGAGTGGCCTCCTCAGTCTGCTGGGAAGACGGTGGCAGCCGGTCGAACGGATCCAACGGGTTTACAGCCGCCGGACCAAAGCCGATCCAACTATAAGTCTCCGGTTCTTCCGGCCCGTCGATGACCTGAGCCACATCTTTTAAATACACTGGCCGGTCCTGATGGACATTGACGACCAGCTCTTGCAGTTCCAGGGCGTCCCGGACATAAGTGCCTGCTTCAACAACGAATTGGCGATCCTGCTGCTGGAAGCTGCCGCTGCGCAATTGCACATTAGCTGCCTGCAAGGCTTGGGCTACCTGCAGAGCGGAAGTCCGCCGACTCGCTAAGGCCTGAGGATCTAGCTCCACACGGATTTTGCGCGCCCGGCCGCCTTGCACCCACACCCGGTTCGTATCGGGGATGGCCTGCAACTGGTTTTCCAGTTCCTCGGCCATTCGGCGAAGCTCATAATCGCTGTACAGCTCTGGCCGGTCGGTCCAGAGGCTGACAATAACGATCGGCACATCGTCGATTTCAATGGGTTTTACCACCCAACCGGCCACGCCAGGCGGCACCTGATCAATATTGGACTGAATTTTGTTATAAAGTTTGACAAGCGAATCCTCTCGGTCTTCGCCGACGTAGAACCGAACAGTAACCACCGCCTGGCCAGGCCGGGTCATCGAATAGACGTATTCCACGCCGTCGATCTGATAGAGGAGTTTTTCCAGCCGGGTAGTAATCTGCTGTTCGATTTCTTGCACCGACAGTCCTGGAGCCGAGATCAGCACATCGGCAAGCGGCACCACAATCTGCGGCTCTTCTTCCCTAGGGGTAATGTAGAGGGCGGCAAGTCCCATGGCAGCAGCCACCAACGTAAACAGCACCGCCACATCCCCCCGCAAAAATAGATCCACAAGTCGCGTCAGAAAAGGAGCTTCCTCTTGGTTCACACTGCCAGAAGCAGACCCAGCACTAGAAATGTCTTCCGGATGTTGGCTCATCGTCGCCTCCTCCATCCTTGAGCAAAAAGGATCCGCGATCGGCACGCAGCGTTACATCGACCCACCAAACGTCTTACTTTGTTCTGCTTAGGTAAGGCAGTCTTCACTAGAAGGCAGGTTCCAGGGTTGTGGAGGGGGCAGTTGAAGTTGCCCGAAGAAGCACCTTTTCCCCTTCCCGGAGCCCGCTGAGGACTTCGATTCGGCCAGGCATGCCGATCCGGCCGGTTTTGACAAATCGGCGTTCGACTCTGCCGTCCTCATGAAGCACATCGACAAACTCCAATTGGCCGATCCGATATAATGCCTGCATGTTCAGGCAAAGATGATCTCGTTCGCCCGTGGGCACCAAGAGCCGACCCGACATCCCCTCAAACAGTTCCTCCGATCTGGGGAGACGGACCTTGACCAAAAAGGATCGACTGGCTAGTTCCGCCTGCGGCACAATCTCATCGACCACGGATTCGACTTCCTTCTGCAAGGCGTCGATACGGACCGAAAGGGTTTGGCCTTTTTTCAATCGGACGGCCAAGTGCTCCGGCACCGGCACTTCCAGACGCAAAGAAGCCGGATCATACAGCACTAAGAGCGGCACACCAGGCCGGGCCATGTCGCCCTCCTTGGCCAATGTATCAACCACCATACCGGCCTTCGGAGCGGTGATAGTGGCATAGGAGAGCATTACCCGGACTTCGGCCTCGGCCTGTTGAGCATGTTGCAGTTGAGCCAAGGCCACCTCCCGTCGCGTGCGGGCTTTGTCTAATTCCTGTTGGCTGATGGCCTGTTTTTCGACCAACGGTTCCAGGCGGCGGAGATCGGCTTCGGCGTTTTTCAGATCCGCTTCCGCAGCCACTAGCCGGGCTTTCGCTTGACTCAGCTGGGTCTCCAAAGCCCGCCGATCCAGTTCGATCAGTTTGTCCCCCTCCCGGACGGTCTGGCCAGCCGACACATAAATCTTTTCGATCGGTGCTAGTACGCGGGAGGCCACTTCGGTTCGGCTGGCCGCCTTCAGCGTGCCGACTATCTCCTCATAATAAACCTTTCGCACTTTATGCACCTGATCCCAGCGCCGATCCGCTGCTGGTGCGGGCTGATCGGCTGCCGCTGCCTCACCAGGCGGAATCTTCTGGTAAAACAATCCCGCCAACCAAGCAATCACCACCACCATCACCAACACACCCACAGCCAACATAATTACCGTTTTCCAAACCCCTGATAGCAGTTTCAGCCTACTCATGGTATCCCCACTCCTCCCAAAACCTCTTAAGACATCACTCCCCTGCCTGCTAGAACCAATCACTCGCCCCGCATCGAATTGCCAAGCCTCTACTACTTTTGTACCTTCACATTGCTCTAAGCTCTAAAATATTACCGAAGGCACTGCCAATAGAGAAGGCCCAGAGAAGGTCCTAGGCCTCAGGAGTCCGGCTATAGCAGACAGACTGAACTAGAAGAAAGCTTCCTATCGGCAGAAAATTTTCTACCATTTTAGCCCCATGCAGAGGAAATTTAGGAACCTCGAAAAAATCATGAACAGACAGTGAACTGCAGTGTATTGAACTTCCGATTCTATAGCCGTTGGCTTATCCTACCCCACCAACTACAGGAAGCTCTGCATAATTTACAGGAGATTTTGATACCATTCTCCCTCTTACCCAATATCTAGGGGTGCCAGCATTGCTAGTACCCAATAGATAGTAGGTATTCGGATACAAAAACCAAACGTAATAGAATCAAAAGTTCATGAAGTTTACTACATGTTCAAGATTTTTGCAAAGGGTCCCTACAACATATAGGGCGCTAGCTATGCTAGCACCCTATTGGGTTATAGGCACTGCAACCCAAAAAGCTATAAAAATATCTCCGTCAAAGTACCCAGAGGTTCCTGGAGAAAAGTCTGGCTTCCCGATTGTGCAGGAATGAAAAGCGAAAAGGAGCTCCCGGCCCCAAAACACCTCCCCTCTTGGGTGAAGAGTTACTCCATTTATTGCAAGAGGCGCTAAGCTCGACTTTTGGCATTGTTGACCATGTAGCGAATGGGCCACTCTCTAAGTCTTTGTCGGCATTAAGGTTAGGAAATTGCATGCCCAAATGAAAGGTGCTCCGTACCTTTCGACGCCAAAAGCACTTAGGGAAAATGGCACAAGTCGAGCTAAGCCGTTTCGGGCATACCCTTTAGTTCCCCCCTAGCTCGGCCTGGCTGTTATACTCAAGTTAGCAGTCAGCGGCTCGGTCATCACTTTATACGAAAATCCCGAAAGTTTGTTGAAGGAAATAGAATGGATAAAATAGGCAATATAGGTAAAACAGTTTCTGAAACCAAACGCTTCCTGCTGATCTTCCAAAGGATCTTTCCCTAATGGTGTCATTTCTCCAAAGTAACGGTTGGCTTCTTTTGGAAGGAACCTCTGCATAATTCAAAGGGGATATTTTTATACCATTTTGGCTGATCCTTCCTGTAACACAACATATAGGAGCGCTAGCATTGCTAGCCCACAATAGATAGTAAGGGGCCTGATAGGAGAACGGAACGGCGAGAGAATCAAAAGTACATAAAGTTCACTGGATGTTCAGAATTTTGCAGAGGTTCCGGAAGTTTGTTATACCCCTAGATGGTGCAATCGTTGTAGCCCATTGGGATGGGCAATCCATCCCGGAAAATGAGTATAACAGCGAACTAGCTCAGCACCGCTCTATTCGCCTTGCTGAGGATCCAGGAGAGGGAGGTTTGGAGCAGGAGGTTTTTTGGTGGATTTGCGGGCTGGGGAAGCCGAAAGCCTGCACGAGGGAAACTCCAGGAGGACTTCGGCTGTGCTAGGGGCACTGCGTAGCGGATCCGGTTCCCCGGCCAACGGATCGCCCGGTTTGGCAGCATCCAGCCGAGCCCGAATCCATTGGGTGTATTGAGGCGAGAGCTCAAAACCGATGAAATGTCGATGCAACTTTTTGGCCACCACTAAGGTGGTCCCGGTCCCGGCAAACGGATCAAGCACTAAATCGCCTTGGTTGGAGCAGGCTTTAATGATTCGGCCTAGTAGTTGCTCGGGCATTTGGCAGCCATGGCCGCCTACTCGCTCTCTAAACGTTCCGCAAACGCGGGGAAAATACCAAGTATCTTCATGGGGTTGGAAACCTTCTGGCAGGTCCTGGGGGCGCAAAATCCAGGTGTCATCGGGCAATCGTCCTTTGGGGCAAGCCCGGCGATCTTGATAGACCAACTGCCGAGCTGACGGCACCCGAATCTGATCCTCGTTAAAAACGAAATGCTCTTTATCCTTGAGCATGTAGAATAGGTGGGTGTGGGATCGGCTGAATTTGCGTGCACAGTGCACTCCAAACGTATAGTACCAGATTACCCAACTCCGGCAAAAAAGCCCTAGTTCCCGCTGCATGATCAATTTCAGTTCGGCCGCATATTCATCGCCGATAGCCAACCAAAACGTACCATGCGGCTTAAGCACTCTAACGATTTCGGCCAACCATTGCCGACACCAGTTTAAATACTCCTGATCGCTTTGATTGTCCTGATAGACGTCATAGCGATAGCCGATGTTAAACGGCGGATCGGCAAAGGCCAGATCGACACTGCCACTGGGCAGTTTTCTCATGCCCACCAGGCAATCTTCATTGTAGATTCTGTCCCAAGCCAAGCTCATCGGCGTCCTCCTTCGGACCGGATAGTTTTATCATACTTGGTTCTCCGAGCGGCAAAACGGGGGCTGTCCTCAAGCGGCAACACTTTCAGGGCATTGGTATCTCCATAACGGTTTTCTCCTACCAGATGTTGTAACCTTGCCGAGCAGTTTACCCCAACATATTGTGGGTCCGAAAAGATGTGTCGATACCAATGACTTTCAGGGGGCAGAGCTTATGTTTTTGCCAACCTTCCGTGATCTAAAAAGAGTTCGGCGCCGGCGAAAGCAAGCAAATAAGTAGAGCTTTTTCTCCCTTTCCAGGGGGCCTGCTTTGCTTACCCCGGCTCTGCCACCCTCGCAGGGATAAGGCATTTGTTGATCCGGCCGAGGTGTTCCTATGGTGTTTGGCTCTCGGAGCGGCAAAACGGAGGGCTTATCCAAAGCCAGACAACCGACACGAAACGGCCGTCAAACTGGGGTAGAAGCCTGAGCAAGAGGTTCTTTGGGTTTAAAAGAGCCACATTTGGCCGCCCGCCCGGCGTGGCGGCCGGAATTGGCTGCTGTCCAACGGCCGACAACCGCCGTTCAGACCATACTTGTGGGCAAAGGTGTCGAAAAGCTGGGCAATTTGCTCGGCCAGGGGGCCACTGCCGCTAAGACGCAGGCAGAACTCCGGCGAATTAAGCCGACCTTCATGCGTCGAGCGGATTAGGTTTTCTATCTTCCGCCGCCGTAGCGGAAAATTCCGTTGAAGCCAATCCAAAAAGACCGGTTTTACCGTAAGCGGAAGCCGCACTAATTGGAAGCAAGCACATCGTGCACCCGCTTGGGCTGCTGCGCGTAAAATGCGCGGAATTTCCGAATCGGTCAGGCCCGGCACCACCGGCGCTACCAATACCCCGACCGGTACGCCCGCTTCCGATAATTGCCGGACCGCTCGCAGCCGATGCTCCGGCGGACTAGTCCGCGGCTCCATCCGACGGGCCAACTCCGCATCCAACGTGGTGATCGAAATCGACACATGAACCAGACGATGCCGAGCCAACTGGCTCAGCAAATCTACATCCCGCAAAATCAGGGCATTTTTGGTTACCAACGAGACCGGCTGCCGGGCCTCCAACGCTACCTCCAAACATGCCCTGGTCAGGCGGAATCGCCGCTCAGCCGGTTGGTAACAGTCGGTAACGCCGGACAGACAGATCGGCTCAGCCTCCCAGCCCGGCTGAGATAAAAACTCCCGAAATAGTTCCGCAGCCTTCGGCTTATAGATGATTTTGGTTTCAAAATCCAAGCCAGCACTCAGCCCTAGATATTCGTGCGTCGGCCGGGCGTAACAGTAGGCACAGCCGTGCGAACAGCCACGATAAGGGTTCAGGGTATATCGATAAGGGATGTCGGGACTGTCGTTGCTGGTAACGATACTCTGCGACTGGTCGGGAATGTACTCGGTTTGTGGGTTTTCCTGGGCAGCCCAGAAATCTTCATCGTACTGGAGCTGTTCGTAGTCAGCCTGGTGGTGGAAGCGCTCGTAGCGGTTGGGCGGATTAATAGCGGCCCCTCGACCCCGAGGGCCTTGTCGGCCCAGACGCCGACCAGAATCGAGAAAATGCTCAGAATGAGAACGGAAAGCCGGATTCATACTCTTATTGATACAAAAGTATAAATCCCCTTGTCAAGAGGGTGAGGCTGAAATTCTATTCTATGGTTCAATCGGGCAAAATAAACTCCCATTGGCAAAACAAGCCTAACCCCCGGAAAGCCAGTTTGGCACACCTGCTACCCCTTGATTTCCCTGATATGGAGTCCTACAGTCCTCTCCAGAAAGTCATAACACCTAGCTGTGGAATACGGGGCTTTTTATCCCTGGAGATGCCTGAAACAGACAGTTGCCTGGAACTGGAGACTTGCTATCTGCCTCATCATTCCTAAACGGACCGCAAAAAATCAGTGCACCATGTCAAGAGGAGGAATTGTCGAAAATCCCAAGCTGCTCCGTTTTGATACCTGCAAAGGGAAAAGGCTGTGCGGAAGGGGTATTTGCACCAAGAAAAACCGTTTACCTTCCCAATTCCTCAGTATCCACAAAAGTCCTATTTAATAGGACTGGGGAGGCCCAGTCAGCTGAAACCCCTCAGAAAACCCACCGCATCCTGCTTTCAATCAGCCCCTAAACTCGACTTTTGCCAATTTGGGACCCACCGAAAGTTGAAACTTCTAACTCTTTGTATTCACGAGAGTTTTGCTACTTTTTGAACCTTTTTGGAGCCTCTAACAAAATGAGCTTGTCTGCCTTTTATGAGCGGCAAAATGGTCCCACTGTTTTCTGTGGTGTTTCATTTATGCTGGACTTTCTCAAAACTTCCTCTTTATTGGGGTAGGAGGGGAGATAAAACCATTCTGGCTAGGCTGATGCTGCACCGGCTTGCTAGCCAGTGCTTTCGGATGCCTAACCGCCTAACCCCTTGAAAGGTCATAAGTTGGAGGTGCAATTTTGGTGGACTGCTCGGATCGCTGGTAAGGAGGCGGAAATGGCCTTTGGTGATGGCTGGCCCAGTTAGCCTCGGTCCAAAGCCTCCCCCCTGGAGAGGATTTTTTCAGAAAAAGTACAGTTATGCTGAGTTTTGCTATTTTTCCCTAACTTTTTCTGCCCCCAGGGATTAGGATAAAGACTCCTTTTGTTCACATAATTTCCTAAGTCCAATAATTCCAAGGCGTTAGAGCTTTCCCATTTCGGCCTAAGAACAAAATTGGTAAAACTTGAGATTTTGGTAAAGGCTCTATTTCCAGCTGTTATCCTTTGACGATTATTTGTTCAGTAATTTTCCACCCTCCTATTTGCAGGGGGTTAGGGCATCCAAAGAAGCGGGGCCCCTGAAAAATCTCCAAAGTCCAACCAAGACGCCTGGCCGATAGCGCCGGTTAACCTGCCAAGGCTGGTTCCTTTTTGCCGGCAAATCAAGTAACTTAGAATGAAAGTTTCACTTTCCTTCCTTAACAGCCCGATTATACCCCCACCTTGGAATTTCGAAAAACCCGCCTAAAGAAGCCTTCTGAAAGAAAGTACTTCAAAGTCTAGGGAAAACGAATAATATTCTAAGCTCGACTTTTGCCATTTTTTGGCCCCTGTTGAAAGAGCAAAGCTGTAACTGCTTGGAATTATTGGAGTTAAGAAATCTGGTGAGCAAAAAGAGTGTTCGCCATAACTTCTGGAGACAAAACAAGTTAGGGAAAATGGCAAAAGTCGAACTAAGAGGCTGTCCGAAAAAGCAGGTTCTATGATGAAAGGAGGTTTCCTTCCTCAATTTCCCAGAATCCCCAAAATCCCTGGTTTAAGGAGGCTGAAGGGTAGGAGCCGCTTGACCAAAACCCATGGGAAATCGCCCAAATCCCAATTACAAGACAGCCTCTAATTCCTTCATTGCTAAGAAGATAAGGGAAATGGTCCCTTTCTGCCTCTCTAGGTCCAAAACCTTTCGGACCACAGTTTTCAAACAACTTTCTCCGAAAGCCCGGCAATAAGGACTCCGAAAGGCAAACAACATAAGACCTGGGAGGTATATCCCCATGCCGTTTGGGACAGATTGAGCTAAGCGATGCCTTTTCAGGAGGTTAACTTAAAGGTTTTTGTCTGTCCTCCGGCCCGAACCCGAATAGGCCACCCAATCCCAGAAAGGGCACCATGAACCCCTCAAGAGGTTTCCATCTGCTATCTCCCGCCGGCCCACAACCATATGATGATATAACGTTTTCAGAAATAAGAAGTTATAACAATTTTCTTTTAGCAATCCACAATTGGAACTACTGAAAAACGGAATTGTCTTTTCCGAAAGGAGCCAACCATGAGCTATCAGAGAAATCGGCAGCAAAGGTTCTGTTTGCAGGAGATCGGCCGAGTTGGAGGGATCGGTGGGCGTAACTGTCAAGGAAATTTTCGGGGGATTTCGCGGCGGACAGCGTTAGGACGATTGGCTGGTGTAGCTGCCGGGGCAATAGCTGGTGGTATTGGAGTGCCCCGACTTCTGCATGCTGGGCCGGAAGCCCAACCCATCCAAGTTAGCAAAGAAGATCTGGGCAACTCTAATATCTACTGTGAGGTTCCGTATTGTTCTTCGGATAGCCGATATTTTGTCTATGCTCGGCGAAATCCAAACCGAGGTTCTGGTTCTCCGAAAGAACGAGCCAACGGCACAGAACTGGTGGCGGTAGAACTCGGCAGCTGGAAGCAGGAGCGGCTAGATGTGGCCGCCAGCATCACCGGCCTGGCTGTCTCTGCCAAAGGCATCTTCTATTATCTCCAGCGTACCGGCGAGGGCCAACTGCAATTGATGCGAGTCGATATTAACCGGGGCCAACCGCAGCCGGTTTATGCCAGAAAAGACCAGCGATGGATTCACTCCCTGGGCACAGTCTCTTATGACGAGCGGTACTATGCGGGCGGCGTTGTCGTAGGCGAAGGATGGAAGCGTTTTGGGATTGTAGTAGTGGATTTGGAAAAGGGTACCGAGGCGGTCATTGATGAAGATCCGTATATTCTAAATCCTCACCCCCAGTTTGATCCAGGGCCTCGATATCGGCTGATGATCCAGCAGAACCGGGGCGGCCAGTACAGCCCGGATGGCAAACTCCAGCGCCTGGTCGGTCAAGAAGGCGCCACCTTATATCTGCTTTCCGTCCCAGATGGTAAACGGACTACCCTGCAAGTCGGCACCCCCTATACCACCCCTTGTACCGGCCATGAGGCCTGGATCGGCACCAGCGGGCAGATGATACTTACTGTCTCAGCCACCGGGCAGTATGCCCCCGATCAAAATGGCAACCTGCTCACTGTGGCTGCCGGCGAGCCGGCCAAGGTACTCGGCGTTAAGGGCTTTGTGTTTAACCATGTGGGCGTCAGCCGATGCGGAAGACTGTTTTCCTGCGATGATTGGCGTCCGCCCTACCGAATTGTCATCGGTTCGACCAAGACCGGTCAATCTGCCGTCGTCTGCGCATCGGAAACTAAGCCACAAGCCGCTCAAAACACCCATCCCCATCCGTATCTAACGCCTGATCTGAAGTGGGTGATTTTCAACTCCAATCGGACCGGGGTACCTCATGTGTACGCCGCTCCTGTGCCAGAAGACGTTGTCCTCCGTCTACTGAGAGAGGCGAAAACCTAACCCCTAATTGGATGTCTATTTGCCCATGCCAAGCTGTGTGCCCTCCGATACACGGCTCGCTGTTATACACATTTTTGGTAGGTATTCCCCATGCCAACGGCAGCAAATGATTGCCCAAGATAGGGAAATAACGAACCTTTCTCAACAAGCTAACTGTTCCTTTGGAGAAATGGCAGTATTTAGGAAAGAATCACTTCCAAGAGCAAAAGGTGCTTGGTTTCAAAGACTGTCTTAGCCAAATCGCCTATTGTATCCATTCTGCGTTGTTCAATGAGCTTTTAGCATTTGCCTAAAGTGAAGGTCGAACGCTTCAACGCCAACTTGGGTATAACAACGAGCGATACACGGCGGTACGTAACCCATACCCACCGGCCTGAGTTGAGTCCTCTCTGCCAGACGGTAGACAGCTTAGCTCAACTTTTGGCATTTTTAGCCTCTCCAGAGATAGAGAACGCTCTAACTGGTTGCAGCTATTGGAGCTAGGAAATTGGTTGAAAAACATGGGTTTGGCCGTAGCTGCCAGAGACATAAGCAGGTAAGAAAAATGGCAAACGTCGAGCTTCTGGTATCTCCAGGGTAACAGGAGTTTTGTCCATGGAGTATTTTGTTATTTGCCAAAAACCAGAGGATGGAGAAAAAGGGTATTGGAGTGTTAATATGTTTCTGTGGGCGTTTCTGGCGGCAGCAGGATTCGGAGTCCAGCAGGCAATGGCGATGGAGTTTTATGTATCACCCTACGGGGCCGACACCAACCCTGGGACACAAAACCATCCGTTTGCCACCGTACAACGAGCGCAGCAAGCAGTGCGCGAAGTAAAACAAAAAGGTCCGCTGATAGAGCCGATCCGGGTGATCTTGGCCGAGGGAATCTATCGGATCGAAGAACCAATTGTTTTCCAGCCGGAAGATAGCGGCACTGCCCAAGCGCCGATTGTGTATCAGGCGGCGTCTGGAGCCCGAGCGGTGGTATGCGGCGGCCGCCCCCTCCGAGGCTGGCAACAGACCTCCGAAGGCCTCTGGAAAACCAAGGTGCCAGAAGTTGCGCAGGGAAAATGGTATTTTGAACAGCTTTTCGTCAACGGCCGACGCGCAGTCCGGGCCAGAGAACCGGATCAGTTTTATTTCTATATGGAAGACGTGGTGCAGAGGCCATTGGAAATTGTTGGGCCTGGCAAGGAAGCGCAGTTGCTTATTCGGCTTCGGCCCGAGGATGCGGAGGCCACTTTGGCCAAGATCCGGCCGGAAGAGATTCCTGATGTGGTGATGGTGGCGTATCACAAGTGGGATATTACCCGGCGTCGGCTGGAAGGTGTAAATCCGGAAGAGGGAACATTTATATCTACCGGCCGAAAAATGAAACCTTGGAACCCCTTGCAAAAAGGCACTCGGATGCACCTGGAAAACTTTCGGGCCGCCTTGGACAAGCCGGGCGAATGGTTCTTGGATCGGCAAGGCAACCTCTGGTACTGGCCGCTACCGGGTGAAGCGCTAGACCAGACGGAGCTGATCGCCCCAGTGGCGGAAAAGTTTCTGATTTTCCAAGGCCAGCCGAGACAAAACCGATGGGTGGAACACATTACCATCCAAGGATTGACATTTTTATATGGGCAATATATCACCCCGCCGGAAGGTTTTGAACCGAGCCAGGCTGCCGCTAGTATCGAAGCGGTCATTCAGGCCGACGGGGCCCGAGACATTCGGCTCCAAGAGTGCCAGATCGGCCATATCGGTACCTATGCCGTTTGGTTCCGCGAAAGCTGCAAGCACTGTGAAGTCCGCCAGTGTTATTTGTATGATCTCGGGGCAGGGGGCATCCGGATCGGGCAGATGACCATCCCCAAGGAACAGCGGCTTGAGACAGACCACTGTATTGTGGACAATTGTATCATTCGCCATGGCGGACGCATTTTCCCATGTGCCGTAGGGATCTGGATCGGCCATAGCAGTGACAACCAAATCACTCATAATGAAATTGCCGACTTCTTCTATACGGGCATCTCGGTCGGATGGCGGTGGGGCTATGGACCTAGCCTCGCCAAACGAAATCTGATCGCCTTCAACCATGTACACCATCTAGGCTGGGGCCTGCTGTGCGATATGGGCGGCATCTACACCCTAGGACCATCCGAAGGCACTATAGTCCGAAATAATGTCTTCCACGACATCGACTGCTACCGGTACGGCGGCTGGGGGCTTTATACCGACGAAGGAAGCTCCGGCATCCTGTTTGAAAAAAATCTGGTCTATCGAACAGAAACCGGCGCCTTCCATCAACACTACGGCAAAGAAAATGTTGTGCGAAATAATATCTTTGCCTTCCAGAGACAGTCTCAGCTTCAGGCCAGCCGGGTCGAAAAACACCTATCCTTTGTCTTCGAAAAAAACATCGTCTATTGGGACCGGGGAGTGCTTTTGGCAGGTCCTTGGGATCGACTCCGGTTTGAGTCTCGGCAAAATTGCTATTGGCAGGCGGCAGGAGAACCAGTTCGGTTCCTGGGCCGAACACTTCAACAGTGGCAGAAGCTAGGCCACGAGACCGACTCCATCATCGCCGATCCGAAGTTCCGCTTGCCCAAACAGGACGATTTTACCCTGGCGGAAGATTCTCCGGTCTGGCAGCTAGGCTTTGAACGGTTTGATCCGGGCCAGGCCGGCGTGTACGGCTCAGCCGAATGGCTACAAAAGGCCCATGAAGTGGTTTTTGCCGATCTGCCGCTTCCGCCCCCACCTAGGCCAAGCCGACCAGCCCAATAACCTCTTAGTGTTGCTGCCGTTAGAAGCCCTTTTTCCCCATGTGCCTGCCGCCCTGACACCCCTATAGCATTCTTTGAACGACTACCCCATGGGCTTTTGTGCCTGGAATTTCTACCGGTAGTAACTCTCCCCAAAGCATTTTCTCTACCGAAAAAATTGCCTTCCGAAATTCTGGAATCTCTGGAAAATCTTGAACATAGAGTGACCTTTATGGACTCTTGAATCGGTAGGGATTGACCCGCCCTATTTATATACCTACTGGATGTAGGTTGCTAGAATTGTTCTGGCAACCCTATCTATTGGGTTAGATCGGGGATGGCACCAAAAATAGTGCAAACATATTTCCTATAAATTATTAAATTATCCATCGATTCCGTTCTCTATGAATCTCCAACCCCCTATTTTGTAAGGGTATCAAGAGGATACCGCTCGGCCAAAAGCTATCAGGAACCCCCACAATCCAATTTCCGCACAACCTCTGATCTCGACTTTTCCCATTTTCGTAACTTCTTTTCTGCTCAGGAGTTACGGCGGACGTTCCTTTTGTCCACGCAATTTCCTAACCAAGTAATTCCAAGAAGTTAGGGTTTTTTCCTTCCACAAAAGTCTAACAATGGCAGAAGTCGCACCAAGCCCGACTTCTGCCATTTTTTGTAACTTTTTCTATTTTAAGGACTTATGCTTTGAGACTTCCTTGTTCAGCCACTTTCTTAAGTGCGATATTTTCGAAAGGTTAGGACATCCAAAGAAGCTGCCTTCCTAGAAAATGGCAAAATTCGAGCTTCGAGGCTGTCCGAAAAAGCATGTTCTATGATGAAAGGAGGTTTCCTTTCTCAATGCCCGAGAATCCCCAAAATTCCTGTTTTTAAGGAGTCTAGCGGGTAGGAGCCGGTCGGCCAAAACCCATGGGAAACCAGCCAAATTCCCATTTTAGGAGAGCCTCTGATTTTAGGAGGGCCTCTGAGCTCGACTTTTGCCATTTTCCCTAACTGATTTTACTGCTGACAGTTACGAGGAAACTCCCCTTTGTTCACCCAATTTCCTAAATCCAATAGTTACAAGGAGTTAGAACAGCCCTCTGCCAGGGCGAAGCCAAAAATGGCAAAAGTCGAGCTGAGAAGCCGTTTTTACCACGGCTGCTCCATCATGCCAACAATCTGCTGGGCCACCCGCTGGAAGAGTTGCTGATAGGCCGTAGTAGTGGACTGCCCGTATTCTGGGAACATTTCTACAGTTTCAGTGATCATCTCGGTCCCGGTGGGTAGCGGGATGGGGCCGGACTCTCCTAGCAGATTGCCCCGGTTATCAAGCCAAGCCACTTCGACCACTAGGCGTACGGTGCTTTGTCTAGGACCGCCAACCCGGCTAGGGATCACAGTGCTTCGGCCCTCTTCGACAATACGGCCGGTCAGGATGCTATCGGCCGGCGGGCGCCCGACTACCTTGTAAGGCGTGCGCAGTTCAATTTCTTTAATCACCGCCTCGGTCAATTGTTCCCCAAGATATCGTCGGTAGCTATCCGAATCGAATACCGGCACATAGATCGTACGGATCTCTGGATTGTACAAAGTTACATTTCCTACGCGATACCCCGCACAGCCCAGGCACATCCATACCAGTATCCCAAGTAAACTGCCAACTAAGAAACAAAAGGTCCTTCGACATCCGGCATCCAAAGGGGAGGAATCGTTTTTTTTCTGTTGAAGCAGGTTCCGGCAGCAAGCGAGGGTGTCTGGGGGAAGAAAAAAGGCCTTGTCTGCTGGTGGGGTTTTTCTTATGCGAGCCACCTGCCGCTTAGGCAGAGAGGTTGGACCATTCCCTCTCAATGGGGCGAAGAGTCTGGGCGGAAGAGTTTTTTCCTGCTTGCAGGCAGACGAGTGCCTGGGAGGTACCAAATGCCCAAAACCCCTATTTTGCCGAGGGTTCCCATGCGGACCGATCCGCCCGAGAACCCGTCGGAAATCGGTAAAATCCTGTTTCAGGATGTGCTCTAGCCAACGACCAAAGACCGCCCTATGCCGGCGCAGGATTGAGCAACTGATATTGGTTGACGTTTTTTGCCCGACGATACGGAACCTATTTATATTAAGCCGAACCTTCATGGCCTATTTCCCTTTCGGGAAGATCCGATCTAGCCAGCCGAAGTAATCCGGGGGCCGATCGGGTTTATCCTGGATTTGTGCCAGGCGCTGTTGGGCCAGGGGCACATACTTGGTGCGGGCAAACTGAGGGTTTTCGATCAAACTGCGGTAGTACATCCTAGCAGCGCCGTAGAGGCGTTTTTTTTCGTAGTATTGGGCCATGGCCCATTCCCGCTCGGCCAATTGCTCGACGATCCGGTTTTTCTCCTCCAGCAGACGTTGGCGTTCTTCCGGCGGCGCTTTAGGAAAGAGCCTTAGGCAGGCATCTGCCAATTCTGCCGCTTCCTTCAACGGAGTGCCATCATACAGGGGCCCTTGATACATCAGTTGTTTGGCTTTCATGCCAAGCTGATGGGCCTGGTATTGATGTTCGCTTTGGGGATATTCTTTACGGAGTAGGTCGTACTGATAGGCGGCGTCTTCGTAGCGACCTTTGACGAAATAAGCGTTGCCAGCGGCCATGAGGGCGTCGTCGGCCAGCGGACCAGTGGGATCATGCAGCCGCACGGTCTCATAGGCCTTGATGGCATGGCCCCAGGTGTCGAAGACCGGCTGGGTCCGGTCAGTTAGGTTCGGTACGATCGGCCACCGAGGATGGGCCTGCGCCATCTGTTCCCAATAGCGCCCGATGGCAAATTGCCGACGTACCGCCCGTTCCAGATACCGAGAATTTTCGTATTTCTTCAGCAGTTGATCGAAGACGTCATAGGCGGCGGAGTATTTTTCAGCAAAAAAGAGACTTTCGGCCCGATAGAAAAGAGCGTCTTCTTCCAACGGCGAATCGGGCCAACGGAATGCCGCCTGACGAAATTTGTCCGCCGCCTCGGCATATCGGCCCTGCCGATACAACTCTGTTGCCTCGGCAAAGAGTTGACGAGCTAGGTTTTCGTCCGGTCCTAGGCCGACGGCCTCTTTGGCTTTGCCGTAGAGCTTTTCCGGCGCCAGAGCAGAAAGATCGAACCAGTGTTTCTTTTTTTGTTCGGCTTGTTCTTTTTGGAGGGCCTGTTCCAAATTTTCCCCAATCGGTGTGGTAGAAGGATAAATTGGCTGCTCGGAATCAGTGGAGGAATCGGGACCGGCGGAAGCCTGTGGGTGGGAGGAAGTTTTATCCTGACCCATGAGTTTCTCCCACAGCCAACCGCCCTCATCCCCTCGAGAACGAAAATAAGGATTATTTTTTACATGGTCTGGGACCCCCGGCACTTGGCAGGCGCTGAGTGTCAGCCCTACCAAAACCATTCCTACTGTCTGTTTCCATCCCTGCCTTGGCATTGGGCACGTCCTTGTGCGGGGGAAAACCGGTGTGTGGCCTAGGTTGGTAGGAGGGATGAGGTATTTTGGCACCAGAAAACCTTTGTTCCAGTTTTTGGATCCTATCCATCATTCAAAAAGATATTTCGGCATCATTTGGGTGCCCACCCCATCCTCCAACCTCATCGATAAGCTGATTAGTAGTCCTAGCAACCGTCATAGAATAGGCCTCTGAATGAAAAGGGCAATCCCTAGCGAACTAAAGGTTCCCAAAGTTCACTAGGTCAGGATTTTCCAACGGTTCCTTTGCCCATTTGTATTCCCTCGGGAGGAGCTATTAGCTTGATTTAGGCTATTTTCCCTAACTTGTTTTGTTGCTGAGAGTTAGGGCGCCCTCCTTTGCCCATACAATTTTCTAAATCCACGAACCTCTACCGAATTGCAAGGGGATGTTTTTATCTGGACTTTGGCCATTTTTCCTAACTTGTTTTGACACCAGAGGTTGCAGCAAACCCGCCTTTTGCTTACATAATTTCCTAAGGTCAATAATTTCAAAGAGTTAGCACTTTCCCATTTCGGCAGAAGACAAAATTGGCAAAAGTCGAGTTTATACCATGTTGGCTTATCCACCTTGCGGCAATATCCATGGCTGCTAGCATTGCTAGCACCCAACAGATGGTAGGCATCGGATAGAAGGCCGAACGGTATATAATCAAAAGTTTATTAAGTCTACAACACGTTTCGGATTTTGCAGGGGTTCCATCCACTCGACTTTTGCCATTTTGCCTAACTGCTTTTGTCTCCAGTAGTTACGACGAAACCTCTTTTTGTTCACCCAATTTGCTAACTCAAATAGTTACAAGAAGTTAGAGTTTTTCCCTTCCCGTAGCAGGCCCAAAATGACAAAAGCCGAAATCCAATAATTCCAGGAATCTAAATCCGAAACGTCTGCCCAATTTAAGGGGAATAGCTTTTACCATGGTCGCTTACTTTTCCCTGAAACCAACATATAGATTGCAAGCACTACATAGTGGGGGGGTCGGGTAGGAGAACCGAATGGCTATAAAATCAAAAGTTCATAAAGTTCACTATATGTTAGGATTTTGCGAGTTTCCCTCCACTAATACCATGGAGTTAGAGGTTTCCTCTTTGGCAGGAGGCCAAAAATGGCAAAAGTCGAGCTTGACAATGAAAACCGATACGCAGATTCCTTCCAGCGGACGCTTCTTTTTAGCAAGGTTACGAACTGGGTTTTTCGTCTTCGGGGGGTTTCGGGCCGGAGGCTGCCGGAGGCGGACCAGCCGGAGCTACCGGCAGGTGGCGCTCGGGGGATGGAGCGGGAGTTTTGCGACGTTGGGGCTCCTGCATTAAACCAGGCAAATAGGGGTGCATTCGGGGCTGTCGGCCCAGAAGGGTGCCGATGACCAAATCTAGTAAATGGCGCAGTTGGGTTCGGTGCACCGGGTCCATTTCGAGCCGATCGGCGGCTGGGTGGGCTGGCTCGGCTAAAACCGCCATGCTCCGCAGCAGCCCTTGATCGACCATCAACGTAGGGGCCGGTGCTGGGTGGGCCTTTTGGCATGGTTGGCAGACTACTCCTCCTTCCACGGCTCTAAAAGCCACTCGCAGGGACCCCTGGATCGGTTTGCCGCAAATTACACAGCTCTCCCACGATGGAAGATGGCCCAACAGTCGAAGCGCTCCTAATTCCCATCGGAACACCCAACGCCAGACAGGTTCTCCCAGGCTAAGGCCTTGCAAGGCCGAATCGGCCAAGTCGAAAAGCTCCGGCAGCGGGTCATATCGGGCAGTCAAATCCCGCAACAGTTCCACCACATAATAACCCGCATATAAAGGGGCCAAATCCCATCCAGGGCAACGAAACCGACGTAACAATTTCGCCTCGGTTACCAAGTCCAGCGCTTCGCTAGATTTACGCAGAAAGACTATGCGACACAGGCTCATTAGGTCAAGAGCAGAGTCGAACGGATTTTTAAGCCTTTTAGCGCCCTTGGCTAAAGCCTCAATTTTGCCAAACTCTCGGGTAAACAGAGTAACCACCAGGCTACTTTCACTGAAATCTACACACCGTAAAACCAAGGCAGTAGCATGTTCGGCAGGCACTGGAAGACCTATTCACAACAAATCTCTATGTAGGTTATCCGTTCGTTTTGTTTTCTCTACTTTCACAAAACAGCTCAAAACTTGAATTTTTGTTATTCTATCTAGATTGCCAGTACTTCGCACTCTAACAAGGATATGGAAAGTGCCGGGCACTCCAGTCCATTAGACTATTTTTTCCTTCAACACACTTAAAGCCGGGCTATGAATAAAAACCGACGAAGTTAACCCGAATCAACAGAGCCTCCAGTTGCCCCCCTCTGCCAGCTGCTTACAAGAACGGTAAGGCTACGCCTGCAGAAAGGGTCAAACAAGTTTGTTTTTTCTCGACCGTAACCGGCAAGTCTCGTTCACCGAGTTCTTTCCACACATAGCTGGTATGTGCTGGGATGGATTGACTATCCCAATCGGAGGAAATAATTACCACACATAGGGGGAAACAGAATCTTTCGAAAGAAGCTAATTGCTACTTTGGAGAAATTGCATAACTTTAGAAAAGATCAGTTGGAACATCAGGAAGGGCATGGCTTCAGAAACTCGCTGTCTATATCGCCTATTTTATCTATTCTGTGTTGTTCAACGAGCTTTTGTACTATAGGAGTTCGGAGTCTGGCGAAGGAGATCAGGCCCTTATATGTTGGAAGGAAAAAGGGGAAGTAAAAAGGTTTGTTCTATGGATAGGTGCTGCGGAAAGGTAGTTTGCCGGGGGTAAGGCCTATTTTGTCTATATTACCCATCTTGCCCAGTTAAACACATAAAATTTCAGCCACACGCCCTGGTTCTGAAAACCTTGCTAATCGGAGAAAACTCTATTCCGCCGGACTGATCGGGTGGTCAGAAATCCGCAGATCTTCAATTCGAAGCCGTTCAATCCGCCGGCGGGTGGCCGCTAGCACCGTAATCCGCAGATGATTCCAACAAAGGGACTCACCCGGGACCGGCACATGACCAAGCTCGCTGAACACAAAGCCGCCAATGGTATCATAGTCGGCGTCCTCGGGCAGCCCCAGATGAAGCTGTTCGTTGAGTTTTTCAATATGCATTCGGGCCGACACCTCCACTACCCCCGGAGCCACCTGGTGGGGCTCCTCTTCCGGTTGTTCTCGGTCATATTCGTCCTGAATTTCTCCGACGATCTCTTCTAAGATATCTTCCAAGGTTACAATGCCGGCCACTCCACCATATTCATCCAAGACGACAGCCATATGGTTTCGGGTCCGCTGGAACTCCTCTAGCAGCACATCCACGGGTTTGGTTTCCGGGACAAAGTAGGGTTTGCGTAACAGTTCGGTCCAAGGCCGACGGGGCTGATTGGCCGGTTTAGCCAATTCCGGCAAAAGGTCCTTGGCATGAAGGATGCCGACAATATCGTCGCGATTTTTGTCATAGACAGGAATTCGAGTATGTTCGGAAGCGATGACCTGTTGGAGCATTTCTGGCCAAGAGAGGCTGAGGGGAATGGAGACCATATCGGTACGGGGGACCATGATTTGGGAAACTTGCACGTCGCTGAGGCGGATAACGCTTTCGATCATTTCGCGGGCGTCTTCTTCCAGCAGACCTACCCGATGGCCTTCGGAGACGATGGTACGGATTTCTTGTTCGAAGGCATTTTCATTGGGTAGAGGTTCTGGTTGGCCTGCCAAGCGGTGTAGCAGGACGTTTAGGAAGCGAGCCCCTGCGATAGCCGGCAGCATCAAGCGGGCCAGCAGCTGCCAAAATGGCCAGAGGAAATACACCAGGGAGGCGGCTACCAATTGGGCCAGGGCCGAGGGGATCCAAATGACGGCCGCCCACAAGGCCACCAGGACGGTAAAGCCGATCCCAATGGCCCGCCCTACAGAAAAATTGGCCTGGCCGATCCCAGTAAGCCAAACCCAGAGAACGAATATCAAAAATAGCCCACTGCCCAGCACCTGCCAGGCTTCCATGCCTAAGCGGACTTCGTCATAACGGCGTAGGATGACCGCCAGCCGATCCAGCGACTGCCGCCGCTGGCAGATCTGCTGAAGTTGGCTTCGCGAAAACTGATCCAGACATCGGGCGGCCGTTGCGCTGAAGGCCGTCAGGATCCAAGCTCCGAGGGCCAGCCACCACATCGCCAGTTACCTTCCGGGATTGGGTTTCGGACAACCAGAGGGCTTGGACCGAGCTGTAGGTGGAGTACGTCGGTTGGTGGGAGATTTGCTGGGCGGCTCGAGGCCCAGCCGACGTAAACACAGCGCCTCTTGTCGACGCATCCGCCGCCGCTGGGCACCGGAGGCGTCCTGAAAACCTGCCAAGTGCAAAGCCCCATGAATGATATACAGCAGTAGTTCTTGTTCGGCTGTCCAGCCGTACTGCGATGCCACAGCGGCCGCCCGCTCGCCGCTGACCACAATCTCTCCCTCCAAACCCTCTGCGGAGCAGCCCATGGGAAAACTCAACACATCGGTCGGCTCATCTTCCCCTAGAAATTGACGGTTCAATCGCCGAATCTGCTCATCGTCGATCATCGCCACACAGATCCGGGCCCGATGCACTCCAGCTGACTCTAAGGCCACTTGCACTGCTTGCTTAATTTTACTTTTCGCAAGCCGAACATACGACTGCTGATCCACTACCGCTACCGAAATCACAGGGGGGCCTTTCTCGAGCGAACCTTTGCCGACAGTATCTAGATCAACGTACCGTCACCTCTATGGGTGCCAGAGCAGCTTTTGGGGGCGAAACTTTTTACCGCGACTTTAGCCATTTTTCCTAATTTGTTTGGTTTGTCCCAGGAGGTCCTACCCCCCTTTTGTTCGAGCCATCTAACCCGAGTTTTGCCATTTTTAGCCATGTGCCGAAATGGGAAAGTTCTAACTCCTTGAAGCTATTGGAGTTGGGAAATTGTGTGAACAAAAGGGCGGTTCGTGGTAACTCTTGGAGACAAAACAAGTTAAGAAAAATGGCAAAAGGGGATCTAAAACTCTGTCTGAAAAAGGCATTTATAGGCTTAAAAAGTAGGGAGAATCATTTGGCGCCGATGGGAATGGAACCGTGTTTTATACGGTTTGCTGCAAGGGCCATATCCTGAGGTGTCCTGGCAAACCACTGCATGCCTTAATTTTCAGACAGCCACTAAGCTCGATTTTTGCCAATTTCCAGATTGGAGGCTCCGTGGGATGTTCTAACCCTTTGAAAATCTTGGAGTTAGGAAATTTACGGAACAAAGAATCCTGAAAACCGAAGATCTTGAACTAAAAGGAGTTGCAAAAATTGGCAAGAATCGAGCTAAGAGGCTTTTCTAGAATGAAGATTTGGCTGGTTTCCAATGGGTTTTGGCCGACCGGCTTCTATCCTCCGGACTCCTTAAAAACAGGAATTTTGGGGATTCTCGGGCATTGAGGAAGGAAACCCCCTTTCATCATAGAAATGCTTTTTCGGACAGCCACTAAGAGGTTGTGGCTCTGTGGAGAGGTTGCCCGCAGTCTGGGGGGGTTTTGCCCATACTGGTCGGTTTTGCTTCAGGTTTGGTTGGTTTAGGCCTCGGACCGGAAAGGGGTTCAGCAGAGCCAGCCTCGATTAAAATGAAACTCCAGATGGTTCTGAGATTCTATGGGTGTGACTGATTTTTTGTGCTCCGTTTAGAGGATTTGACGAAGATAGGTTGCCCCTCGAATCATTGCTTCCCGTGGTAGCTCCCCCAGTCCAACAGTCTCCGTACTGTAGAGCCCAGGAGTCGGACGAAGGAGTTTAGATCCCTATATGTCGGGCTCGCTGTTATACACAAGTTAAAGTTCAGACGCTCGGCTGTCACTTTAGGCAAAGCAGAAAAACTCGTTGAACAACACAGAATGGATCAAATAAAAAAATATAGATAAACCTTTTTCTGAAACTAAAGATCTGCTGATTTTCTAAATGATTTTTCCCAAATTGTCCAATGTATCCAAAGTAACCTTTGGCTTATTTTGAAAGGTTGATTTATCCCCCTGATTGGGGCAATCGTTTGCTGCTGCAGTGAGGGTGAATCCATTCCAAAGATGTGTATAACAGCGAGACTATAGGTTAGGTGCGGCTGTGTAAAGCAGGTTTGCCGGTGGCCGAAGCCTATTTCTCTATATTGCCTATGTTGCCCAATTAACCCACAAAATTTCAGCCGCAACCGATCCTATCTACCCTCTTCAGGAGATAGGAGAAGAAGTCATTTTGGTAGAAGCTTTTAGGGTGGCAGCTAGTCTATTGGGCCTGAGCAATCCGCTTATACCGGTTTGGGTTCGGGATATTTGATTCGGGTATGGTAGATGGCAATGAGGGATTTTATGAGGCTGTCCTGGATGATGCGGAGTTCCCGAAGTGTTAGATCACTTTCGTCGAACTGGCCATCTTCCAGGCGGCGTTCGGTAATTTGCTGGACGACGTTTTGGAGCCGACCTGGCGTCGGATCCACCAAGCTTCGGCAGGCACCCTCCACGGCATCGGCCAACATAAGAACACAAGCCTCTTTGGTCTGCGGTTTTGGGCCGGGATAGCGGTAGGCGCTTTCATCGACCGAAGAGCCGTTTTTACCGTTGTTCTCATTTTGGCTCTGCTCAGTAGCCCGGGCGTAGAAATATTCTACTCGAGTGGTGCCATGATGTTGGCAGATGAAGTCGATAATTGGTTGAGGCAGATGATGTTGACGTGCCAGATCGGCCCCGTCTTTGACATGGGCGATAATGACCAAGCTGCTGACTGTGGGGGCCAAGGAGGCGTGATGATCTTCGTCGGGCGGCTGGTTTTCGGTGAAATAACCAGGATTCAGCATTTTGCCGATGTCGTGGAAATAGGCTCCGGCCCGGACCAGCAGACCTCGGGCGCCGATGGCGTTGGCAGCCGCCTCGGCCAAGGTGCCCACCGTCACAGAATGGTTGTAGGTACTTGGGGCCCGACGCACCAACTCCTGCAAAAGCGGATGCTGCAAATCAGTTAGTTCCAGCAGACTAATATCCGTCAACACGCCGAAGGCTTTTTCCACAAAAGGCAATATCCCGCTCATTAAAAAGCCAGCCGCAACTGCCCATACCCACGGAAGGCCTCCTTTCCAAATAAACGTTTCCCAGACGGGCTGATTTTGCACCACCTGTACTACCAGTTCCAAAGCCACTGCCACTCCACCGGTCGTTATTCCGATATAAATCGGTTTGGTTCGGGTGCGGATGCGTTTTGTCTGGATGACGGCGGTGGCCGAAGAACCCAACCAAACCAACATTCCCCCCAACGTATTGCCCAACCCAAGCCCTACTACCAAGCTGACCACGCCACTTAAAAGCAAAGCCAATTCTGGTCCGTAGGCAATGGCCACCATCTGAGCAAAAACGAGCATCGGCAACAGTTCCGCTCGCCAAGGATCTGCGGCAGCCAGTTGCATCAGCAGGATCGTGCCTACCATCAGGGCAGCCAGCACGCCTAAGCGGCGGAGGTCCTTTAGTAAACTTCTTTTCTTATAGAACAAATAGACTCCACAGGCCACTAAGGCGGCAAACAGCAACCCAGTAACGGCGATTGCCCGCAAAAGGGCCTCCGTCCAGGAGCGCTGCTGCAGGAAGGCTTCATGTTCCAACCGGAGCAGACGCAGTTGCTGAGCAGACAAGGGCTGCCCGGCCTTAGCTAGCACCAGCCCCTCTCGCCAAAGGGCTTGAAACGACCCAGCTTGTTCCAGGGCTTCTTGTTGCGCCTGTTCGGTGGCCTGTTTATCCCAGTCCAGCGTAGTGCCTAAGCGCTGAAGGCGATCCCACAGCCAATGAGTCATCCAGACGGCCGCATCCGGGGCCATGGCCAGACGTTGTTCCAGTTGTCGCTGGAGGGGCTCGGGATTCTGAAGCCAGATCTGTGTAATTTTGACCCGCCGTTTTAGTTCCGGCCGGCCCACTGGATAGACAACAATTTCGTCTGGATGGCCGCCGGACTCTTTGGAAAGAGGATGCAGCAGAAGTCCGCTTTTTTGGTAAGGGGCCAGGAGGTCGGCGAGGATGGTTTTTAGTTCTTCTGCTCCCGGAGAGCCGAGCACCGCTAGCCGAAAGGCTTCGAAATATTGTTGCATTCGGGCCGAATCCGGGGTATGCCCAGAGAACCCGAATGTATGATCTGTATCAGCCATTCCCTCCTGAATTGCTCGAAGCAGTTGCTCCCACTCCTGCTGGATGGCGGCTAAGCCAGAGGGATGATGAACATAAACCCATGCAACCTGCCGAAGGATCCATTCCCGCCGACGTTGGCTTTCTAAAGGATCCTCAAAACTGACCCGAGCGACCACAGTCCGGCTAGGCGCCTCGCCCACCCGAAACTCAAACGGCGGGGCCCAGCCTCGGACCACCACACACAGAAGCACCGCCAAGCCAAAGGCCAAAAGCAGTCGGCTCCAGATCTGCCGATGGCCCACCACCTCCAACATCCGCCGCCAATGCGATGGCGGCAGCTCTAAAGCAGCTACCCGCTCTAGCCGTGTCCGTTTACTACCACTGCTGGACATATAGCCCTGGGTGAATCACCCACCTAATCCCCCACCAACAACCACCCGGATCAAAAAACCCACCAAGAACCTCTAACAAAATGAAGATGTACCAGGTGGTCCTAAGGTGCCACCCCCTAGGGGGCATTGGGGAAAAACTCATTTTGTTAGAAGCTCTCAACTCGACTTTTGCCATTTTCCGCTTCCCCCAAGGGGCATATGCTAACTGCTTCCCCATTGGATTGAGCAAATGCAGTGAATCGAAGGGAGTTCCTCATACCTATGGGAAAAAGCAGTTAGGAAAAATGGCAAAAGTCGAGCTAAAGCTCCAAAGGCTTTTTGCCCGGCTCAGCATAGGCTTCCACAATCTGCTGGACCAACGGATGCCGCACAATATCCTCCCCGCCCAGTTGCACCACCGCAATGCCTTCGATTTCCTTAAGCCGCACAATCGCATCCACCAGTCCGCTCCGAGTCTGCGGCGGAAGATCCACCTGCGTCACATCGCCACAGATAACGATTTTCGAGCCTTGCCCCATCCGGGTTAAAAACATTTTCATCTGGCCAATCGTGGTATTCTGTGCTTCGTCCAAGATCATAAACGCCTGGCTAAGCGTTCGGCCCCGCATGTAGGCCAAAGGTAGCACCTCGATTAACTCCTGATCCTTATAGCGTTGGATCAGGTCCACATCCATCATCTCCCGCAGGGCGTCAAACAGCGGCCGAAGATACGGATGGATCTTCGCTTCCAAATCGCCAGGTAAATAACCCAAACTTTCGCCCGCTTCCACCGCCGGCCGAACCAGAACCAATTTTCGCACCAGACCTTCTTTGAGGGCGGCCACGGCCATAGCTACTGCCAAATAGGTCTTTCCAGTCCCAGCAGGCCCAATACAAAACACAATCGAATGTTGCCGAATCGCCTCTAAATACTGGGCCTGGCCTGCAGAACGGGGCCGAACCATCCGGCCACCAAATACTTCCACCGGTTCGCTAGCTACCGGAAAGCGGTCCTTGCGCTGATAGCGGTATAAAACCCGATCCACATCCTCAGCCGAAAGGACCCCACGTTGTTCCACCTGGGCCTGCAGCTCCTCCAGGACCAGCGTGGCTGAGGTTACCGCCTCATGACTGCCCCGGACATGAATCCGACCCTCACGAGCCGAAATGCTAACCCCCAACGCCCTCCGAATCTTTCGGAGATGTTGATCATAGGTCCCAAACAACACTAATAGCGACTTCGTATCCCCAACCGCAATAATCGACTCACTCATGCCAGCCTAGGCTACTCCCTGTGCGGAGCCTCACATAACACGCCTCAAGCTATCCTTATCCTCTTTCCCGGAGCACCCACAATTGCTAACCTGTTGCTCATGGATTCCAATAGGCTCCTCCTGGTCATTGCCAAAGTAAAAGACATTCCAATGGCAATCCTCCTTCTGCAGCCTGGTCCTCCAGGCGCCTGGGATATTCCGGCAGGTTTTTCTGACTAGGGGTTTCCTTTGGTTTTCGCTCCTTCCCTCTAAATAATCCTACCAACCCTCCCAAATAATTCAAAATTATAAAAGAAAACCGCTTTTAAAATATGCTACTAAGGAATTATACCTAAACCACCCAATTGGGTAGTAAAGAGACTCCCCTCTCATTCTTCAAATAAAACTTAGCCTTTCCAGGTTTTCAATAGGGGGACTTAAACTCGACTTTTGCCATATTCCCTAACTTGTTTTGACTCTAAGAGTTAGGACGAATCCTCTGTTTCTTCACACATTTTCCCAAGTCCGATAATTTCAGGGGGTTAGAACTTTCCCCCTTCGGCAGGAGCCTGAAAATGGCAAAAGTCGAGCTAAAAAATCCAGTGGCACTTCGGCTGAGTGGAATAACCGCTTCGGAACCCACTATATTGGATAAAATGGGTAATTTAGAAAAAGGAACTTTAGGCAATTTGAGAAACTAACTCTTATCAACGGCTCCTCCCAATCCAGGGAATCCATTCGGCTGAAAGTTTTACAAATGAAAAAACTCGAGGTGGGGGAGGACTGTCCAAAATCTTCCTAAAACGCTTCAAACCAAACAGCTCTTTCCACCAAAAGTCTCATATCCACCCATCAAAAAATCTTCCTTTAAAATCACCCCATCTACCCAACAAGTTCTGCAACCTCTGCTAATTCAAAAGGAGACAGATTCTGGCACTATTTTGGTGCCCCTACCTTTTACCAATATATAGGTTGCTAGACTGCTAGCAACTCATACAGTGGGTCTTTAAATGAAATGGGGCAATCTCTGGGAACCTCTGGATAATCGAGGGGCATCTTTTTATATCATATTGGCTTATCCTCCCTCGAACTGACTAGCATTGCTCACACCCAATAAATAGTAGAGGTTCGGATAGAAGAACCAGCCGCTATAGAATCAAAAGTTCATAAGGTTCCCTCTATGTTCCGAATTTTGCAGAGGTTCTTCTACCGAATCAAAGGTTCCTAAAGTTCACTTGATGTTCAGGATTTTGCAGAGGAGGCTTCTGTCAAAATGTAGCAGAGGTCGGATTGTGTACTCAAAGTTCCCCTTCGGCCAGGGCCAGGCATTTTCGCATGGCTTCGGCTACTATGGCCAAGGCCTTTTCCGGCGGCATTTCCCGCAAAGCTGGATAAAACGGCTCAATCAGGGCCGGACCGTCAAAACCAATTTTCACCAACGCTGTCAAAAAACCCCTCAAATCAATCACCCCGGTAGCCAGGGGCAATTGCCGGACAGAATCTCGCTGTTGATCTATGGGCACCCCGGCCGGAGCATCATTCAGGTGGACCAGGACCACTTCCTCGGCCTGAAGCCGAAGGATATCCTCCACCGTTTCACCCGCTGTGTACCAATGCCAACTGTCCAACAGCAACCCCACCGCCGGGTGGTTAATTTCGGCAATCAGTTCTTTCATCTCCCGCATGGTATGGATGAAGGGGAATCGGGCAGCCGTCCAGGAGGTTTTCGGACCTACATATTCCAACCCCAATCGGAGGCCGTGTTGGCCCAGAATCTCCGCCACTGCCCGAAGCCGACATACATGAAGCCGAAAGTTCTCTAAGTAAGTGCGTTCCGGATGGCAAGGCCGCAGATAAGTCCCCATCCGCTGGACGCCTGCCCGCTGGCAGGCCCGGGCATATTCCGGCAGTGTTTTCAGACCGGCGATAAATTGCTCCTCGGACTCCCGGAACTGCACTGGCAGATTGGCTGCTGACCAGGTTAGACCGGCCTGTTGGAGGTGGCCTCGAAGCTCGGCCAACTGGGCCTCGGACAATCGGCGCAGATAATCCGGCAACGGTTCGACCGCCTCGAAACCGAACTGCTTGGCATATCGGATAGCCTGTTGTTGATCAGCGGGGATGCCCAAGGCCGAGCAGTGCAGGGCGGAGCGGAACCGGCGTTTGGGCCGATCAGAACCGGCGGCCTTTCCCACCGGCTGAGTCTTTTGCGGCCCAAACAGTCCGGCAGATTCCGCTGCCTGAAGGTACGCTCTGTTAGCCTCCCCCGCCATCCCAGCAGTTACCCCCAGCCCAATCGTCTTCAACCATCTTCGCCGATCTAAGCGGAGCATCGGATTTCCCCTTTTGCAGCATTTCTGCCGAGCCTCAAACCATAGGAGGATAGGTTCTGGCTTTCCGATTTCCGCTCCCTGGGAGCACGAACATGCCGTCTGTCCCATCCAGTCCAAGAAAGGCCGCTCCCTAACGCAGTGCAGTGGCTCCCCCTTAGAAGCGGAGGTGTCTCGGCCACATCCTTCACTCCCTATGTAACCTTGCCGACCTCTAATTCCCTCGGGGGGCATTGGTATTTACAGATCTTTTCCAGACCCACCATATGTTGGGGTAAACTGTTGCCAAGGCCACAATCTTGTAGGAGAAAGCCGTTATGTAGAGGAACCTCTGCAAAATCCTGAACATGTAGGGAATTTTTTGGACTTTTGATTCTATAGCCGTGGGGTTCTTCTATCCGAACACCTACTATCTATTGGATGCTAGCAATGCTCGAGCTCTATATGTGGGGTTAGAGGAAGGACAGCCAAAATGATGGTATCAAAATATCCCCCTTGAATTATGCAGAGGTTCCTAGATACTAATGCTCCGGGGAGGGGATGTCTGCCCTCCCAAAAAGGCCGGTGCCTAACGGTGGCGGCTTAGGAATCTGCCTTGGCCTGTCGGCCATCCGCCCAAATCCCTACTCCCCACTCCCTACCCCCCAACTTTCAACTCCCATCCGCCCTCTGCCTTCTGCCATCGGCCCTCCCCCCACTCTCTACCCCCCACCCCCTACTCCCTACTGCCCTCTGCCTTCTGCCATCCGCCTTCCAGCCTCCGCCCTCCCACTACCTACCCAATACCGCCTTCGGCTCACGGTCGGAGAATGAACTGTTTGACGATGGTTTTGGTTTTGCCTTGGTGGTGGGCTTCGATACGCAAGTGTCCGGTGGGTCGAAGTGGCAGGGGGCGGGCAAGAAAACGGCCGTCTGGCCCAACTTCCACCCGTTGGCCGTTGACTTTCACCTCTGCGCCCGGTTCGGTAAGGCCCAGCACTTCCAGGGCAATCGGTTCGCCGTAGAGGGTGCTGCCGGCCGGCGGCTCCACTTGCACCAAAAGAAGCGGGGGCCGATCGAGGGCAAGGATTTCGTCGGCCACTTGGGCCCGGACGGCCATGATCTTGGCCGGGTCCCGCTCCCACTGAGTGATAGCTGGTACCACCTGCCTGGCCAATTCCAGAGCGGTGCGTTCTGGTTGGAGCCAGTCGGCCTTTTGGCCTAGTTGTTGGCGGAGCTTGGCTGTTTTGTCGGCCAATAGCTGGAGGTATTCAAAGTCTTCCAGGCTTTCCCGCTGGATTTCCCACCGGAGGCTATTCAGCGGGCCTTCCGGACCAGGATAGACCACATGGGTATCGCCTGGCGGAAGCTCTTGGCTGGGCGGGCCGAACGGATCTTTGCCCCAGAAGTTCCAACCCCAGTGCAAATATCCTACCAGCCGTTCGGTAAAGTTGATCCAATGCAGCACCCGCACCGCGGTTAACGGATAATCCAGGAATCGGTTCGGATAATGGCTGCCATGAGGATTGCAGCAGATGTAGTACCAAAATTCGTTGTTGGCACGGCGGGTTTCATAGGCGCTTCGCCACCGGTCGAAATGGATAAGCTGCGGCACCCAGACTTCTAGGAAACCGGAGCAGTCAATGGTTTCGATGGCTTCGATGCGGCGGAGGCGTGGGGCAGCCTGGTGAACAAAAGCAGATGCTTCTTGCCAACTGGCCAGATTCGTCAGGATCGGCTCGTCGGCCACATGGATCATGCTCTTTTCCAGCCAACCGCGCTGGGCCAGGTGCTGTTCCAAGGCGGCCAGTAACGGCCGAAGGCCGTCCGGCGGCTCCAACTGGATGCGTCTGCCGGTTTTACGATCCAGGGCGGCAACCCGGCTCAGGACCACCTTGCTGCCCCAACCTTTTTCGCCGTGGCCGACATGGCTGATTTCCAGTCGCCCCGCTACGCCGGCCTTCTCGAATACTTCCACGAAGCGATCGAAACGGGCAAAGTCGAACGTCAATTGCCCGTTTTCTTCCCGAACCACCTCAATGAGCGTCCAGGGCACTAGGACCACATTTTGCCGGTGCTCGGCCATGTTCTGGGCATACTTGGCCAAGACCTTCCAGAACCCCTCAGACCAAACCTCTACCTGATGGGCCTTGGCGATGTTATAGAAATTGAACCAGTTGGTAACCCAAAGGTGCCGATCCTCCGGTAGGGTGAACGGATCGACCTGAAGCCGAATTGGCACTTCGGCCCGAAGCTGGCCGGCTATCACACTAACTTGGCCCTGATACAGGCCGGGTTTGGCCTCCTTGGAAACATAGATGGTGATCCAAACGGGCTGGGTCTGGTTGGCCGGGATCTCTTTGGAGCGGTCGGCCAAAAGCGGATCTGGCACATCAAACGGCGCTTTCCGAATCTGAAGTCCCTCGGCATGAGGCGTATTTTTCGGAATGGGGATATAGCCGACAAAGTTCCACCGAATATATTCCGAGCCGATGGTACTTTGGCCGTCTTCGTGCCGAAGAGGGCCTACTTCCACCCGAACCCCTTGCAGAGGTTTTGCAGAGCGGATAGCGATCTGGGCTGGTTCATATTCATTACGAGCCGCCCGAAGCTGAATCATACCTATTGCTGGGACCGCTGCTTGATCTGGCGAGCCTGCCTGCGCCGATTGGTCCGGTTTGCTCTGCTGGCCGGGGTGCGACGGTGGGCCTTTCTGCCCTGGCTGAGCCGGCTTGCTCGTCTCCTCTGCTTTTGTCGGGCTAGACGGCGGCAGGCTATCTCGGAATACTTTTATGTGCGGATCCACCACCCAGACGGAAATCTCCTGCCCCCAGGCTGGGCGCAAGGAAAAGAAATCTATCATTCCTATCACGCCCAGCGCCAACATCCACAAAGCTCTTTTCATCAGACCACTCCTCTTGAAGGCAGGGAGACGGGGAGGGACTCTTTTGGAAAGGAACTCAGCGGCTGCTGGAAAACCATCTCAGTCCGAAAGGCTCTGTTGAAACCTTTTCCGGTCGGAGGCCTAAACCCACCAAAAGCTGATCAAAAGCGCTCAAGATGGACAAAACCTCCCCAGGATACGGAGAACCTTTCAACAGAGCCGGCCCGAAACAGAGGAACACGGCGAGGCAGCAGCCCAAGGCTCCACGGAACAATGGGGGGGATTTACAGCTTAGTTTACCGCAGCCCAAGCCGGAAAGCCACCGGCCAAACCGGCCGGAAAAATCTCGGGTAATACTTCAACCGTTTGAAGTAACCGTTTGTTTTTAGGCGGAAAAAGGCCCTTTGTCCTTCCCGCGCACGCAGGAATCCACAGATCGACCGAACCATTTTTCCAGCTGGATCCCTGCTTTCGCACCCGATGACAACAGCGGCTTCTTCATTCGGCTGAAGTGTTACAAATTTCCGATAACCTATTGCAGCCCATCGGAGCCAAAACAATCCCCCAATACCGAAATTTCCAGGAGGAAACATTTTCGATAATCTATTGGGCGATAATAAGTTAGCTTGGTTCATTCAGGGAAGGATTTGGGGCGCCATGTCAGCTGTTTGGAGGAAGGGGAACCTTCTCTGATCATCCCTAAGAAAGGAACTGCCCAGGCAAAGTAGTTCAAAGTCTAGTGAACAGATAATATTTATTTCTAACTCTTTAATTGCTAAGAAGTTAAGAAAACACTTGCTGTGTGGTCTAAAAACCTTCCGGAGAAAATTTTCAAAACGGTTTTCTCCGGAAGCCTGGAGGCCCATG